>CALKHQ010000143.1 GCA_937988735.1 uncultured Alphaproteobacteria bacterium
GGTCCCCAGGCTCGCCGAGATCGGCGGCAGTCAGGGCGAGAAACTCTTCGCGGCGGTAGCCGTAGCGCTCGACGGCGCTGTCGTTGACGGCAACGATGCGCAGCGTGTTCGGATCGCACACCCACATCGGCAGTGGATGGTGCTCGAACAGCACGGGATGAAACATCACCCCCGCGCCCATGACGGGCTGCGACAGATCCGGCATCGGTGTTCGTCCCCCCGACAGCATGGAACGCACCGCCCCAGCGTCCGCGCTCGCGCGCATAATGCTCCGTGCGGCGGCCTTTCGCCACCATGACGCGATGACGCGCGGGCACGCGGATCGCTCGACATCGCGCGGCCGCCGCCGCAGGATGCGGCCCCGCCAACGCGGAGGAAGGGTCCCGATGCAGCGTCCGAAGATCACCGCCATCAAGCCAACCACCGTCACCGTACCGCTGGAGGCGCCGCTGCGCCATTCCAACGGTGCCCACTGGGGCCGCTTCGTCCGCACGGTGATCGAGGTCGAAACCGACGTCGGCCTGGTCGGGCTGGGCGAGATGGGCGGCGGCGGAGCGTCGGCCGAGGCCGCGTTCCGCGGGCTCGAGCCGTACCTCGTCGGGCACGACCCGTTCGAGCTGGAGGCGCTGCGGTTCAAGATCTGCAACCCGACCGCCAGCCTCTACAACAACCGCACCCAGCTCCACGCCGCGATCGAGTTCGCCTGCCTCGACATCGTCGGCCAGTTCCTCGGGGTGCCGGTGTACGACCTGCTGGGCGGCAAGCTGCGCGACGAGGTCGAGTTCGCGAGCTACCTGTTCTTCCGGCTGCCGAACGAGACGACGGGCGAGGGCGAGGTCCGGACCTGCGAGCAGCTTCTCGCCCATGCCCGGGCGCTGAAGCAGGCGCACGGCTTCCGCACCCACAAGCTGAAGAGCGGCGTGTTTCCGCCCGACTACGAGCTGGAGCTGTTCCGCGCGCTCGCCAACGAATTCCCCGGCGACGGCGTCCGCTTCGATCCGAACGCCGCCTTTTCGGTGGAGGAGGCGATCCGCTTCGGGCGGGCGATCGAGGACCTGCGCAACGACTACTATGAGGACCCGACCTGGGGCCTCAATGGCATGCGCCGGGTGCGCGAGGCGGTGCGCATTCCGCTGGCGACGAACACGGTGGTGGTGAACTTCGAGCAGCTCGCCGCCAACACGCTCGACCCCGCGGTGGACGTCATCCTGCTCGACACCACCTTCTGGGGCGGCATCCGGGCCTGCGTGAAGGCAGCAGGCGTCTGCGAGACCTTCCAGACCAGCGTCGCCGTCCATTCGTCGGGGGAGCTCGGCATCCAGCTCGCGACGATGCTGCACCTGGGCGCGGTGATCCCGAACCTCGCGCTGGCCGCCGACGCGCACTACCACCACCTCGCCGACGACATCATCGCCGGCGGCAAGATGACCTATCGCGACGGCCGGATCGCGGTGCCGACCGCGCCGGGACTGGGCGTGACCCTGGACCGCGACAAGCTCGCGCAGTATGCGGAGCTCTACCGCGAGCTCGGCGGTTACCCCTACGACCGCGACCCCGCGCGGCCGGGCTGGTTCTCGATGGTGCCGAACACCCGGTGGGCCGACCCGACCGTCCCCGGCTGAGACCGTTCAGCCGGACGATCCGCCCTTCCCCAGGCCCATCATCGCCAGTGCGGCGCGGCCGTTCGGGCCGTAGGGGTTGCCGAGCGACTCCCACATGTCCTGGTGGTGGAAGTTCGGCGCCTGGACGAGCGTGACCGCCTTGCCGGCTGCCGTCGCCGCTGCAACGAACTCCCGCGCCTGGCGCTGGAATTCCGGTGTCTCGTAACTCCCGCAGGAAACGACAAGGGGCGCCCGCACTCGCGCGACATGGCGCTGCGGGCTCAGCGCCGCCTCCATCGCGTCGGTGAAGGCGATGTAGGACCGGCGCCAGGACAGCCGCACCGGCGCCAGATCGTAGATCCCGCTCATGCACAGCCCGCCCTTGATCACGTCGGCCGGCAGGCCGTGGTCCTGCTCCCAGTCGGTGACCAGCGCCACGGCACAAAGATGGCCGCCGGAGGAATGGCCGCCGACGTAGATCCGCGCCGGATCGCCGCCGAAGCTCTCCGCATTGTGCGCCACCCAGGCGATACCGTTGCGGACCTGGGCGGCCAGCGCGCCGAGGTCGCCATCCATCGCCCGCACGTCGGCGAAGTCGAGCGCCACGTAGTGGGCGCCGGCGTCGACGAACATCTCCGCCGCAAAGCCCGCGATCGCCGCGTTCAGGTAGCGCCAGGTGCCGCCATGAATGAACACGAAGACCGGGCGGCCGCTTCCCGACGTCCGGTAGATGTCCATGCCCTCCCACTGCGCCTCGCCGTAGGCCGCCCGCTCCGGGTCGCCGAGGCGCGTCCGCGCCAGGTAGCTGAGCGCATTCAGCCGCTGGTTCGTCCGGTCGATGTGCGCCTGGTAGAAGTCCTGGTCGTAGGCTACGTCGAGCTCGACCTGGTCGTAGTCGCCGAACACGGTCGGGCCGCGCTCGTGCTCGGGCACGCCCAGCGTGCAGTCCGGCTGGGCAAGGACGGGCGTCGCGACAAGGGTTGCGCCGGCAGCGAGAACCGCGCGCCGGCCGATGCAGGGTGCAGAGCGGTCTCGGGAAGCCATGGCTGCTCTCCCGACGCCACGATCCCCGCAGCGGCCTGACGCCG
>CALKHQ010000144.1 GCA_937988735.1 uncultured Alphaproteobacteria bacterium
CGTCTCGGCGCGACCGAGCGCAGGCCCGGCGAGGCGCTGCTGGGGTTCGGACCGGTTCCGGCAGACGCCGACCTCAACCTGTCGCCCACAGGGGACCTGGTGGAGGCGGCAGCCAACCTGTTCGCCATGCTGCGCACCCTCGACCGGCCACCGTTCGCCGCCATTGCGGTGGCGCCGGTGCCGGAGGAGGGGCTGGGCGAGGCGATCAACGATCGCCTGCGCCGGGCGGCGGCGCCGCGGGACTGAAGCTCCGCCCGAAACCCGGCACGTTCCTCCGCGTTTGCACGGGGCGCACAACTCCGCTATGCCTCACGGAGCACGGCGGAGTGAGCGCGATGGCCGGCAAGACGCCCGGGAAGGCGAAGCCCGCGGGAGAGAAGGGGGCCGCAGGGCCGAAGCTGCTCTCGGGCGGCAATCCCCAAATTCCGAAGGGCTACGGCGATGCCCCGGTGCAGGCCTACATCGCCGCCATGCCGGGCTGGAAGAGCGATCTCGGCCGGCGTCTCGACGCGATCATCGAACGCACCGTTCCCGGCGTGCGCAAGGCGGTGAAGTGGAACTCGCCCTTCTACGGCGTCGAGGACGACCTGTGGTTCCTCAGCTTCCACTGCTTCACCCGCTACGTGAAGGTCGCCTTCTTCCGCGGAGCGCAGCTCGATCCGGTGCCGCCAGGGGCGTCGAAGCACGCGACGGTGCGCTATCTGGACATCCACGAGGGCGACGTGCTGGACGAAGCGCAGTTCGCCGGCTGGGTGAGGCAGGCCAGCGTGCTGCCGGGCGAACGCATGTAGCCCTTCGCGCGCTCGACGGATCGCGCGCCGGCGGTCATGCTGGCGGCATGGACGACCTGATGCGGTTTGCCGGCGCCGTCCGGCGCGATCCCGCGGTCGAGGACTGGTTCACGCGCCACCCGGACCCGCTGCGGCTGATGGCACGGTTCTGGTTCGAGCGCATGCGCGCCTGCGGCGGCGACGTGCGCGAGCTGCTGCACGACGGCTGCCCGGTCGCCTGCGTCGGCGACGCGGCGTTCGGCTATGTCAACGCCTTCCGGGCCCATGCCAACGTCGGCTTTTTCCGTGGCGCGGCGCTGCCGGACCCTGCCGGATTGCTCGAAGGCACTGGCACGCGGATGCGCCACGTGAAGCTGCGGCCCGGCGCGGCGCTGGACGAGGCGGCGCTGGCGGCCCTGATCTGTGCCGCCTATCGCGACATGCGGCGGCGGCTGGGGCCTGCAGCCGAGGACGCAGCCGAGACGTCAGGCTGAGGGAGCGAGCGAGGCCATGAACGACATGCTGGACGAAGCGGGCGACGATGCACCCTCCCGGCTGATCGACGCCCGCATCCGCGAACTCGGCGACTGGCGGGGCGAAACCCTCGCGCAGGTGCGCCGGCTGATCCACGAGGCCGACCCCGAGGTGGTCGAGGAATGGAAGTGGCGCGGGGTGCCGGTGTGGTCCCACGCCGGGATCATCTGTACCGGCGAGACCTACAAGGCCGTCGTCAAGCTCACCTTCGCCCGGGGCGCCGATCTCGACGACCCCGCCGGGCTGTTCAATGCCAGCCTGGAAGGCAACACGCGGCGCGCAATCGACATCCGCGAGGGCGAGGCGATCGATGCGGCAGCGTTCAGGGATCTCGTCCGCGCCGCCGTGGCGCTGAACCTGTCGCGCGCCGCGGGGCGTGCCGGCCGCGGGCGGAAGGCATGAACGGCAGTGGGATGCCACTGGTTTCTCCGCGGCTAGGCAACGCCGTTCCGACCCGGTAGCTATATCCGCCGTCCGGATCAGCCGCGAGGAGCCGTTCGATGCCCTATGCCGCGCCGCTCAGCGAGATGCGCTATGCCATGGACCACATGGCGGGCTTCCCCGCCGTGGCGGTGCTGCCGGGCTATGAGGAGGCGACGTGCGAGCTGGTCGATGCGGTCCTGGCCGAGGCCGGGCGGCTGGCGGGCGAGGTGATCGCCCCGCTGAACCGCATCGGCGATGTCGAGGGCGCCCGGCTGGAGAATGGCGTGGTGCGGGCGCCGCGCGGGTTCGCGGACGCCTGGCGCCAGTTCGCCCGGGGCGGCTGGAACGGCGTGCCCTTCGATCCGGAATTCGGCGGCCAGGGGCTGCCGTGGGTGGTTGCCACGGCGGTGCAGGAGATGTGGCAGGGCGCGAGCCTCTCCTTCGGGCTGGCGCCGCTGCTGGTGCAGGGCGTGATCGTCGCCCTGACGGCGCACGGCACGCCGGAGCAGAAGGCGCGCTACCTGCCGCCGCTGATCGAGGGGCGCTGGACGGGCACCATGAACCTGACCGAGCCCCAGGCCGGCACGGATCTCGGCGCGCTGCGGACGCGGGCGACGCCGGCGCCGGACTTGGGCCCGGACAAGTGGCGCATCCAGGGGCAGAAGATCTTCATCACCTGGGGCGACCACGACATGGCGGAAAACATCGTCCACCTGGTGCTGGCGCGCGCGCCCGACGCGCCTGCGGGTTCCAAGGGGATATCGCTGTTCGTGGTGCCGAAGATGCTGGTGGACGACGATGGCCGGGTCGGTGCGCACAACGACCTCCGCGTGGTCTCGCTGGAGCGCAAGCTCGGCATCCACGGCAGCCCGACGTGCGTGATGGCCTATGGCGACAACGGCGGCGCCGTCGGCGAGCTGGTCGGGCCGGTGCACGGCGGCCTGCGCTGCATGTTCTCGATGATGAACGATGCCCGCGTCTCCGTCGGCGTGCAGGGGCTGGGCGTCGCCGAGCAGGCGTGGCAGCAGGCGGTCGCCTATGCCCGCTCCCGCATCCAGGGCCGTGCCGTCGGGCGCGACGAGCCGGCCTCCGCCATCATCCACCATCCGGACGTGCGCCGGATGCTGCTGTGGATGAAGAGCCACCTGATGGCGATGCGCGGTCTCGCCTATCTCGCCGCCGCGGCTCACGACACGGCGCTCCGCCATCCCGATGCGACGACGCGGGCGGCGGCGCAGGTGCGCCTCGACCTGCTGACGCCGATCGTGAAGTCGTGGCTCACCGAGACCGGCTGCGCGATCACCTCGGAGGCGGTGCAGGTCCACGGCGGGATGGGCTTCATCGAGGAGACGGGCGTCGCCCAGCTGTTCCGCGACGCGCGCATCCTGCCGATCTACGAGGGCACCAACGGCGTGCAGGCGCAGGATCTGGTGGCGCGCAAGCTCGCCCTCGACGGCGGGGCGGCGATGCGCGCGCTGCTGGACGAGGCGTCGTCAACGGCAGGGGCGGCCACCGGCACGCCCCAGCTGGCAGATATCGGCGCGCCGCTGGCGGACGCGATCCGGACCGCGCGCCAGGCAACCGACTGGATGGTGGACCGGATCCGGGCCGGCGCGATGGCCGACGCGCTGGCCGGGTCGCTCCCCTATCTCAACCTGTCGGCGACCGTCATCGGCGGCTGGCTGCTGGTGAAGGGGGCGCTCTCCGCCGCGGCAGGCGGGACCGGCGACCCCGCCTTCCTTGCGACCCAGGCCGGCCTCGCCCGCTTCTTCGCCGCCCACGTCCTGCCGCAGACAGCGGGGCTCGCCGCAGCGGCAACGGCCGGCGCCGCTCCGGTGATGGGGCCGGCCCCGGATCTGCTGTAGGGGCCCGGGCCGGGCCGCGGGCGCCCGTCAGTTGGTGGCGAGCGGGTGCACGCCCACCAGGTGGGTCCGCATGAAGCCCCAGCTGGTCTCGGCCTCGAGTCGAACCGGCACCGCCAGATCGTCGGCGACCGGGGCGAGCCAGATCGATACGTCCGACGGCGTCTGCCGCTCGCCCTCCCACTGGCGGGAGGTTCCGCCGGTGCGCACGATGCTGACCCGGCAGAGCGTGGCGGGGCCGGCATAGATGCCGTAGTCGGTTACGGGGGCCGCGGCGGAGGTGGCGGATTGCACCCGGATCTCGGTCAGCCGCCGGCCGTCGAACAGCCTGCGGTCGCCGCCGCAGTCGGCCGGGGACAGACTCGCCGCCAGCACCGCCGACAGCGGATCGACCGTCCCCCGCTGCTGGTCGGGCGACACCGGGTCGCGCGCGTCCTCCTCGTTGGAGGGCACGGCGATCACCTCCGCCACCGTGCCGGCGTCATAGGCGATCTCCACCCGCCGGTTCTCGCCGCGGACGAGGTTGTAGGAGGCGTAGCGCACCGGTACCGGCCGCGCGCCGGTGAGCGCGCCCTCCGCCTCGCCCCGCGCCTTCCAGTCGCTGAGGATCGCCGCGAGTCCGACGAGCTCGATCTCGCTCACCATCCGGTAGCGGTCGCCGACCCGGTCGACCGTGACCCTGAGATCCGCGACCTGGCTGCCGCCAACGTAGACGTCGTAGTCGTAGCGCGTCTGCGCCCCGGCCGAACCGGCGGCCCCTGCGGCCACGGCCCCCGCCAGGATGGCCGCGACACGAACGCAACGTCCCATGGCCTGGTCTCCTGCTGCGGCGCTTGACAGGGCGACGCCGCTGCCCCTTTATGCGCCCCGCGCCGACGCGATACACGTCAAAACCGCGTCAGGGCCGTTAGCTCAGCGGGAGAGCGCTCGCCTCACACGCGAGAGGTCGCTGGTTCAATCCCAGCACGGCCCACCAGCCTTCGCCCTGCGGGCTTCGGCCCGGCAAGCCGGAGACTTGACGGAGAGGTCCGCAGACTTCGAGAAGCCTCACCCCTGCCGCAGGATCTTTTCCATCGGCTTGCCGCGGGCGAGCTCGTCGATCAGCTTGTCGAGGTAGCGGATCTCGCGCATCAGCGGGTCTTCGATGGTCTCGACCCGTACGCCGCAGACGACGCCGGTGATCAGCGTTCGCCCCGGGTTCATCTGGGGCGCCTCGGCGAAGAAGGTCTCCACGTCCACGTGCCGGTCGAGCTGGGCCTGAAGCTCGCTGTCGCCGTAGCCGGTCAGCCAGGTGATGATCCGGTCCACCTCGGCCCTGGTGCGCCCCTTGTTCTCCGCCTTGGCGACGTAGTGGGGATAGATGCTCGCGAAGCTGGTCGTGTAGATGCGGTGCTTCGTCATCGGTCCTTCCCTTGCCGCGGCGAAAGGATGCGGCATGCTGCGAGGGCGGCTAGGCCGTCGCGTCGTCACTTGCGGTTGCGCCGCCGCCCGATCCACCCCCTGCGCCAGAACCAGAACACCAGCCCGAAGCCGACCGCCGCCATCACCAGCAGGGCGGCCGGATAGCCGAACGCCCACTTCAGCTCCGGCATGTTCCAGGGAGAGGCACCGGGGTCGAAGTTCATGCCCCAGACGCCGGCGAGGAAGCTCAGCGGGATGAAGATGGTGGCGATGATGGTCAGCACCTTCATGATCTCGTTCATTCGCGCCGACAGGCTGGAGAGATAGACGTCGAGCAGGCTGGCCGTGATCTCCCGGTAGGTCTCGACCATGTCCATCAGCTGGATGGTGTGATCGTAGCAGTCGCGCAGGTAGAGCCGCGCGGTATCGCCGATCAGGGGCGACTCGTCGCGGATGATGTCGTTCACCAGCTCGCGCGTCGGCCACACCGAGCGGCGGAGCGTGAGGAGCTCCCGCCGCACCTGGTGAAGCCGGTCCGCCTGGTCTGGTTCCGGGCGGGCGATCACCGCGTCCTCCAGCGCCTCCACCTGGTCGCCCAGCCGCTCCAGTACCGGAAAGTAGCCGTCGATCACCGCGTCGATCAGCCCGTAGGCGAGGTAGTCGGCGCCCTGCTGGCGGATCCTGCCCTTGCCCCGCCGCAGCCGGTCCCGCACCGGCTCCAAGCAGTCGCCCGGCCGCTCCTGGAAGGTGAGCAGGAAGCCCTGGCCGACGAACAGCGACACCTGCTCGCTGCCCGTCCCTTTACCGGCGGGCGGCATGCGCATGACGACGAAGACGTGGTCGTCATAGTTCTCCGTCTTCGGGCGCTGGTGGACGCTGACCGCATCCTCCAGCGACAGCGGGTGCAGCCCGAACAGGCGGCCGACCTGCTCGATCAGCCCGACGTCGCCAAGCCCGACGATGTCCACCCACAGCACTGGCGCCGCGCCGCACAGCCGCTCCAGCTCCTCGATGCTGCAGGGATCGCGCTCCTCGAGGCCGTCCGGGCCGTAGGCAAGGGCGTGGATGCGGGTGGGATACGCCGCCGGGTCGGGCAGCAGGAGCCCGGGAGAGGCGCCGGGCAACGCGCGTTTGGCAATGCGCGGCCGGCGCCGGTGGCTCATGCCCCGGCTTGTCCGTGGGCGAACGGGTGCCGCTGCCCGCTGTCGCCTGTTTCCATGGCAGGGATGATAGGGGAGCGGCCGCGTCCCCCGCAACGCGGAGCTGAAAAGGAAACCGCCCCGGCACTGCTTGCGCCGGGGCGGACCTGTCGGTGGTCGGGGACGGGGAGGGGTTGCATCACGGACGGCCACCGACATCCGCCCGCAATCTCGGGGAGGACCGGCCGGTCCGCTGTACCTGTCGCGGTCCGGCCCGTCCGACGCCTTCAATCTGGCAAGTCCGCGCTTACACTTGCATGGGCGGGCGATTATCTCTCGTTAAGCAGATTAAGATCGCATAACGGGCCCGCGCTGCAGCGCCTGCGGTCAGTTGCGGACCAGGTTCAGGCGCACGGTGTGTACCGTGAACTGGCCGATCAGGTTCAGCGCGATCTGCGGCGTGTTGGCGCCGAGCGCAGGCTGGTTCCAGAAGTTGAGGGTGTAGGTGCCGGGCCAGGCCGCGACCTGCTGGCGGTTGCTCGCCTCGACGCCGTTGACCGTCACCGCGGCCTGGCCGAAGCCCTGGGTGGTGCTCGCAACGAAGGTGACGGAGCCGATGCGGCAGCCTGGGTACTGGGCGAGGTTGAAGAGCTGGTTCAGGTTGATCTGCCCGAACCGCACCTGGGCGCCGATCTGGCGCTCGACCGGCTGGCACACCGGCTGTGGCTGGCCGCCCGGGCCCCAGCTCGCAGGCCGCACCAGGCTGAGCTCGATGTCCTCGATCGAGACGAGGCCGACGGTCCTGAGCTGCAGGGTCTGGATCTCCTGGCCGAACACGTCGCGGTGACCGGGCCGCAGCTCGACCGCCTGCTTGCCGGCGGTGTGGGCGGTATCCACGACCTGGCCGTTGACCAGCAGCTGAACCTGGGCGGGCGGGCTCCACGGATGGACCTTGACCCGGACCGAGCGGAGGGCGTGGCCGTTGTAGCGGTGGTCGATGCTGCCGAGCTGGCGCAGCGGCAGGATCTCGTTGCCGACGTAGCGGTCGATGCTGATCACGAGCGTCTGGACCTGCTGCTGGGCCCAGCCGTTGTTGTGCCAGCCGTTGTTGCCCCAGCCATTGTTGCCGCCGCTGTTCCACCCGCTGCCGTGCGCGGCGGCGCCGGTCAGGGGTGCTGCCGTCGCCGTCAGCGCGGCCGACATCACGCCGAAGGCGAGGGCGAGGGTGGAGACGATCCTGGACTTGGCGGACATGGTCTGGCTCCCGGCCGAACGCGTTGTCGATGGCCGGAGAGGCTACGGTCCGCCCGCTTTCATTGGGATGCGGCGCCAATTATTTGATTTTCAACGCCTTAAAGCCGGATAACAGACGGGACATGGGGTTTTTGCCCGCGCCTGCCTATAGTTCCGGCCATGACGCGAAACCGCCGCTTCCTCCGCCGTCCCCTCGCCGCGCTCGCCGCGGTGCTGATCGGGCTTGCCTCGGGCGCCGCGCTTGCCCAGGCGCCGGACCTGTTCAGCATCCTCGCCCAGCTCCAGCGCAACCCGCAGTACGCCGGGCGGGTGCTGACCACCCAGCAGTACTACCCCGACCCCGGCTCGCCGCGCTTCCTCTACGAGGTGCGCATCCTCCGGCCCGACGACCGGATCATCATCGTCTACATCGACCCGGCGAACGGTCGGATCGTCTCCGTCTCCGGCGGGTGACCCTTGCACCGCCCCGCTGAATCGGCCGAGAATCGGGTCCGGTCCGACACTCCCGGAGAGGCATCCATGCGCATCCTGCTTGTCGAGGACGACCCCGACCTGGCCGACCAGATCGCGGCCGTGCTCCGCGACGAGAATTACGCCGTGGATGTGGCGACCAACGGGATCGAGGCGCTGGAGCTGGGCGCGGCCGAGCCGTTCGACGCCGTCGTCCTCGACCCCGGCCTGCCCGGCATGGACGGCTTCAGCGTGCTGCGCCGCTGGCGCGACCAGGGCCTGACCATGCCGGTGATCGTGCTGACCGCGTCGCGCAAGGAGGTTGCCGACATGAAGGAGGCGGCGCGGGCCGGCGCCACCAACTTCCTGACCAAGCCGGTGGACCTGGAGCTGCTGCTCGACTGGGTGCGCGGCGTCACCAACTCGGGCGGGCCGAACACCAGCACCACCACGCTCAGCGAAGGCATGATCCGCATCGACACCCAGGCGATGCGGGTGTGGTTCCAGGACAGGCCGGTGAAGCTGACGCCGACCGAATACCGCATCCTCCACTACATGTTCGTAAACCGCGACCGGCCGGTGTCCGCCGATGAGCTGGTGAAGCACAACTTCGACGGCGCCAGCGCCAAGACGACCAACGAGATTCCGGTCTACGTCAGCCGGCTGCGCGACAAGCTGCACCGGCGGGTGATCCAGACCGAATACGGCTACGGCTACCGCCTGGTCTGCGACATCGGGTGACCGCGGCGCGACCCACGCGCGGGCCTGCGCGCCGGCCGGGCACGCTGTTCGGCCGGGTACTGCTGGTGGCCGCGCTGCTGGTGGCGGTGGCGGCGCCCGTGATCTGGCTGGGCGCGGGCGAGCTGATCCGTGCTGCGGCGGAAGGCGTGGTTGACGCCCAGCTTTCCGGCTTCGGCAACCAGTTGCGCGCCGCCCGCGCCAGTGCCCAGGCGTCCGGCAGCTTCTCCTTCGCCGAGCCGGACCTGGAATGGGTGTGGCAGATCTCGAAGGATGGCGAGCCGATCGCCCGCTCCACCGTGCTGACGCTCTCGGACCGCCGGCTGCCGACGATCGCCACGGAGCCGCAGGCGGACTTCACGGTCGAGTTCGTCGGGTCGGACATCGGCCCGCTCCGGCTCGCCGAGCGGCTGGTGCGCGAGGTCGATCGCGAAACCGGCGCCATCGAGACCATCCGCTATCAGGTCGGCATCCGCGAGGCCAAGTACGAGAGCCTGGTCGCGGACTATGATGCCCGGCTCAGCCCGCTGATCTGGTACGCGGCAGTGCCGACCTTCGTGGTGCTGACGGCGATCACCGCGGTGGCGCTGCTGCTGGTGAAGGGCGGGCTGGCCCGGGTGCACGGCGCCATCGCCCGCTTCCGCGCCGGCACCACCGACCGGATCGAGGGCCGCCATCCCGCCGAACTGCAGGAGCTGGTCGATCAGGTGAACGAGCTGCTGGAGCGGCAGGCGGGCATGCTCGAGCGCAGCCGCAAATATGTCGGCAAGATCGCCCACGACCTGAACCACCCGATCGCCATCGTCGGCAACACGCTGAAGGAGGCGGCGCTGGAGCCGGAGCGCGCGGCGCTGGTCGCACGCCAGCTCGCCCGGATGCGCGGGCTGATCGACCGCTATTCGGCGCTCGCCCGCGCCATCGGGCCCGGGGCGCTCACGGTGCGGCCGGTGGCGGTCGGGCCCATCCTGGAGGACATCGCCGACAGCCACCGCCTGCTGTTCCGGCGCACGCCGGTCGCGATCACGGTCGATTGTCCCGATGACCTTGCCTTCCCGGTGGAGAAGGCGGATCTGGAGGCGATCCTCGCCAACCTCGTCGGCAACGCCCACAAGTACGCGCGCACTGCCATCCGCATCGCGGCCGCGGCCGGTCGGCAAGGGCTGACCGTCACCGTGGAGGACGACGGCCCGGGCATCCCGGAAGAAAGCCGCGCGGCCGCCCTGAAATGGGGCGAGCAGCTCGACGAGGCGCCGCCCGGTTCCGGCTTCGGGCTCGCGATCGTGATGGACCTCGCCCAGCTCTACGGCGGCACGCTGACCCTCGGCGAGGCCGCGCTGGGCGGTCTGCGCGCAACGGTGACGCTGGCCCGGCCGCAGGCGTGAGGGCTGTGGCCCGGATGTGCAATGCCCGGCGCGCCGACGGTCGTGCCGGCGCGCCGGATTGGCCCTACCCACGCCCGTCGCATTTTGGTAACCGGATGGCCGCGCCCTTGCGCCGGCGCACGGTGGGCCTGTAGCTCAACTGGTCAGAGCGGGCCGCTCATAACGGCTTGGTTGCGGGTTCAAGTCCTGCCAGGCCCACCATCACAGCGCCAGCCTTTCTGCTGCTAGTGGCGCCTGAGTTCCTGACGGGCATCCGGAACAAGGGGGCCTGCCCATGCTTCGCAAGCCTTCTGCTGAGGAATGGAACATGGATCATTTCCCCCCCAGCCGACGGGCCTATCTGGAGCAGGCATCATTCGAAAGTCTGGTTGTTCGGGTCGCAGACGAGGCTGTGGTAACGGAAGCCTGGGTCGAACCGTATAACAGCCCGCCGCCGGGTGTTCCGAAGAATGCAGCTCGGCAGATCATTTACCGCCTTTCCGTGAGCGAGCAGACGCTCGACATCTTCTTCAATGCGCCGGACGGACTGCGCGGGCGTTATTACCAAGGCCCGGACCACGGCTTCGAGGCAACCCGCCGTCTGATTGATGCCTTGACGTCGAAGCTTCTCGCCTACGCTGAGCAGCATCCTCCGATGCCTCGCAAGAAGGCTGCTCCGATGGGCCTGGAATGTATTGCCGCGTCACTTTCTCGCCCCTCGGCCAAGATCTGGCCGAGGGAATGGGGTGCTACATACTTACTGATTGTACCTCCACCCGACGAACAACTTGTCGTTGCCCGGTGGTTAGCCAACGAAGCTGCGGGGGGAGACAACAAGGGGATGTGGCGCCGCAAGCCTATACAGAACGAGCTTGAGGTCAAAGGCGCTCTGCTGGGGACCGATGGAACCGAACACGTGCCGCCGGGCAAGAGGGATCGTTCCTGCCAGCTTCACCGCTTCGGCTTCACCTGATGGTCCCGGGACACCATCCCGGCCAACGCAGATGCGGCGTCTGATCCGGGTCCTCACCGCACCTCGACCGGCACCGAGGCGAGGATCACGTCGCTGCGGCCGGTCATGTAGCGGACCTCGTAGGCGCCCGGTGCGTCCGGCGCGATCAGGGTGGCGGGGGAACCGTTCCAGGCGAAGGCGTCGCTGAGGTAGGTGCCGGGCTCGGCACCGGCCTCGACGATGATGATCCGGTCCTCGAAGTGGTTGGCCGGGCCGGTCCACGTCACCTCGAAGCTGCTGCCGGCCGCAACCGACGCGGGCGCCTGCAGGGTTGCCGTCACCGGGGTCACCGCGAGGGGTGCAGTGGCGAGGACCCTGTCGTCCTGGCCGGTCAGGTAGCGGATCTCGTAGTCGCCAGGTTCGTCGGGCGCGGAGAGGGTAACCGGCGAGCCGTACACCACGAAGGCGAAGTCGTCGTAGTCGCCTCCGGCCGCGCCGACGGCGGCGACGACGATCATGTCATCGTCGTTCCCCGGCCCCGTCCATTCCACCGGGAACTGCCCCCCGGCGCCGACGGTGGCCGGCCCGTCGACGCTGGCGGGCGCCGAGACGACCGTGAGGCTGGCTGCGGCGAGGGTGGTCAGGTCCTGCCCGGTCATGTAGCGCAGCGCGTAGGCGCCCGGGGCATCCGGCGCGGTCAGCACCGCCGGGTTGCCGTCGCGCGTATGGGCATAGGTGAGGAAGGTTCCCTCGGCAGCGCCGGCCTCGACCAGCGCGATGCGGTCGTTGTCGTTGTCCGGACCGGTCCAGTCGACCTCGAACCGGGCGCCCGCGACGACGCTCGCCGGCGCCTCGATCCCAGCCGGCGCCGGCACGACCGTGAGCGGCCGGCTGGCAAGCGTGAGGCCATCCTGGCCGGACATGTAGCGCACCTCATAGGGGCCGGGCTCGTCGGGCGCCGCCAGCATCGCCGGCGCGCCCTCGCGGGTGTGCGCCTGGGTGATCGCCTGCCCGTCCGGGGCACCGGCCGCTGCGACGACGATGCGGTCGTTGTCATTGTCCGGGCCGGTCCAGCCGACCTCGAACCGGCTGCCGCTCACCGCCTCGTCCGGCGCGTCGAGGGTCACCGGCGGCGGGATCACGGTGATCGCGACGGCGGCCAGCGTGCGGTGCTCCTGCCCGGTCAGGTAGCGGATCTCGTAGGCGCCGGGCGCGTCCGGAAGCTGCAAGTCGGCGGGGGAGCCCTCGGTGGCCGCGGCGTGGGCAAGATAGTCGCCCTCCGGGGCGCCGGCGACGGCGGTCACGATGCGGTCGTCGGGGTTGGCCGGCCCGGTCCATTCGACGGTGATACGGGTGCCGGCGACCGCCTCCTCCGGCGCGGCCAGTGTCGCCCGGGCCAGCAGCATCACGGGCTGCGAGGCCAGCACGATCACCGACTGGGCGCTGACATAGCGAGCCTCGTAGGGGCCGGGCAGGTCCGGCGCCTGCAATGCGGCGGGGCTGCCGGCGGCGGTTTCGGCGTGGGCGCCGAAGCTGTCTGCCGGCACGCCGGCGGGCACCAGCGCGATGATGTCGCCGGGGCCGTCCGGGCCCTGCCACGCGATCTCCACCGCGCTGCCGGCAACGACGGTATCGGGTGCGGAGACCGTTGCCGGCACGTCCAGGATCGTCACCGGGAGGCTCGCCAGCGTGGTCCGGGTGCGGCCGTGGACGTAGCGCAGCTCGTAGG
>CALKHQ010000145.1 GCA_937988735.1 uncultured Alphaproteobacteria bacterium
AAGCTGGTCAAGCTGGAGCAGCTGTTCGAGACGGACCAGGTGATCCTCGCCACGGCGGCCAAGCAGGCGCAGGCGCGCGGCCCCGTCACCCCGGAGATGCTGAACACCGACGTCATCGTCAGCGTGAATGTCGGCGTCGGCGCGACATCGCCCGAGAAGCGGCTGACGCAGTTCGTGAGCGGGCTGAAGGCGATCGGGGAGATGTTCGGCCCCGCTGCGCAGAAGCGGGCCAACTTCGAGACTGTCTCCGACGAGATATTCGGGTTGCTGGGCTACGACAGCGCCGACCGCTTCTTCTTGGCCGCCGAGGACCAGGCCACCGCCGCGCTGCAGGAGTACGTCAAGCAGCTCGAGGCGCGGATCGAGCAGGACATGCCGCGCCACGAGGCCGCGATCAAGGTCGCCCAGATCAACGCAGCCGCCGACCTGAAGGAGGCCGAGATCAAGGCCCAGATCGAGGCGCTGAAGATGCAGTTCGAGGCCACGCGCGCGCTGCACGAGGCCCGCGCCAGCTCCCAGGCCAACCGGGAGAAGGCGCAGTTCGAGCGCCAGAAGCACGCCGCCGATATGTCGAAGATACTGGTCGACCTGGTGGGCAAGCGGATGGCGCTCGCGGAGAAGGGACAAGGGAAAGTGCCGAACCTCAACCTCGACCAGTTCGACCAGATGCTCGCCGAGGCGATGGGCACCGGGCCGCAGCAGCCGCAGACCGACCCGGCGCTCGCCCAGGCGCTCACCGCGATGGTGGAAGGCCAGCAGCAGATGGCGCAGGCGATCGCCCAGCTCGCCCGGGTGATGGCGGCGCCGACCGAGATCGTGCCCGGCCGCGACGGCCAGCCGATGCGCGCCCGCAAGCTGATCGGTGCGGCATGAGCATCACTATCGTCGCCGGCTCCCAGCGCTGCGGCACCTCGATGATGATGCGCTGCCTGATCGCCGGCGGGCTCGAGGCCGACTACGACCCGTCCCGCGACCAGATGAACGCCCGCTGGGGCGACGCCCACTACCAGCCCAACGCCGGCGGCTTCTACGAGCTCCGCGGCGAGCAGTACCGGGCCCCCGACTTCCCCCGCGCGCACGAGGGCCGGCTCATCAAGGTGCTCAACGAAGGCGTGCTCCGGATCGCGCCGCGCCAGGCCGAGGATCCCTACTGGATCGTGTTCATGCGCCGCGACCCGGAGGAGATGCGGCAGTCGTGGCAGGCGTTCTTCGGCCCGCGCGCGGTGCATCCGCTGTGGCGGCATGGGCCGGACGGCGCGGCGACCTTCCTGGACACCATCGAGGGCATCCTGCGGATGCGGCGCGACTGCCGGGTGCTGCGCGTCGAGTACCGGGACGCCGTGGACCGGCCGCATGTGGTGTTCGCCCGACTGCGCGACGCAGGCCTGCCGATCGACCCGGCGCGCGCGGCCGCCGAGGTGGACCCGGCGCTGTGCCACATGCGCCGCGAAGAGCTGGAGGTGGGCGCTTGAAGCTTTATGACCGCCATCCGGGCGTGCCGCACGATCTGCCGGAAATCCGGCGGCTGCGGGCGATGCACTCCAAGACCTTCGACCTGGGCCGCGGCAAGCGCAAGCTGGTGCAGTTCGTGGGCCCGATCCACTGGCGCGACGGCGAGCGCTGGGAGGACATCGACCTGGAGCCGCGGCACCAGGACGACGGCATGCTGCGGGTGGACCAGGCGCCCTACAAGCTGATCGTCGACCCGACGACCACGATCCTGCGCCACGAGAGCCGGCTGACCGGGCTGCGGGCGCGCGCCGGCATCATCGCGATCGGCGGCAAGGCGGTGACGCTGCCCGAACCTGTGGTGGAGGACGGGCGCATCCGGTGGCTGCAGGTGGTCGATGGCGTCGACCTCGAGCTGCGGCTGACCCCGACCGGCGCGCAGTGGCTGCGCCACATCCACCACGCCGACGCGCCGCACAGCTTCACCTGGACGGTGCAGCGCCAGGAGGCGTTCGACGGCGACCGGATCGTGGAGCAGGGCGCCGGCGAGGACGCCGCCCGCGAGAAGGCGGGCGTCACGCTCCGCCGCAGCGAGGCGCGCGCCATCAACGGCTGGGTGAAGTGGGAAACCGAGGAGACGTTCGACCGGCGCGTGAGCCGCATCCTCGACCGGAAGACCCGCCGGCGCGGCTGGTCCGATGAGGTGCAGTATCCGGTGGTGCTACATGGCTGACATCATCGAGCCCATCGGCAGCACCGCCGACGACGTAATCACCTTCTCGGAGTCGAACGGGCTCAGCACCGCCGGCGCCTATGTCGGCGGCTTCCTCGTCTGCGGCAGGTACAACTACGCCAACACCAGGATGAACGTCGGGCTCCGCTTCCCGGCACTCGCCATCGACCAGGGCCAGCAGATCGACCTTGCCGAGATCAAGGTCTACCAGCACGACTACACCGGAAACGGGGTGGCGACGTGGTTCGGCCACGACGTCGATGACGCGCCGGCGTGGGCGTCGACCACAAACCTGCCCCGGAACATCACCAGGACCAGCGCCAGCGCCAGCGTGGTCGCCGGCACCAACGGCACGGTGGTGGCGCAGGACGTCACCGCGATCGTGCAGGAAATCCTCGACCGCGGCGGCTGGACCAGCGGCAACGACATGGCCTTCCTCGCCTCCGTCTCGACCGCCACCGGCACCGGCAACCGCGGCTTCTTCTGGCACGACTTCTCGACGCCGGGCGGCACCCCTGCCGTGCTCGAGGTGACGTTCCCGGCGGCGGGCGGCGGCGGCGCGATGCCGCTGGTGGACGGGGGGCTCGTCAACTGATGGCCGACATCACCGAGGCGATCGAAGCCACCGAAAACGACGTGCTTACCCTCACCCGCTATGCGCCGGGGGGCTTCTATTCCGCCAGGAGCTACGTGCGGGTGGCGCGGACGCAGTTCTACAGCGGCCGGCAGGGGGGCGGGTTTCGCTTTCAGGGCGTCGCCGTCGACCAGGGGGCGACCATCGGCCTGGCGGAGTTGAAGCTGTACCAGATCGCGACCGAAGGTATTGTGAGCGCGCGCATCCACGGCGATGACGTGGACGACGCGGCGGCGTGGGCCGGCACCAACCGCCCGGCCGGCGTCACCAAGACCACGGCGAACACCGTCCTGACGGTGGGCACCAACGGCACGGTCGTCGCCCATGACGTGACCGCGATCGTCCAGGAGATCGTGGACCGTGCTGGCTGGGCGAGCGGCAACGACATGCGCTTCGCCATCCTTGGGGAAGGGACCAACAACTTCAACGTGTTCATCGAGGACTTCAGTGCCGCCGGCGCCAACCAGGCCGTGCTCGAAATCACCCTGGCGGCCCCTGATGCCGGCTCGGTCGGCAGCCTCATCAACGGGGGGCTCGTGCGGTGAAGTACATCGGCGATTTCGTCGAGGACGCGACGGTCAACATCTTCTTCACCACCAATGACGGCTCCGGCGGGGCGGTAAATCCGTCCAGCGCGTTCGAGGCGGCGGACATCCGCATCTACAAGGGCTCGGGCGCGACGCAGAAGGCGACCGCCAACGGGCTGACCATGACCAGCCCGTTCGACGGCGTGACCGGCCTGCACTGCCTGACGATCGACACCTCCATCGACACCGGCGACACCGGCTTCTGGACCGCCGGCGCCGACTACACCGTCGTCCTGGTGCCCGACGAGACGGTCGACAGCCAGACTGTCGTCGCCGTGCTGGCGCAGTTCTCGATCGAAAACAGGAACCGGAAGGCCGACCTCCGCCAGATCGGCGGCTCCGCCGTCAACACCTCGTCGGCGCAGCTGGGCGTCAACGTGGTGCAGGCCGGCGGCACCGCCTGGGGATCCGGCGCGATCACCGCCGGCGTGATCGCCCCCGACGCCATCGGCGCGTCCGAGCTCGCGACCGATGCCGTCACCGAGATCGCAGCCGGGGTGTGGGGCGCCGCCACCCGCACGCTCACGGCGATCGACGAGGACGCCACGACGCTGGACCTGGACGCCACCATCCGGGCGGCCGTCGGCATGGCGTCCGCCGACCTCGACAGCCAGCTCGACGCCATCCTTGCCGACACCGCCGAGATCGGCACCGCCGGCGCCGGGCTCACCGCGATCCCGTGGAATGCCGCATGGGACGCGGAGGTGGAGTCCGAGGTCGCCGACGCTCTCGCCGCCTACGACCCGCCCACCCACGCCGAGCTGCAGGCGCGCACGCTGGCCGCCGCCGACTATGCGACGGCGAGCGACCTCGCGACGGTGGACAGCAACGTCGATGCCATCCTGGTCGACACCGGGACCACCATTCCCGGCCTGATCGGCGCGCTGAACAACATCTCGACCGCCGACATCCTCGCCGCCGGCGACGTCGACGGCTTCTCCATCGAGGAGTCGCTGAAGCTCATCCTCGCCACCCAGGTCGGCAAGCTCTCCGGCGCGGCCACCACGACCATCACCATCCGCGCGGCCGACGACAGCAAGGACCGCATCACGGCGACGGTCGACGAGTCCGGCAACCGCACCGCCGTGACGCTGGACGCGGACGGCTGAGATGTGGCCGGCGCGCTACTGGCCGGACCGATATTGGGGCGCCTACTGGCCGCCCCTCGCCGGGGTGACGCCGCAGCCCGCGCCGGTTCCCGTCCCGACGTCCGGCGGCAGTGTCGGCACCGGGCGCCACTACCGCCACGAGACGCCGCGCGACCGCCAGCGCCGGCGCAACCGCGAGCTCCGGCGCCACCCGGACTGGCCCTATGTGCCGCCCGACTGGAAGCCCGGCGATCCGATCCGCAAGCCCGTCGTCGCCCTGCAGCCGGAGCCCGACCTTGAGCCCGAGGAGCCGCCGGCGCTGCCGGTCCGGCTCGGCTATGCCGAGGATCCCGACGGCTTCGTCCGCAGCATCGAGGAGGCCTCCCGCCGCGCGGTCGAGAAGGCGCTCGCCCGCGCCGAGGCCGCGCGCCTGGCCGCGGAGGAAGCCCGGCGCGCCTGGGAAGCCAGCATCCGCGAACTGCTGGCCGAGGCCGACGCGATCGAGGCAGGGATCGACGAGCAGGCCATCGACGCCGCGCAGGCGGCGTGGGAGACGGAAATGGCGGCCCGGCTGCTGCTGCTGGTCGCCTGACAGGAGGACCGATGACGCAGGAAATGCCCAACCCGGAGCCCTTCACCAAGGGCATCGAGCTGATGTTCGGCAAGCCGGTGCCGGACCCCGCCTTCGACGAGGCCAACCGGCTCTACGCCGCCGAGCTGTTCACCCAGGGCATCCAGACCAGCCAGCCGTTCCGCGTGCTGCTGGACCATGCCGAGAAGCAGGCGCGCGACGCGCTCTATGCGCTGGTCGACGTCGACCCGACCGACTGGCGCGCGGTCGCCAACCTGCAGAACCAGGTGCGCGCGGCGCGGCTGATTGGACAAATCATCGAATCACAGGTACGGCTCGCTCGACGCGAACCACACCGGAAACGCGCGGAGCCCGAGCGATGACGAAGCGCCTCCTGCCTGAGATGACCGACGCCGACCTGGCGGAGGGGCAGGACGAGCAGCTGGATCAGCAGCAGGAGCGCCAGCAGCCGGACGACCCGGTTGTCCGGCAGCGCCTCGAGATCTACGAGCGGGCCGCGCGCATCCGCGACGGCGAGGATCCCGACGAGGAGCCGGAGAGCGCCCACGACGCCAACGACGAGGAGGACGGCGGCGACGAGGGCGGCGACGCGCCGGAGAAGCCCGAGCCCGAGAGGAAGACCGCCAGCGACGACGGGCCGCGCACTGTCCCGCTCATGGTCGACGGCGTGGTCAAGATGGTGCCGATCGACGAGGTGCAGCGCATTGCCCAGCTGGCGCTCGCCAGGCCGGCGGCAGAGGAGAAGGTCGAGAAGCCGGAGGAGGCCGCGAAGCCGGACGCCCCCGAGATCGACCTCGACAGGCTTTCGGAGCAGCTGGTGCTCGGCGACGAGGCCGAGCGGCGCGAGGCGCTGCAGCAGCTCCGTGACGGAATCCGTGCTCAGATCATTGCCGAGCTGAAGCCCGGAAACCCGGCGCCAACCCGGGACGAGATCGAACAGTTGGTAGCGAATAGGCTCGAGCAGCGGGAAATCGCTGCGCGGGAGCAGCGCGCCCTCAACGAGGACGTCGAGGCGACCAAGAAAGCCTATCCGGCCTTGCAGACGGACGAGAACTTCATGCTGCTGACGCAGCGGAGGGCGTTCCGTGAACGGGCCGAAGACCTCAAGGCGTATGCGAAGAAGACCGGGGAGCGGAACCTGACCGTCGCCCAGGTCGAGCACACGCTGCGCGAAGCCGAGGCCGGCAACCCCGAGGCCATCCGGCTGATCGCGCACAACCACCGCTTCCTCCAGCTCCAGGGTGAGAAGGAGGGCAAGGCGCTGGTGCGCAGCCGCCTCGAGGTGTTCAAGGCGGCGGCCGCTGCCGTAGCCAGATCGAACCCGAACTGGCTGAAGGGCAGCGAGGCCGACACCACCCGATCACAGGGCTTCGACGCCGCCATCGAGCGGAAGAAGAAGCTCGTTGCGCAACCCGCAGCCGCGCATCGCAAACCCTACATGCGACCGCCCTCTCGCCAGACCCAGCAGCAGGATCAGAACCTCTCACCGGAGGCGAGCGCCAAGCGCTACGTCGAGATCCTGCAGCAGCGGCGGGGCGGCTACGTCAACTGATGCGCGGCTCCTGATGATGGAGCTGGCACATGGCCGGACTGAATTGGTCGACGTCTTCTGACGGCGGCTATCTCTACGCCGACGAAATCTCCAGCGTGCTGCGGATGGAGCTGCTGGACAGCTGCAAGTTCAGGCAGCTGGCCGACGTCGAGGACTTCACCGACAAGGGTGCCCACGCCGGGCAGACGGTCCACTGGGATGTGACTACCCGCGTCCTTCAGAAGGGCACCAAGCTCGCGGAAGGCACCGCCATTCCCGAGACGAAGTTCAAGATCCTGCAGGGCACGGCGACCATCACCGAGTACGGCAACTCGGTGCCCTACAGCGGCAAGCTGGAGACGTTGAGCAAGTACCAGGTCTCGAAGATCGTCAAGAACGCGCTCGCCATCGACGCGAAGGAGACTCTCGACACCGAGGTCTACAACGAGTTCAACGCCACCAAGCTGCGCGTGGTCGGCGGCACCGGGGGCACCATCGCGCTGACCACCAACGGCACGGCGACCGCGACCAACAATCAGGATCTCTCCAACAGCCACGTGAAGACGATCGTCAACGAGATGAAGGAGCGGAACATCCCGCCCTACCTCAACGACGACTACTTCGCGATCGCCCGGCCGACCACCTGGCGCCCGCTCGAGGACGACCTGGAGACGATCTTCCAGCACACCTCCGAGGGCTTCCAGCGGATCGTGAAGGGCGTGAAGGGCCGCTATGCGGGCTGCCAGTTCATCGAGCAGACCCACATCGACAGCGAGAACTGGTCCAACAACCAGTCCGACTGGGCATTCTTCTTCGGGGCCGACCTGGTGGCGGAGATCATCGTCATCCCCGAGGAAATCCGCGGGAAGATCCCCGGCGACTACGGCCGCGACAAGGGCATCGCCTGGTACGCGATGCTGGGCTACAGCCTCATCCACAAGGGCGACGGCATCCAGGGCCAGGTTGAGGACGTCCGCATCCTGAAGTGGGACTCGGCCGCCTGATCTTCGCCGCAATCGAGTTGACCTGACGGCCGGGGCGCAAGCCCCGCGCCGCTTGGAGGACCAGAGACATGACCGTCACCCGCCACTACGGCCACCCCAACCACCAGGTGATGCGCGAGTTCTTCGCGCCGGACCAGCCCGCCGGCACCGCCGCCCGCATGCGCCCGATCCAGAAGATCAAGCTGAAGGGCATGTACGGCGTGGTCACCACCGCCGGCACCGACGACGGCTGCACCGCGATCCTCAGGATCGGCAACACAGCGCTGGGCACCGCCACCATCGGCACCGCGACCGCCGGCTCGCAGTTCTCGATCACCGGGCTCGACGTCGAGGTCGGCAGCCAGGAGCTCGTCAACACGCTGACCAACCACAGCCTGTCGGCGGACATCGCCTACGCCTTCCAGGTGGACGAGACGAACGACGTCATCTGACGCGCTCGCCCGCTCCCCGACACACACTGCGAACAGGAGGACACCCGACATGGGACGGTTCAACGCAAAGACGCCCGGCGCGCACAGGAAGGTTTCGATGGAGGGCGGCTCGATCGCCATGTCCACCGGCCGCGACGATTCCAGCTACGACGTCGGCGGCGTGCGCGAGATCGGCGAGAGCGGCGCCAGCCGCGAGTCCGGCGCCTCGATGAAGGGCTCGCTGGGCGGCATGGGCAAGGGCGCGCTGAAGCGCGGCTACTGACCCGGCCGGGGGCGGGCCGCGCGCCCGCCTCCGTTTCATGTGAAAACAGTTTGGAGCGGCCGATGCCGACCATCCCGAAGTTCGACCCGAAGCAGCCCTACGCCAAGATCAGCGGCCCCGCCCAGGCCCGGCGCGGCGCCTGCTTCGCGCAGAACGGCTACACCTACGACAAGCACGGCCGGGCGATCGCGGTGGACATCCACCCGCAGCCGGAGCCCGTGCCCGACGCTGAGCCGATCATCTCGTCCCCGCCCTACGGGCTGGAAAACTGGACCTGGCAGGCCATCCGCGCCGAGCTGGAGAAGCGCGGGCTGACCTACGACAAGGACCAGGACAACGTGGCCCTGCTGAAGGCGCACTGGAACGACCCCGAGGTCGAGCCCGAGGAGGTCGAGGAGCCGAAGCCGAAGAAGGCGAAGGCGAAGGCGCCGGAGCCGGACGACGACGACGACGAGGGCGACCCGGAGACTGTCTGATGTGGCACCCGGACGGCCCGCAGGGCGACGAGACGGCGAAAATCTGCCACCTGGTGACGCCGTACACGATCGGCCGCGGGCTCGATCTCGGGTGCGGGCCGGCGAAGCTGTGGCCGACCACGATCGGCCTCGACATCGCCGGCGGCGACATCCGCGGCGACGCCCGCGACCTTTCCATGTTTGCGGACGGCGGGCTTGATTACGTCTACTCGAGCTACCTGCTCGAGCACCTGCCCGACCCGGAGAAGGCGCTGGCCGAATGGTGGCGCGTCATCAAGGTCGGGGGCCACCTGACCCTCTACCTGCCGCACCAGGACTTCTACCCGCGCGTCGGCCAGCCGGGCGCCAACCCCGACCACAAGCACGACCTGAGTCCCGAGAAGGTGCTGGCGTGGATGGACCGCGTTGCCGCCGCCAGCGGGCAGGGCTTCCACCTTGTCGAATGCGAGACGCGCACCGCCGGCGACGGCCGGGAGCCGTTCAGCGAGTACAGCTTCCTGCTGGTGCTGCGGAAGCGCGCCGACGGCGAGATCACCGCCGAGGAGCCGGTGGTGTGGCCCAAGGACCGCCGGCTGCTGGTGGTGCGCTACGGCGGCTACGGCGACGCCTTCATCGCCATGAGCCCGCTGAAGCACCTGAAGGCGCAGGGCTGGCACATCACGGTGATGACCACCCCCAAGCTCTACGAGGTCCTGAAGGCCAACCCCTACATCGACGCCTTCCGGCTGCAGGACGACGGCCAGATCGCCAACGGCAGGATGCTGATGCTGCACATCGACCGGCTGCGCGAGCGCTACGGCCGGATCCTGATCGCGTCGTGGGAGGACGGGCTGCTGCCCGACGGCGACACGATCGCGTGGCAGCACAGCCAGGCGGTGCGCGACCGGCTGTTCAACGTCAACTACCTCGAGCGGATGCACGAGATCGCCGGCGTGCCCGCGGAGGATTTCGACTGCCGCTTCTACGGCGATCCCTCCGAGGCACAGCTGCCGCCCTATGACGGGCCGACCATCGCCTGGGCGATCGCCGGCACCGGGCCGCACAAGTTCTGGCCCTACATCGGCCAGGCGGTCGTGCGGCTGCTGCACCAGACCAACGCGCGCATCGTGCTGCTGGGCCCGCCGGCGCACCGCGAGGCGCAGCAGATCATCATGGAAGCGGCGGTCAGCTACTACGGGCCGACCAGGCGGCTGATCGGCAGCTGCGGCGCCACCGACATGCGCGGCGCGTGCGCGGTCGCACTCGGCGCCGACGTCGTGGTTGGCCCGGAGACGGGCATCCTGAACGCGGTCGCCACCCTGCCCAACCGCAAGGTGGTGTTCCTGTCGCACTCGACGCCGGAGAACCTGACGAAGCACTGGCGGAACGTGACCGCGCTCATCCCCGACACGCCGGACTATCCCGACCATCGGCTGCATAACGAGCGAATCTACGGCAAGAGCGGGATCCGGTCCCCGATGGACCTGCGCATCGACCCCGACAGCGGCTTCCCCGAGATCGCGACCCGCATCCGCGTCGAGACGGTGGTGAAGGCGATCATGGAGGCGCTTCATGGCAATGAGCTACACCACGCTGACCGGGGCGAAGACGGTGGACGGCTCGATCCGGAGCTGGCTCAGCCGGGCGACGGTGCCGTCAACGGAAGTGCTGACGGAAGCGGAAGCGTGGATCTATCAGCGCTTGCGCGTGCGCGAGATGCTGTTCTCGACTGCGGGCACGCTGGCTGAGAACGCCGACACGCTGGCGCTGCCGGCGGGCTACCTGGAGACGACGGCGCTCACCTTCACCAGTCCGCGGGGCAAGTCCAACTGGTGCACGCCGGAGGTCTTCACCCGCGAGAAGATCGTCTACCTCGCCGACGGCACCAAGGCGACCGGCTGGCCGACCTGGTTCACCGACCTCGCGACGCAGCTCGAGTTCAACGTCAAGGCATCGCAGGCATTCGCCTACCGCTGGATGGGCTACGCGCAGCCGACCGCGCTCTCGGCATCGAACCAGACCAACTTCCTGACCCAGCGCTTCCCGACCCTGCTGCGCTCGGCCTGCCTGATGATCGCCTGCGAGTTCGAGCGGATGTGGGAGGACCGGGACAAGTACCGGGCCGAGGCGGAGTACTGGCTGGGCGAGGCGCAGGCCGCCAACGGGCTCGCCCGCAACCACATGCACCGGGTGCCGGTGGTGCGATGAGGTTGCGCCAGCCCATCGAGTTCCTGCCCGGCATCGTCAAGTCGGACACGGACTATGCCCAGGAGGGCCGCTACATCGACGGCGACCACGTGCGCTTCGTCGGGGGCGACCCGGAGAAGTGGGGCGGCTGGCGCGACGCGCTGTTCGGCTCGACCTTCCCTGGCGTCTGCCGCGGAGGCCTGCGCCCCTACGCAGCCAGCGATGGCGTGGACTACATCCTGATCGCCGCGACCGAGCGCGTGACGCTGATCGACGGCCTGGCGCAGACCAACATCACGCCCATCCGCGCCACCGGCAGCCTGTCGGACGCCTTCTCGACCGTCGAGGGCTCGCCGGTGGTGACGGTGAGCCACACCAGCCACGGCATCAGCGAGGAGTACGGGGCCTGGGTGCACTTCGCCAACGGCACGGCGATCGGTTCGTCGGGCATCACGCTGGACGGCGCCTATCTGGCGACGGTGGTCGACAGCAACACCTACACCGTCACCGCCTCCAGCGACGCGGCCTCGACCGAAACCGGCAAGGGCAGCGCGGACTACGAGTACGAGATCAATATCGGCCGCGAGGACAACGAGGTCGGCCGCGGCTACGGCGTCGGGCCCTATGGCGCGGAAACCTACGGCACGCCCCGGTCGGAGAGCTTCATCACGCTCCCCGTCACCGTCTGGTCGACCGCCATGCTGGGCGAGGATCCGATCTTCTGCCCGCGCGGCGGCAACATCTACCGCTACGACACCTCCAACGGCGGCCGGGCCGTGCAGGTGAACAACGCCCCGACGGCCGACTTCATCTTCGTCTCGGAGAAGGGCCACATCGTCGCGCTGGCGGCCGACGGCGACCCGATGCGGATCGAGTGGTCGGACTTCACCGACGTCACCGACTGGTCGGCGAGCGCGGCGGACGACGCCGGCGGGCAGACCCTGTTCGAGGGCTCCAGGCTCATCAGCGGCATGCACCTGATCGGGCCGGTGCACCTGGTATGGAGTGACACGGCGCTCTACCGGATGACCTACACCGGCATCGCCAACGAGATATTCGACATCCGCCCGGTCAGCACCGAGACGGGCATCGTGGCGCCGCACGCCGCCGTGCGCTACGGCGGTCGCGCCTTCTGGCTTGCCCGGTCGGGCTTCTGGATGTACGACGGCGCCGTCAGCCTGATGCCGCGCCAGATCGACATCCGCGACTACGTGCTCAAGGACATCAACTGGAGCCGCATCGACAAGGTGTGCTGCGGCACCATTCCCGGCCAGCAGGAGCTCATCTGGCTCTACCCCAGCGGCAACTCGGTCGAGGTCGACCGCTACGTCAGCTTCTCGACCGCGGGCGGCTTCTGGATGATCGGCACGCTCCGGCGCACCGCCTGGGTGGGCGATCCGGCCAAGCGCAGCTACCCGCTCGCCGCCGACCCGGACGGCCACCTGTGGGACCACGAGCGCGACCACGACGCCGGCGACGAGCCGCTGGCGTTCCACCTCACCACCGCGCCGCTGGAGATCGGCGACGGCGACCGCCTGATGGACCTCGACGCGCTGATCCCCGACACCAAGCGCCAGACCGGCGACGTGACGGTGACCATCTTCACCCGGGACGAGCCGCAGGGCGCCGAGGAGCAGAGCACGTACACGATGGCCGAGGGCGCG
>CALKHQ010000146.1 GCA_937988735.1 uncultured Alphaproteobacteria bacterium
CGGCCGCACCGTCGGCGCCGGCGTCGTCGCCTCCATCGTGAAGTAGCCGGCGGCAGAAGAGCAAGGTAGGCGCGCGGGGCTCCCCGGCCAGGCCGGCCGGGGGCCCGGGTGCGAAAGAGGATACGGTAATGGAAAGCCAGAACATACGCATCCGGTTGAAGGCATTCGACCATCGCGTGCTGGACCAGTCGACGAGCGAGATCGTCAATACGGCGAAGCGGACCGGCGCGCAGGTGCGGGGGCCGATTCCGTTGCCGACGCGTATCGAGCGCTTCACGGTGCTGCGGTCCCCGCACATCGACAAGAAGTCGCGCGAGCAGTTCGAGATCCGGACGCACAAGCGCCTGCTCGACATCGTCGATCCGACGCCGCAGACCGTGGACGCGCTGATGAAGCTCGACCTTGCGGCCGGCGTCGACGTCGAGATCAAGCTCTAGGCCGCGGCCCGGGGGAAGGGAGCCATGCGTACAGGGATTATCGCCCGCAAGCTCGGCATGACCCGCGTCTTCGACGCGGACGGCACCCATGTGCCCGTGACCGTGCTGGCGATGGACGAGTGCCAGGTGGTGGCCCAGCGCACCCAGGAGCGCGACGGCTACACCGCGGTGCAGATCGGTGCGGGCAAGGCCAAGGTGAAGAACGTCACCAAGCCGGAGCGCGAGCGCTTCGCCAAGGCCGGCGTCGAGCCGAAGATGAAGCTGAAGGAGTTCCGGGTGGCGCCCGACGCGCTGCTCGAGGTCGGCGCCAGCCTGTCGGCCGAGCACTTCGTCCCGGGCCAGAAGGTCGACGTGACCGCGACCAGCATCGGCAAGGGCTTCGCCGGTGTGATGAAGCGGCACAACTTCGGCGGTCTTCGCGCGTCCCACGGCGTGTCCATCAGCCACCGCAGCCATGGCTCCACCGGCCAGCGCCAGGACCCGGGCAAGGTGTTCAAGGGCAAGAAGATGGCCGGTCACATGGGCGCCCGTACGGTGACCACGCAGAACCTGACGGTGGTGCGCGTGGATCCGGTGCGCGACCTGATCCTGGTAAAGGGCGCGGTGCCCGGTGCCGAGGGCGCGTGGGTCTATGTGCGGGATTCCGTGAAGGAGAAGCGGCCGGATGGGGCCCCCTATCCGGCGTGGCTGAAGCAGGCGCAGGCCGCGGCTGCGGCGCCGGCGACGGCGGAAGCGGACGCGCCGGCGGCCGATGCCGGCGAGACGCAGGAAAGCTGAGGGCCGACGGCAATGAAGGCGAAAGTGGTCAACCTCGACGCGGATGACGTCGGCGAGATCGAGCTCCCGGACGAGATCTTCGGGGTCGAGGTGCGCAAGGACATCCTGGCGCGGGTCGTGAACTGGCAGCTCGCGAAGCGGCGGGCCGGCACCCACAAGGTGAAGGGGCGGTCCGAGGTCGCGCGCAGCGGCAAGAAGCTCGGCCGGCAGAAGGGCAGCGGCGGCGCACGCCACGGCTCGCGGCGCAGCAACATCTTCGTCGGCGGCGGCCGCGTGCACGGCCCGGTGCCGCGCGATCATTCGCACAAGCTGCCGAAGAAGGTCCGGCGTCTGGGGCTGAAGTGCGCGCTCTCCGCCAAGGCGGCCGAGGGCCAGCTCATCATCCTCGACAGCGCGACGCTGGACGAGCCGCGCACCGCGCCGCTCGCGGCCAAGCTTGCCAGGCTCGGCCTGAAGGGGGCGCTCGTCATCGACGGCCAGACCCCGGACGACAACTTCCAGCGCGCGGCGGCGAACATCGTCGGCATCGACGTGCTGCCGAGCCAGGGCGCCAACGTCTACGACATCCTGCGCCGTGACACGCTGGTGCTGACGCGCGCCGGCGTCGCGGCCCTCAGCGAGAGGCTCGCCGCATCATGATGAACCGGTATCACCGCAAGGTCGCCGTCAGCCGCGAGCGGGCCTACGAGATCATCCGCGGCCCGGTGATCACGGAGAAGGCGACCCGCGGCGCGGAGAACGGGCAGGTCACCTTCCGCGTGTCGATGGACGCGACCAAGCCGGAGATCAAGCTCGCGGTGGAGCAGCTGTTCGACGTGCAGGTGACCGCGGTGAACACGCTGCGGCAGAAGGGCAAGACCAAACGCTGGCGCGGCAAGCTGGGGCGTCGGTCGGACAGCAAGAAGGCGGTCGTGACGCTGGCGGAAGGCCAGTCGATCGACGTCACCACCGGCATCTGACGCCGGGGGAGAGGCGAAGATGGCACTGAAGACGTTCAATCCGACGACGCCGGGCCAGCGCCAGCTGGTGCTGATCGACCGCTCGGGGCTGCACAAGGGGGCGCCGGTGAAGGCGCTTACCGTCGGCCTGACCAAGAAGGGCGGCCGCAACAACTACGGCCGGCTGACGGCGCGCCGGATCGGCGGCGGCCACAAGCGGCTGTACCGTTTCGTCGACTTCAAGCGGCGCAAGTTCGACCAGGTCGCGACCGTGGAGCGGCTGGAGTACGATCCGAACCGCACGGCGTTCATCGCGCTCGTCACCTACGAGGACGGCACCCAGAGCTACATCCTTGCGCCGCAGCGGCTGGCGCCCGGCGACAAGGTCGTGTCGGGCGAGCGGGTCGACGTGCGGCCGGGCAACGCGATGCCGCTGAACAGCATCCCGGTCGGCACCATCATCCACAACGTGGAGCTGAAGCCGGGCAAGGGCGGGCAGCTCGCGCGCTCCGCGGGCACCTATGCGCAGCTCGTCGGCCGCGACGCCGGCTATGCGCAGCTCAAGCTCTCCTCCGGCGAGGTGCGGCTGGTGCGCGGCGAATGCATGGCGACCATCGGCGCGGTGTCGAACCCGGACCAGGGCAACATCAAGCTGGGCAAGGCGGGCCGCAAGCGCTGGCTGGGCAAGCGCCCGGCGGTGCGCGGCGTCGCGATGAACCCGATCGACCACCCGCATGGCGGCGGCGAGGGCCGGACGAGCGGCGGCCGGCACCCGGTGACCCCGTGGGGCAAGCCGACCAAGGGCAAGAAGACACGCAGCAACAAGGCGACCGACAAGCTGATCGTCCGTCGCCGGCGCGTGCGCAAGTAGAGGAGTGGACCGATGGCGCGTTCGGTCTGGAAAGGCCCGTTCGTCGACGGCTATCTGCTCAAGAAGGCAGAGAAGGTCCGCGAGTCCGGCCGGAACGAGGTGATCAAGATCTGGTCGCGGCGGTCGACGATCCTGCCGCAGTTCGTCGGCCTCACCTTCGGGGTCTACAACGGCCAGAAGTTCCTGCCGGTGCTGGTGACGGAGAACATGGTCGGCCACAAGTTCGGCGAGTTCTCGCCGACCCGCACCTATCACGGGCATGCGGCCGACAAGAAGGCGAAGAGGAAGTAGGCGGATGGGCAAGCCGGCAAACGAGCGCCGTCTGCGCGAGACGGAGGCGATGGCCAAGCTCACGCGGCTGAGGACCAGCCCGCGCAAGCTGAACCTTGTTGCCCAGATGATCCGGGGCATGAAGGCGCAGGACGCGCTCGCCGCGCTGACCTTCTCGCCGCGGCGGATCGCGAAGGACGTCAAGAAGGTGCTGCAGTCCGCGATCGCCAATGCGGAAAACAACCACCAGCTGGACGTCGACCAGCTGGTCGTCGTGGAGGCGACGGTGGGCAAGGACCTGGTGATGAAGCGGTTCCGGCCGCGCGCCCGCGGGCGGGTGGGGCGGATCGTGAAGCCCTTCTCCCAGATCACGATCGTCGTGCGCGAGCAAGTCGAGGAGGCGGCCTGATGGGCCAGAAAGTCAATCCGATCGGCCTCAGGGTCGGCATCAACCGGACGTGGGATTCGCGCTGGTATGCCGACAACGACTACGCGCAGCTCCTGCACGAGGATATCCGGCTGCGGAAGTACCTGGAGAAGCGCCTGGCGCAGGCGGGGATCAGCCGGATCACCATCGAGCGACCGGCGAAGAAGGCGCGGGTGACGATCCACACCGCGCGGCCGGGCGTCGTCATCGGCAAGAAGGGCGCCGACATCGAGAAGCTGCGTCAGAGCCTGATGCAGATGACGAAGTCGGACGTGAACCTGAACATCGTCGAGATCCGCAAGACGGAGACCGAGGCGAAGCTGATCGCGGAGAACATTGCCCAGCAGCTCGAGCGGCGGGTCGCCTTCCGGCGCGCGATGAAGCGCGCACTGCAGTCCGCCATGCGGCTCGGCGCCCAGGGCATCCGCATCGAGTGCTCGGGCCGCCTCGGCGGCGCCGAGATCGCGCGGTCGGAGACCTATCGCGAGGGCCGGGTGCCGCTGCACACGCTGCGCGGTGACGTGGACTACGGCACGGCCGTGGCGCGCACCACCTACGGCACCTGCGGCGTCAAGGTCTGGGTCTACAAGGGCGACATCATGGGCCATGACCCGATGGCGGTGGACAAGCGGCTCTCCGAGCAGCAGTCCGCGATGAACCGCTGAGGTGGCCGAGGGATAACGAGGCGAGGCGACGATGCTGTCTCCGAAGCGGACCAAGTTCCGCAAGGCGTTCAAGGGCCGGATCCACGGCAATGCGAAGGCCGGCTACACCCTGAACTTCGGCGCCTACGGGCTGAAGGCGATGTCTCCTGACCGGGTCACGGCGCGGCAGATCGAGGCGGCGCGGCGCGCGATGACCCGCCACATGAAGCGCGCCGGCAAGGTGTGGATCCGGATTTTCCCGGACGTGCCGGTCAGCCAGAAGCCGGCAGAGGTCCGCCAGGGCAAGGGCAAGGGCACGCCGGAATTCTGGGCGTGCCGGGTCGCCCCTGGCCGCATCATGTTCGAGATCGACGGCGTGCCGGAGGAGGTGGCGCACGAGGCGCTCAATCTCGCCGCCGCCAAGCTGCCGATCCGCACGCGGATCGTGAGCCGCATTTCGGCGGAGGGCTGAGGCGCGATGAAGATCGAGGAGCTGAAGGGCAAGTCGCGGGACGAGCTGCTGAGCCTGCTGGGCGACCTGCAGAAGGAGCAGTTCAACCTGCGCTTCCAGAAGGCGAGCGGGCAGCTGGAGAACACCGCGCGGGTGCGCGTGGTGCGTCGGGACATTGCGCGGGTGAAGACGTTGCTGGGCGCCCGCCGCCGGGCCGGCACCGAGGGCTGAGGAGCGAAGGATGCCGAAGAGGATCATGCAGGGTGTGGTGGTCAAGCGGTCCGGCGACAAGACGGTTTCCGTCAGGGTGGAACGGCGCGTGATGCACCCGATCTACAAGAAGTTCATCAGCCGTTCGAAGAAGTACGCCGCCCACGACCCGGAGAACCGTTGCGCCGAGGGTGATGTCGTGCGCATCCGCGAGTGCCGGCCCTTGTCCAAGAACAAGCGCTGGGAAGTGATTTTCGACGAGGCCTGAGGCGGGCCGGGTGGAGGCTTGAACGATGATCCAGATGCAGACGAACCTGGATGTCGCCGACAACTCCGGCGCGCGCAGGGTGCAGTGCATCAAGGTGCTGGGCGGATCGGGGCGGACCTACGCCGGCGTCGGCGACGTGATCGTCGTCAGCGTCAAGGAAGCGATCCCGCGCGGCAAGGTGAAGAAGGGTGACGTGCATCGCGCCGTCATCGTCCGCACGGCGAGCGACATCCGCCGCGGCGACGGCAGCGTGATCCGCTTCGACCGCAACGCGGCCGTGCTGATCAACAAGCAGGGCGAGCCGATCGGCACCCGCATCTTCGGGCCGGTGACCCGCGAGCTGCGCAACCGCAACTTCATGCGCATCATTTCGCTGGCACCCGAGGTGCTGTAGGCGGGACCGGACGGAGACCGACGAGACCATGGCCGAGAAGTTCAAGATCAGGAAGGGCGACCAGGTGGTGGTGACCACCGGTCGCGAGAAGGGCAAGCGGGGCGAGGTCGTTCGCGTCGACCGGGAGAACCGTCGCGTGCTCGTGTCCGGCGTCAACATGGTGAAGCGCCACCAGCGCCCGACCGCGGGCAACCCGGGCGGCATCATCGAGAAGGAGGCAGCGCTGCACATCTCGAACGTGGCGCTGATCGATCCGAAGACCAACCTACCGACCCGCGTCGGTCTGCGCACGCTGGAGGACGGCCGCAAGGTCCGGTTCGCGAAGCGCTCCGGCGAGATCATCGACAAGTGAGGCGCTGAGCCATGGCCGCACGGCTGCAAGAGCACTACGAGAAGACGATCCGTCCGAAGCTGATGGAGCAGTTCGGGTACCGCAACATCATGCAGGCGCCCAAGCTGGACAAGATCGTCATCAACATGGGCGTGGGTGAGGGCACCCAGGACTCGAAGAAGGTGACGGCGGCGGTCGAGGAGCTGACGCGGCTCGCCGGCCAGCGCGCGGTCGCCACCCGGGCGAAGAAGTCGGTCGCCGGCTTCAAGCTGCGCGAGGGCATGCCGATCGGCGCCAAGGTGACGCTGCGCGGCGCGCGGATGTACGAGTTCCTGGACCGGCTGGTGAACATTGCCCTGCCGCGGGTGCGCGACTTCCGCGGCCTGAACCCGAAGAGCTTCGACGGCCGCGGCAACTATGCGATGGGCCTGAAGGAGCAGATCATCTTCCCCGAGATCGACTACGACGCGGTCGATCAGGTGAGGGGCATGGACATCGTGATCTGCACCACGGCCAAGACGGATGATGAGGCGCGCGCGCTGTTGCGCGGCTTCAACATGCCGCTGATGACGAACTGAGGCGGATGGAGACGGAGTAATGGCGAAGAAGAGCGCCATCGCGAAGAACAAGCGGCGGGCCGAGCTGGCGAAGCGGCAGGAGCCGAAGCGCGCAGCTTTGCGCGCGAAGATCCGCGACACGTCGCTGTCGCCCGAGGAGCGGTTCCAGGCGGTGCTGAAGCTGGCCGAACTGCCGCGCAACGGCGCCAAGGTGCGGGTGCGCAACCGGTGCGAGATCACCGGCCGGCCCAGGGCGAACTACCGCAAGTTCAACGTGTGCCGCATCGTGCTGCGTGAGCTTGCCTCGGTCGGGCAGATCCCCGGCATGATCAAGTCAAGCTGGTAGAAGGAGAGTGTGCTCCATGGTGTTGAGCGACCCTCTCGGCGACATGCTGACGCGCATCCGGAACGGACAGCGCGCCGGGCTCGCCACGATCGACACGCCCGCCTCCAACCTGCGTCGGCGCGTGCTGGACGTGCTGCAGCGCGAGGGCTACATCCGCGGCTATTCGGAATACAACGTTCGCAAGGGCATCAGCCACTTCACCGTGGAGCTCAAGTATCACGAGGGCGAGCCGGTGATCCGGGAGATCAAGCGGGTGTCGAAGCCGGGCCGCCGGGTCTATTCCAAGATCAAGGATCTGCCCCGGGTCTACGGCGGTCTGGGCATCGCGATCCTGTCGACGCCGAGCGGCGTGATTTCCGACGAGGACGCGCGGGCGGCCAACGTCGGCGGCGAAGTCCTGTGCCACGTGTTCTAGGCGCGGGACGGCGAAGCGGAAGCCAAGCGGAGCGGCCCGGCGCGGGTCGCTGAGGAGAGTGCAATGTCGCGGGTAGGTAAAGTGCCGGTCACGGTCCCGAGCGGCGTCGAGGTGACAGTCGCGCCCAGGGCCGTCATGGCGAAGGGTAAGCTCGGCGTGCAGGAGGTGCCGCTGACCGACGCCGTGCGCGTCGAGGTGAACGACAACCAGGTCACGGTCACTCCGCGCGACAAGTCCAAGCATGCGCGCGCCATGTGGGGCACCACCCGCGCGCTGATCAAGAACGCGGTCACCGGGGTCTCGGAGGGTTTTACCGTCCACCTGGACATCATCGGCGTCGGCTACCGCGCGGCGGTGCAGGGCTCGAACCTGCAGCTCCAGCTCGGCTTCAGCCACGACGTGATCTATCCGATCCCCGAGGGGCTGACGATCAAGTGCGAGACGCCGACCACGATCGCCATCACCGGCGCCGACAGGCAGAAGGTGGGGCAGGTTGCCGCCGAGCTCAGGTCCTTCCGGCCGCCGGAGCCCTACAAGGGCAAGGGTGTGAAGTACCGGACCGAGACCGTCCTGCGCAAGGAAGGCAAGAAGAAGTAAGGGGCTGATGATGGCAAGCACCACGAGAAGCCTGTTCGAGAAGCGCAGGAGACGCACCCGGTTCCGCCTCCGGCAGCGCGCCGGCGGCAAGCCCCGTCTGTCGGTGTTCCGCTCGAACAAGCACATCCACGCCCAGATCATCGACGACGAGCGCGGCGTCACGCTGGCGAGCGCGTCGAGCATCGACAAGGAGCTGCGCGCGCAGCTGTCGAAGGGCAGCGACAAGGCGGCGGCTGCGGTCGTCGGCAAGGCGATCGCCGAGCGTGCGCTCGCGGCCGGGGTCGGGCCGGTCGTGTTCGACCGCGGCGGCTACGCCTTCCATGGCCGCGTCAAGGCGCTGGCCGATGCGGCCCGCGAGGCCGGCCTGCAGTTCTAGCGAACGGATGAACGACTGATGGCACGAGCGAGGGAAGAGCGCAGCGAGCGCGAGGGCGGCGGCGAGCTGATCGAGAAGCTGGTCAGCATCAACCGCGTCGCCAAGGTGGTGAAGGGCGGACGGCGCTTCGGCTTCGCCGCGCTGGTGGTCGTCGGCGATGGCCGGGGCCGGGTCGGCCACGGCCATGGCAAGGCGCGCGAGGTGCCGGAGGCGATCCGCAAGGCGACGGAAGCTGCCAAGCGCAACATGATCAAGGTGCCGCTGCGCGAGAGCCGGACGCTGCACCACGACGTGCACGGCCACTTCGGTGCCGGCCGCGTGATCATGCGTTCGGCGCCTCCGGGCACCGGCATCATCGCCGGCGGCCCGATGCGTGCCGTGTTCGAGAGCCTGGGGGTGCAGGACGTGGTGGCGAAGTCCGTCGGCACCTCCAACCCCTACAACATGATCCGGGCGGCGTTCGACGGCCTGGCCAACTCGGTGTCGCCGCGCCAGGTGGCGGCGAAGCGGTCGAAGAAGACCAGCGACATCCTCGGCCGCCGGTCGAAGCCGGAAGCGCAGGAGGCCGTCAGTGGCTGAGTCGACGAAAGCGACCGGGGGCAAGATCAGGGTCACCCAGATCGGCAGCCCGATCCGCCGTCCCAAGGACCAGCGCGCGACGCTGGTCGGCCTGGGGCTGAACAAGATGCACCGCAGCCGGGTGCTGGACGACACGCCCTCGGTCAGGGGCATGATCAACAAGGTGCATCATCTTCTGAAGGTCGAGCCCGCGGAATAGGCGCGGCGGCTCGCTGGGTGGACATGCGATGAAGCTGAACGAGATTTCCGACAATCCGGGCGCACGCCGCCCGAGGAAGCGGGTGGGTCGTGGCATCGGCTCCGGGCTGGGCAAGACGTCCGGCCGCGGTGTCAAGGGCCAGAAGGCGCGCAGCGGCGTGTCCATCAACGGCTATGAAGGCGGGCAGATGCCGATTCACCGGCGTCTGCCGAAGCGCGGCTTCAACAATGCCGTGCACCGCACCGCCTACGACATCGTCAACCTGGGCCGGCTGCAGGCCGCAGTGGACGCGGGCCGGCTCGAGGCGGGCTCCGTGGTCGATGCGGACGCGCTGATTGCCGCCGGTCTCCTGCGCCGGAAGCGGAATCCGATCCGGCTGCTGGGCAAGGGCGAGCTGAAGGCGAAGCTCACCATCCACGCCGCCGCCGCGTCGAAGTCGGCGATCGCCGCCGTGGAACAGGCCGGGGGCTCCGTGGTCCTGACGCCGGTCAAGGCGCCCAAGGCAGAGGCCGCCGAGGCCTGAGCCGCGCCGGGCCGCCCGCGGGCGGCCCGCCGATCTGAGACAGGGGGAGCCGAATGGCCTCAGCCGCCGAACAACTGGCAGCCAATTTCAACTTCGCAGCCCTTGGCAAGGCCACGGAGCTGAAGAAGCGGATCTGGTTCACCCTCGGCGTGCTGGTGGTCTACCGCCTCGGCACCTACATCCCGCTGCCGGGCGTGGACGCCCGCGTGCTGGCCGAGGTGTTCGCCCAGCAGCAGGGCGGCATCCTCGGCATGTTCGACATGTTCAGCGGCGGCGCGCTCGGCCGCATGAGCATCTTCGCCCTCAACATCATGCCGTACATCTCGGCGTCCATCATCATGCAGCTGATGATGGCGATGTCGCCGAAGCTGGGGCAGCTGAAGAAGGAGGGCGACGCCGGCCGCAAGAAGATCAACCAGTACACCCGCTACGGCACCGTCATCCTGGCGGCGCTGCAGGGCTACGGCATCGCGACCTTCCTCGAGGGGATGCAGCTCTCCAACGGCGAGCTGGCAGTGACCGATCCCGGCTGGTTCTTCCGCGCCACCATCGTCGTCACCATCATCGGCGGCACGATGTTCCTGATGTGGCTGGGCGAGCAGATCACCGCCCGGGGCATCGGCAACGGCATCTCGCTGATCATCTTCGCCGGCATCGTCGCCGAGTTCCCGACCTCGGTCGCGGCCCTGCTGGAGATGGGTTACACCAACGAGATCTCGCCGCTGATCGTGGTGCTGATGCTGGTGCTGGCCGTCGTGGTCGTCGCCTTCATCGTGTTCATGGAGCGCGCGCAGCGGCGGCTGATCGTGCAGTATCCGAAGCGCCAGGTCGGGCAGAAGATGTTCGGCGGCGAGCGGTCCCACCTGCCGCTGAAGCTGAACACCTCCGGCGTCATCCCGGCGATCTTCGCGAGCTCGATCCTGCTGCTGCCGACGACGATGCTGACCTTCGGCGGCGGCGACGCCCAGGGCGGGTTCCTCGGCGACCTGGCCATCTACCTGGGCCATGGCCAGCCGATCTACCTGGTGCTCTACGCCGCGCTGATCGTCTTCTTCTGCTTCTTCTACACGGCGATCGTGTTCAACCCGGAGGAGACGGCCGAGAACCTGCGCCGGTACGGCGGCTACATTCCCGGCTACAAGCCCGGCAAGAACACCGCCCGCTACCTGGACTACGTGCTGACCCGGCTCACGGTCATCGGCGCCGCCTACCTCACGGTCGTCTGCCTGCTGCCGGAGATCCTGATCGCCCAGTATGGCGTGCCGTTCCAGTTCGGCGGCACCAGCCTGCTGATCGTGGTCGTGGTGTCGCTGGACACGGTCGGCCAGATCCACTCACACCTGCTGGCCCATCAGTATGAGGGGCTGGTCAAGAAGTCGAGACTGCGCGGAAGACGCGGATGAACATCATTCTGCTAGGGCCGCCGGGGGCGGGGAAGGGAACGCAGGCGGCTCGGCTGCAGGCCGATCGCGGCATGATCCAGCTCTCCACCGGCGACATGCTGCGCGCGGCCGTCCAGGCGAACACGCTGCTGGGCCGCCGGGCCAAGGCGATCATGGACCGGGGCGACCTGGTGCCGGACGACGTGATGGTCGGCATGATCGCCGAGCGGATCGGCGAGCCGGACTGCGCCAACGGCTTCATCCTCGACGGCTTCCCGCGCACCGTGGCCCAGGCCGAGGCGCTGGACCGCATGCTCGAGGAGAAGGGGCTGAAGCTCGACCGGGTGATCGAACTCCGGGTCGACGAGGAGGCGCTGATCGCGCGCATCGGCAACCGGGCCGCCGAGGCGGTAGCCGCCGGCGAGAAGACCCGCGCCGACGACGACGTCTCCGTCGCCCGCCGCCGGTTCGAGGTCTACCGCGCGCAGACCGCGCCGATCCTTCCCTACTATGCGGCGAAGGGCCTGCTCGAGACCGTGGACGGCATGCAGGACATCGAGAGCGTCTATCGCGACATCACGGCTATCCTGGATCGGATCGATGGCAATTGACAGGCAGGAGGGGCGGACTATATTCAGCGCCCTTCACGCAGTTCGGGCAGGGCGGCGCGCGAGCGTCCGCTCGGTTTTTTGCGTTCCGCGCATCCGCGCAGCAAGCAAGGAGTGACGAGGGTGGCGCGTATTTCCGGCGTCAACATTCCGACCCAGAAGCGCGTGCACGTCGCGCTCACCTATATCTACGGCATCGGCCCGGCGAAGGCGGGCGAGATCTGCGCGAAGGTCGGCATCCCGGAGGAGCGCCGGGTGCATGACCTGACCGAGGACGAGCTCATCCGCATCCGCGAGGTGATCGAGTCGGAGTACACGGTCGAGGGCGACCTTCGGCGCGAGGTCGCGATGAACATCAAGCGGCTGATGGACCTCGGCTGCTATCGCGGCCTGCGGCACCGCAAGCAGCTTCCGGTGCGCGGCCAGCGGACGCACACCAACGCGCGGACCCGCAAGGGCAAGGCGCGCGCGATCGCGGGCAAGAAGAAGTAGTCACGGCGTGATGCGGGCCACGGCGGCGGTCGCGACCGCGCCGGGTGCCGCCCAACGGGAGTAGCAGGATGGCTAGAGCCACAGTTGCGCGGCCGCGGCGGCGCGAGCGCAAGAACATTACCTCGGGCGTCGCGCATGTGAACGCTACGTTCAACAACACGATGATCACCATCACCGACGCCCAGGGCAACACCATCTCCTGGTCGTCGGCCGGCAGCCAGGGTTTCAAGGGCTCGCGCAAGTCGACCCCCTATGCCGCGCAGACCGCCGCCGAGGACGCGGGCCGCAAGGCGCAGGAGCACGGCATGCGCACGCTGGAGGTCGAGGTGAAGGGGCCGGGCTCGGGCCGCGAGTCGGCGCTGCGCGCGCTGCAGGCGGTTGGCTTCACCATCACCTCGATCCGCGACGTGACGCCGATCCCGCACAACGGCTGCCGCGCCCGCAAGCGCCGGCGGGTCTGAGCGCATTCGTTGTTGCGCCGGCTGCGTCATCGCGCCGGCGCTGTCCGCCGGGATGGCGGACAATCCCGCAATTGCGGCGCGTCGCGGTCAGAGTCCGCCGCGCCGGGTGCAGAAAGGTCTGATCGGTGCTTCAGAAGAACTGGACCGAGCTCAAGAAGCCCAGCCGGCTGCAGATCCAGCCGAAGGGCGACGGCCGGCATGTTGCCGAGATCGAGGCGGAGCCACTGGAGCGCGGTTTCGGGCTCACCCTCGGCAACGCATTGCGGCGGGTGCTGCTGTCGTCGCTGCAGGGTGCAGCGGTGACCGCGGTGAAGATCGACGGCGTGCTCCACGAGTTCTCCTCGATCCCCGGCGTGCGCGAGGACGTCACCGACATCATCCTCAACATCAAGTCGATGGGCCTGAGGATGCATGGTGAGGGGCCGAAGCGGATGACGCTGATCGCCACCGGCCCCGGCGAGGTGACGGCCGGCGCGATCGAGAGCGGCCATGACATCGAGGTGCTCGACCCGTCGCATCACATCATGACGCTGGACGACGGCGCGCGGGTGTCGATGGAGCTGACGGTCGAGACCGGCAAGGGCTATGTCCCCGCGTCGGCGAGCCGGGCGGAAGACGCGCCGATCGGGCTGATCCCGGTCGATGCGCTGTTCAGCCCGGTGAAGCGGGTCTCCTACAAGGTGGAGAACGCCCGCGTCGGCCAGGTGACGGACTACGACAAGCTGATCATGCAGGTGGAGACCAACGGCGCGATCACGCCGGAGGACGCGGTGGCGCTGGCCGCGCGCATCCTGCAGGACCAGCTGCAGACGTTCATCAACTTCGAGGAGCCGCGGGCCGAGGCCAAGAAGGAGGAGCAGGAGGAGATTCCGTTCAACCGGAACCTGCTGCGCAAGGTGGACGAGCTCGAGCTCAGCGTGCGTTCGGCGAACTGCCTGAAGAACGACAACATCATCTACATCGGCGACCTGGTGCAGAAGACCGAGGCGGAGATGCTCCGCACCCCGAACTTCGGGCGGAAGTCGCTGAACGAGATCAAGGAAGTCCTGGTCAGCATGGGTCTCACGCTCGGCATGGAGATCCCGAACTGGCCGCCTGAGAACATCGAGGAGCTGGCGAAGCGTCTGGAAGAGCCCTTCTGATCGGGCTTCATCGGACGCTTGGCGCGGGGGAGTAGGACATGCGGCACAGAATGGCCAACCGGAAGCTGGGGCGGACCCATGCGCACGTGCAGGCGATGCTCGCCAACATGGCGGCGTCGCTGATCAAGCACGAGCAGATCACCACCACGCTGCCCAAGGCGCGGGAGGTGCGGCGGGTTGCCGACAAGCTGGTGACGCTCGGCAAGCGCGGCAACCTCCATGCCCGCCGCCAGGCGCTGCGGCTGATTCCGGACCCGAAGCTGGCGGACAAGCTGTTCACCACGCTGGCGGAGCGGTACCGGACGCGCAATGGCGGCTACACCCGGGTGCTGAAGGCCGGGTTCCGCTACGGCGACAACGCCCCGCTCGCCATCGTCGAACTGGTGGACCGCGACCCCAGCGCCAAGGGCCAGGACTCCGGGCCGAAGCCGGGCGCCGAGGCGGAAGACGCCGAGGACTGAGCCGGCGGCCGAACGGCCTGACCGAACCGACCGGAAGGGCAGCCGCCCAGCGGCTGCCCTTTTTCGTTGGCAGATGCTAGATGTTGGGCCGGTCCGGGACGCGGGGGAGTTCTGGGAGCGATGACCGCAGCTTCTGACAGGGTACGAGGCCCGCGCGGAGGGCCGCTCACCGTCGCGACGGCGCTCGCCTTGCTGCTGGCCGCAACGCCGGCCGCGGCGGACTGGCTGACGCTCCAGCGCAGCGACGCGACGGTGGCGGTGCCGGAGAGCCCGACGCAGATCCAGCTTTCCTTCGCCCCGATTGTCGAGGCTGCCGCGCCGGCGGTGGTCAACATCCTGACCAGCGTCTATGTCGGGTCCGGCGGCTCCCGGCTTTACGATGACCCCTTCTTCCGCGAGTTCTTCAACCGGCGGCGGCCGTTCTCCCAGGGCCAGGACGCGACGCCGCAGACCGAGCCGCTGTCGCTCGGCTCCGGCGTGATCGTCGCTCCGGACGGCATCGTCGTCACCAACTATCACGTGATAGAGGGCGCGGACGAGATCACCGTCGTCCTTGCCGACCGCCGCGAATTCCGGGCCCAGATCATCGGCACCGACCCCGACACCGACCTCGCGGTGCTGCGCATCGACGTGCCGGGGCCGCTCGCCTACCTGGAGATGGGCGACCCGGACGCGCTGAAGGTGGGTGACCTGGTGCTGGCGATCGGCAACCCGTTCGGCGTCGGCCAGACGGTGACCAGCGGCATCGTCTCGGCGCTTGCCCGCACCGACATCGGCGTTGCCGACTACGCCTTCTTCATCCAGACCGATGCCGCGATCAACCCGGGCAATTCCGGCGGCGCCCTGGTGACGATGGACGGGCGGCTGATCGGCATCAACACCGCCATCTACTCCGAAACCGGCAATTCGGCCGGCATCGGCTTCGCCATCCCGGTCAACATGGTGCAGCGGGTGGTGACCGCGCTGCTCGAGGGCGGCGCCGTGCTGCGCCCGTGGCTCGGCGTCTCGATGGAGGACGTGACCGCGGCAATGGCGATCCAGATCGGGCTCAGCCGTCCCTACGGCGCGCTCGTCGTCTCGGTCGCCCCCGACAGCCCGGCCCACCGCGCGGGCCTGCAACCGGGCGACGTCGTGCTGGCGATCGACGGGCACGAGCTGGAGAACGGCGACGCCGTCCGCTTCCGCATCGGCACCTACGCGCCCGACGACGCGGTCGCGCTGACGGTGATGCGCGGCGGGACGGAGCTTCGCCTCACCGCCGTGCTGGCGCTGCCGCCCAGCGCGCTGGCGACGGCGGAGGCGATCACGATCTCGGGGCGCAACCCGCTCGCCGGATCCTCGGTGGTGACGCTGACCCCGGCGCTGATGACCGAGTTCGGCCTCGGCCAGATGCGCGGCGGCGCGCTGGTGACGGCGGTGGAGCCGAACACGGCCGCGTACAACATCGGGCTGGCGGTCGGCGACGTGGTCGTCGGCGTCAACGGCCGCGAGATCCTGGATGCGGAGAGCCTGGCGCAGCTGGTGTCGCAGCCGCTGCCGCTGTGGCGCATTTCGGTGATGCGGGCCGGCGAGCTGCTGACCGTGACCCTGCGCGGCTGACGGGGGCGCGGGTCCCGTTGGCGACGCTGTTCGAAACCCAGGCACCCCGGCCGCTTGCCGACCGCCTGCGCCCGAAATCCCTGGCGGAGGTGGTGGGTCAGGACCACCTGCTCGGGCCCGACGGGCCGATCGGGCGCATGGTGGCCGCCCGCCGGCTGAGCTCGCTGGTGCTGTGGGGGCCGCCCGGCTGCGGCAAGACCACCATCGCCCGGCTGCTTGCCGATGCGACGGACATGGCCTTTGTCGCGCTGTCCGCCGTGTTCACCGGCGTCGCAGAGCTGCGCAAGGCGTTCGACCAGGCGCGCGAGCGGCGGACGATGGGGCAGGGGACGCTGCTGTTCGTGGACGAGATTCACCGCTTCAACCGGGCGCAGCAGGACGGCTTCCTGCCCTATGTCGAGGACGGCACCGTCGTCCTCGTCGGCGCCACCACCGAAAATCCCTCCTTCGAGCTGAACGCCGCACTGATGTCGCGGATGCAGGTGCTGGTGGTCCACCGGCTGGGCGACGCCGACCTGGAGCGGCTGCTGGCGCGGGCCGAGGCGATGGAGGGGCGCAGGCTGCCGCTCGACGACGAGGCGCGGGCGGCGCTGCGGGCGATGGCGGACGGCGACGGCCGCTTCCTGCTCAACCTGGCGGAGGAGGCGTTCGCCCTGCCGGCGGACACCGGGTCGGTGGACGCCCAGCGGCTGGCCCGGCTCGTCCAGCGACGGGCGCCGGTCTACGACAAGGCGCAGGACGGCCACTACAACCTTATCTCGGCGCTGCACAAGAGCCTGCGCGGCTCCGACGCCGACGCCGCGCTGTACTGGCTGGCGCGGATGCTGGAAGCCGGCGAGGATCCGCACTACGTCGCCCGGCGCATGCTGCGCTTCGCCTATGAGGACGTCGGGATGGCCGATCCGCAGGCGGCGGTTCAGGCGCTGAACGCGTGGCAGACCTACGAGCGCCTGGGCTCGCCGGAGGGCGAGATCGCGCTGGTGCAGGCGGCGATCTACCTGGCGACGGCGCCGAAGTCGAACGCCGCCTACAAGGCCGAGAAGGCGGCCCGCGCCGCGGCGCGGGAGACGGGCTCGCTGATGCCGCCCAGGCACATCCTCAATGCGCCGACCCGGCTGATGAAGCGCCTCGGCTACGGCAAGGGCTATGCCTACGACCACGACGCGCCCGATGCCTTCTCCGGCCAGGACTACTTCCCCGACGGGATGCCGCGGCGGAAGTTCTACAACCCCGTCGAACGCGGCTTCGAACGCGAGGTGATGAAGCGCCTCGCCTACTGGGAGCGCCTGCGCGCCGAACGCGCCGCCGGCCGCGACCCGGCGGAGGAGGACGAGTGATGGCCGCCATCCCCGCATCCTCTTCCCGCAAGGGGAGAAGAGGGTGACATGACCGGCGTCGAGACGCGCATCGTCGCGCCGGACGACGAGGACATCCGGCTCGACCGCTGGTTCCGCAGGATTGCGCCGGGGCTGACCCACGGGCGGCTGGAGAAGCTGCTGCGCACCGGGCAGGTGCGGGTGGACGGCAAGCGGGCGAAGGCGAGCCAGCGGCTGAAGCCGGGGCAGCAGGTGCGTGTGCCGCCGCTGGGGGAGGCGCCGGAGCCGGCGCCCGGGGCGGCCGCGCGGCTGGCGCTGGACCCCAAGCTCGCGGCCGAGGTGCGGGGTTGGGTGCTGCACCGCGACCCGGATGTTATCGCCATCGCCAAGCCGGCGGGCCTCGCGGTGCAGGGCGGCAGCGGGACCAGGCGTCATCTCGACGCGATGCTCGATGCGCTCGCCTTCGACGCGGACGAGCGGCCGCGGCTGGTGCACCGGCTCGACCGCGACACCAGCGGCGTGCTGCTGCTGGCGCGCTCGGCCGCCGCCGCGCGCCGGCTCGCCGACGCCTTTCGCGGCCGCGACGCGCAGAAGCTCTACTGGGCGATCGTTGCCGGCAGTCCGGAGCGCGATGCCGGAACCATCGACCTGCCGCTGGCGAAGAAGCCCGGCCGCAGCGGCGAGCAGGTGGTGGTGGACCGGGAGAACGGCCAGCGGGCGGTGACGGGCCTGCGCGTCATCGACCGTGCCGGCCGGCGGGCGGCGTGGCTCGCGCTGTGGCCGCACACCGGGCGCACGCACCAGCTCCGGGTCCACTGCGCCGCGATCGGGACCCCGATCCTCGGCGACGGCAAGTACGGCGGCCGCGAGGCGTTCCTGCCCGGGGCGGAGGTGGCGAAGCGCCTGCATCTGCACGCGCGCCGGATCGACATCGCCCATCCCGCCGGCGGACGGCTGGTGGTGACGGCGCCGCTGCCGGCGGACCTGCAGGCGACCTGGCGCTTCTTCGGCTTCGAGGAGGCCGAGGGCGATCTGATAATGGAGGATGCCGATGGGTGAGGCGGGGCTCCGGCTCGCGTTGTTCGACTGCGACGGGACCCTGGTGGACAGCCAGCACACGGTGATCGCGTCGATGACGGCCGCCTTCGCGGCGCTCGGCCGGCCGGCGCCGGAGCCGGAGCGTGTGCGCCGGGTGGTCGGCCTGCGGCTCGACCTCGCCATTGCGACGCTCGCCGGCGAGCTCGATGCCGCGGCGCTGGACGCCGCGGTCGACGCCTATATCGCGTCGTTCCAGACACTGCACCGCGATCCCGACCATGCCGAGCCGCTCTACGACGGCATTGGCGCGGTGCTGGACACGCTGGAGGCCGACGGCTGGCTGCTGGGCGTCGCCACGGGCAAGTCCTTCTCCGGCCTGTGCTCGGCGCTGGACCGTCACGGGCTGCGCCAACGCTTCGCGACGTTGCAGACGGCGGACCGGGCGGCAAGCAAGCCGGCGCCGGAGATGGTGCTGCGCGCCCTCGACGAGACCGGCGTCGACCGCGAACGGGTCGTCGTCATCGGCGACACGGGGTTCGACATCGGCATGGCCGTCAACGCCGGCGTCGCCTCGATCGGCGTCGGCTGGGGCTACCACCCGCTGGACGAACTGGTCGCGGCCGGCGCGACCCGCACTGCCGCACGCTGCGCCGAGCTGCCGGCGCTGCTCGACGCGCTGGTGCCGGCATGAAGCGCTTCTATCGCGAGGCAGCGAGCCGGGTGTCGGACGGCCGCTGGGCGATCGAGCTGGACGGGCGGCCGGTGCGCACCCCGGCCGGCGGGACGCTTGCCGTGCCCACCCCGGCGCTGGCGCAGGCGATCTGCGACGAATGGAACGCCCAGGGCGACAGGGTCGACACGCAGACCATGCCGCTGACCCGGATCAGCAACGCCGCCATCGACCTGGTGCCGTCGCAGCGCGAAGCGGTGATCGGGCAGATGGTGCAGTTCGGCGAGACCGACCTGCTGTGCTACCGCGCCGCCGAGCCGGAAGGGCTGGCCGCGCGCCAGCAGGCGAAGTGGCAGCCACCGCTGGACTGGCTGCTGCGCCACTACGACGCGCCGCTGCGGGTGACCACCGGGATCGGCCATGTGGCGCAGCCGGAGCAGTCGCTGGCGGTGCTGCGCGCGACGCTATGCGGCATGAACGACTTCCAGCTTGCGGCGATGAGCAACCTGGTCACCCTGCTGGGCTCGATCGTGCTGGCGCTCGCCATCCGCGACCGGGCGATGCAGCCGGACGAGGCCTGGGACGCCTCGATCGTGGACGAGATGTATCAGGCCGAGCTCTGGGGCGACGACCCGGAGGCGGCGGAGCGGCGGGCGGCGCGCAAGGCGGAGCTCGACGTGGCGGCCGCGATGCTGCGGATGCTGGAGCGGCGGGATGGCTGAGACGGGTGTACGGGTGCGGATCACGGGCCGGGTGCAGGGCGTGTGGTACCGCGGCTGGACCGTGCGGCAGGCCGAGACGCGCGGTCTCGCCGGCTGGGTGCGCAACCGCAGCGACGGCTCCGTGGAGGCGGTGTTCGTGGGGTCGGACGATGCGGTCGAAGCGATGATCGAGGCCTGCCGTAGCGGCCCGCCGGCGGCGCGGGTTGATGACATCAAGGTCGAGCCGCTGGGGGCCGCGGAGCGCGCGGCCGTCGGCGCCGGCTTCCTCCAGCGGCCGACGGAGTAGGGCGATGGCGATTTCGATGCGGCTGGCGGCGGCGAGGGTGTTCGTCAGCGACGTGGCCGGGGCGGCGGCCTTCTACCGCGACCAGGTCGGCCTCGAGCCGCACGAGATCCGGCCCGACGAAGGCTATGCGGTGTTTGCCCTCGCCGGCGGCGGCGCGCTGGTGCTGGAGGAGGACACGCCGGACGAGGAGGCGGCCGACGGGCTGGTCGGGCGCCTGGTCGGCGTCTCGCTGGCGGTGGACGACCTCGACGCGGCCTACGAGACGCTGAGCGGCGAGGGGGTGCGCTTCCTCGGTCCGCCCGAGGAGCAGCCCTGGGGCGGGCGCACGGCCGACTTCTGTGACCCGGACGACAACATCCTGACCCTGGTCGAGTTGCGGAAGCCCTGACGGTGGGCGGCGGGGCCGCCCACCGTCAGGGCACGGATACCGTGCCGACGCCGAACACCTCCTCGAAGGCGGCCCGGAGCGCGAGGTCGGCGTCGGCCATGGTCGCGGGGTGGCCGAGATCGACGAGCGAGGTGACGCCGTAGCGCGCCGGGTCGATGCCGCAGGGCACGATGCCGGCGAAGTGGGAGAGATCGGGATCGACGTTGAGCGCGATGCCGTGGAAGCTCACCCACTTGCGCACGCGCACCCCGATGGCGGCGATCTTGTCCTCGCGGCCGCCGCCGCGGGCGACCCAGATGCCGACCCGGCCCTCGCGGCGTTCGCCACGGATGTTGAACCGGTCCAGCGCCCGGATCAGCCACTCCTCCAGGTCGTGGACGTAACAGCGGATGTCGCGCCCGCGCCGGTCAAGGTCCAGCATCACATAGGCCACCCGCTGGCCGGGGCCGTGATAGGTGTACTGGCCGCCGCGGCCGGTGCTGTAGACCGGGAACCGGTCGGGCTCGAGCAGGTCCTCCGGCTTCGCGCTGGTACCCGCGGTGTAGAGCGCGGGGTGTTCCAGCAGCCACACCTGCTCCCGCGCTTCGCCGGCGCGGATCGCGGCCGCGCGCGCCTCCATTGCCGCCAGCGCCTCGGGGTAGGGGACAGGACCGGCGGAAATCCGCCACTCCACCGGCGGAAGCGCCGACCCCGGCGTTTCGCGACGGCAGGCCGCGCCACGCTCGCTTGCTATCGCCACCGCCATTTGCTATTCCCCCCGTGCGCAAGCGGCGCGCCGATGCCGGCGCTTGGGCGGTCGTGGCGGAACTGGTAGACGCGCAGCGTTGAGGTCGCTGTGGGGGAGACCCCGTGGAAGTTCGAGTCTTCTCGACCGCACCATAAATCACAGCCTCATTAGCCGGGCCCGTGGGTCACTCCACGGGCCTTGTTGTGTACCAGGTGCGGACCCCGAGGCAAGGCCATGGCCGAAACCGCGCGACAGGACGTCTCCCCCGGTACCGACGACGGCGACGAGGAGCTCTTCGGCCTTTCCGACGAGGTGGTGCGCGCGGTCGCCGACGCGATCGATCACCAGCAGCCCGACGAAGTCCAGGCGCTTACCCGGGACCTGCACGCGGCCGACCTCGCCGACCTGGTGGAGCGGCTGAACCCCGAGAAGCGGGTGATCCTGATCCGCACCTTCAGCCCGGAGGTGCTGGCCGAGACGCTGAGCCATCTCGACGGGCAGGTGCGCGAGGAGCTGATCGAGGCGCTCCCGGCGCGCGACATTGCCGCCGCCCTCACCGAGCTCGACAGCGACGACGCCCTCGAGATCATCGAGGACCTCGACGAGGAGCAGCAGCGCGAGGTGCTGGCGCAGCTGCCGATGCCGGACCGGCTGCTGGTCCAGCAGGGGCTGACCTACCCGGAGGAATCCGCCGGCCGCCTGATGCAGCGGGAATTCGTCATGGTCCCGCAGTTCTGGACTGTCGGCGAGACCATCGACCATCTGCGCGAGTCGCAGGACAGCGAGGACCTGCCGGAGGAGTTCTACGACATCTTCGTCGTGGACCCGAAGATGAAGCTGGTCGGCTCGGTTGCACTGAGCCGGGTCATGCGCGCCCGGCGCCGGGTGCGCATCGCCGAGCTGATGAAGACGGACATCAAGCGCATTCCGGCGGACATGGACCAGGAGGAGGTGGCCTTCCTGTTCCGGCAGTACGGGCTGGTCGCCGCGCCGGTGGTGGACGACGACGGCCGCCTGCTGGGCATGATCACGGTGGACGACATCGTCCGCATCGTCGGGGCCGAGGCCGAAGAGGACATGCTGAAGCTGGCCGGCGTGCAGGAATCCGACCTGTTCTCGGCGGTGCTGAGCACGACACGGTCGCGCATCACCTGGCTGCTGCTCAACCTCGGCACGGCGCTGGTGGCGTCGGTGGTGATCGGCCAGTTCGAGGAGGCGATCACACAGATCGTGGCGCTGGCGGTGCTGATGCCGATCGTGAGCGCGCTGGGCGGCAACGCCGGCACCCAGACGCTCACGGTCGCCGTCCGCGCGCTGGCGATGCGCGAGATCTCGGCCTCGAATGCGCTCCGCGTGATCGGCAAGGAGGTGATGGTCGGCCTGATCAACGGCCTTGTGCTGGCCGCGATCATCGGCACCATCGCGTTCGTCTGGTTCGGTTCGTGGGAGATCGGGGCGATCATCGCCGCGGCGATGGTGCTGAACATGATCGTCGCCGGCTTCTTCGGCGCGCTGATCCCGATGGGCCTCGAACGTCTGGGGGTGGATCCGGCCGTGGCGTCCAGCGTGTTCCTGACGGCGCTCACCGATGCGGTGGGCTTCTTCGCCTTTCTTGGTCTGGCGACGGTATTCCTGCTGTGACCGCGCCCGAGCTGCTGATCCGGCCGGCGGAGGACGCCGACTCGGACGCGATCATCGCGCTGATCGACCTGTGCTGGTCGGCCTATCCGGGGGTGATCCTTGACGTGGACCGCGAGGAGCCGGGACTGCGCCGGCCGGCGTCCTGGTTCCGCGAGCGCAACGGCATGCTGTGGACGGCGTGGGCCGACGCGGCGCTCGCCGGCATCGGCGGCTACACCTTCCACGCGGACGGGCCGGAGGCGGAACTGCACAAGCTCTACGTTCATCCGGACCAGCGCCGCGGCGGCCTCGGCCGCCGGCTGGTCGCGCTGATCGAGGACACCGCCCGCCGCCGGGGCGCCCGGCGGATCCGGCTGTGGTCGGACACCCGCTTCGAGACCGCCCACCGCTTCTACGCCAGCCTGGGCTACACCCGGACCGACGACATCCGCGCGCTGAACGACATTTCGAACAGCTACGAGTACCACTTCGTCAAGGCGCTGTAGCGCACCCGGGCGT
>CALKHQ010000147.1 GCA_937988735.1 uncultured Alphaproteobacteria bacterium
GTTTCCGGCGGCTCGGATTGGTGGATCATGTCCTCGCCGGAGCGGACGCGGCGGCGGTCGCCGGCGGCCGCCTCCAGCAACGCGCAGTCTTCGGGCGTCAGATCGACGGCCTGCTGGAGCTTGAGGATCATCGGATTGGTCATGGCGTTCGCCCGCCTTCCCGCGGCGCCGCCGGGCGCCCGGGTCGGCGGGTAGAACACGGCGGCCCGCCCTCGGTTCGACGCCGGCCGCCTTGCTGGCCCGGGCCGTGCGGCCGGCCGGTCCGGGATCAGCCCCTGCCGCCGCCCGCGTGCCGGCGGCGGAGCGCCTGGACGGCGGCGTCGAGGGTGTCGAGGAACCGGCTGCGGTCCTGGCGGCTGAAGGGCCGCGCACCGCCGCGGATCTCGCCCATGTCGCGGAGGTCCGCCTTCAGCGCCCGCATGGCGACGGCGGCGCCGATGTTGTCGCGGGTGAAGGCGCGGCCGTCGGGGCCGATCACGGTGGCGCCCTTCTCCAGGCAGCGCCGGGCGAGCAGGATGTCGGCGGTGATCGCGATGTCGTCCGCGCCGATGGCCTCGGCGATCCAGTCGTCCACGGCGTCGAAGCCGCCCGGCACCACCACCATGTGCACGCCGGGCGCAACGCCGAGCCGGAGCCCGCTGTTGGTGACGAGGTGGAGGGTGAGGCCATAGCGCGCCGCGACCCGCTGCACTTCCGCCTTGACCGGGCACGCGTCGCCGTCGACGAAGATTTCGAGCATGGCGCTGAATAGGGCGGCAGCCGCCGTGCTGGCAAGCCTTCCTGCCGCCGACGGAGGTCCTGCGGGTGGACGACGAAAGGTTGCCGACCGGGGTGTGGGTGATGGCGCACGTTCGCCGCTGCAACGGCGCCGGCGTGCCGGCGATGGTGGTGCGGCGCGGCGACGAGGGCCGCGGGGCGGTGCTGCTGAAGCTCAACCATCTCGGCGGCGGCTGCCGGCTGCTGGCCCAGGCCCGCGACATCGAGGGCGTGCTGGGCTGGATGGCGGTGCAGAAGGGCGCGCTGATGCCGGAGCCGGAGGCCGACGCCTACATCGCCCGGGCGGTGGACCGCGACCCCGACCTGTGGGTGATCGAGATCGAGCACAGGGATGGCTGGCATCCGTTCGACGGGCCGGTGTTCTGAGGCCCGGACGCGTTGACGCCGCCGCCCGCCCGTCCGGCGGCGGCGCCTGCACTACGACGACGCTTCGATCGCGTCGGGCGGTCGGTCAGTTGATCTCCACGCCGTCGTCGCAGCAGAGGTTGACCCCGTACATCTCTGGTCGTCGCCGGTGCGGTCCTCGACCCCGATGTCGAACACGCAGTGGCTGCCGTGGCGGTTGAGCTCGATGTCGGCGCTGCCGCCGGCCGGCAGGATCTGGCCCGCCAGCATCTCCGAGCCCCAGCTCGTGTCGGTGTCGGGGGAAATGAAGGGCTGGTGAACGTCGCGGCCGCTCTCGTTGCAGATGGTGAACGCGGTGCCGGCGAAGGCGCTGAAGGCGGCGCCGGCGAGGGTGGCGAAGACGAAGGAACGAAGCACCGGAGGTCTCCCGGTCTGGTGGGTCGCGCCATTGCGCCCTGATGACCGGGATTTCGCGACCGCTGCGGACCGGGGTTGTGAACCAGATCACCGGTCGGCCCTTTTTCGCTGCGCCGGTCGCCGGCTATCCTCGCCGCCACCGTTTGCCACCGTTCACAGGTGCCCGATGGCCGACAGCTACCATCCGACCGGGCTTGCCGCCTACCGCCCGGCCGAGATCGCCCGCAGGATCGACGAGGCGGGCGTGCAGAAGGCGCGGCTCGCCCTGCTGCCGCTGACGGCGCTCGGAATGCTCGCCGGCGCCTTCATCGGTTTCGGCGCCCTGTTCTTCCTGGTGACGATGACCGGCGCGGCGGACGCGGGCTTCGGGCCGTCGCGCCTGCTGGGCGGGGCGGCGTTCTCGCTCGGCCTGATCCTGGTGGTGGTGGGCGGGGCCGAACTCTTCACCGGCAACACCCTGATCGTGATGGCGCGGATGGCGGGTCACATTTCAACGGCCGCGCTGCTGCGCAACTGGCTGGTGGTCTATCCCGCCAACCTGGTCGGCGCGCTGGGTCTGGTCGCCCTGGTCTGGGCGGCGGGTACGCTGGAGCTGGCGGATGGCGCCGTCGGCGCCACCGCGGCGCGGGTGGCGGAAGCCAAGTTCGCGCTGACCCCGCTCGAGGTGTTCGCGCGCGGCATCCTCTGCAACGCGCTGGTCTGCCTTGCGATCTGGCTGACCTTTGCCGCCGACAGCGCGGGCAGCAAGATCCTGTGCATCCTGTGGCCGATCACCGCCTTCGTCGCGCTCGGCTTCGAGCACTCGGTCGCGAACATGGCGCTGCTGCCGCTGGGGCTGATCGCCGGGGCAGCGGGAACGGTGGCGGACGTCGTGGTGAACCTGGTGTTCTCGACGCTGGGCAACATCGTCGGCGGAGCCGGCGGCGTCGCTCTCACCTACTGGGTCATCTACCTGCGGGGGCGGCGGGACTGACTGCCGGCCTGCGCAGGCGCGTCCGGGCGAGGCGGCTATCCGGCGCGGCGGACGCGGGCCTTCCCGCGGCGACTCTCGGCCTTGCGGGCTGCCGCGGCCTCCTGGTCGGCGGCTTCCTTGGCGAGCCGCAGCGCGCGCAGGCGCGCGGTCTTCTCCGCGGAGGCCTTCTCGGCCTTGTCGCGTTCCTTCTGGATCTGGGCGTCGCGCTGGGTCGCCTTGGCGAAGCGCTCCTCGGCCCTGGATCGTGCAGTGGTCGCGTCCATGGCGAGTCCTTTCGTTCTGACGGAAGTGTGCTGTCGGCCGGCCTTCACCGGCCAGGCCTGCAGCAGGCAGCCCCGCCGCGCGCGGCGCAGCGGGGCCCGGTCGATCAGTCGCGGAGGACGAGGTTCTCCGCCGCCATCTTGCCGTTGCGGCCGGCCTGAAGGTCGTAGGAGACCTTCTGGCCCTCGCGGAGCCCGTTGAGGCCCGCACGCTCCACGGCGGAGATGTGGACGAAGGCGTCCTTGCCGCCGTCCTCGGGCTGGATGAAGCCGAAGCCCTTGTTCATGTCGAAAAACTTAACAGTACCGGTCGTCATAGTCATGCCTCTGACAAACAGGAGAAAAACCGGGCGCACACCACGTGACAGCCCGTGTCAACGTTCACATTGTCCAGGATGACCTGTCCCGCCGGATTCTTGATGGCGGGACGACAACTCGAGAGCACTGCAAAACGTGTGACACAGCAAATAGGCTGTTTCGGACGGATTGCAAGTCAATTCCCCTGTTGCTCCCGAATTTGTCCCCTGTCGCTCCCGAGATTGTGGGACCCGGCCGGTGCGACGCGTCTGCGGCCGAATGAAAAAGTGGCCATGATCTGGCCATGAAAACGCGCTTCCATCAGCGCGGGGGATGAAACGGTGGAAGACTGCAT
>CALKHQ010000148.1 GCA_937988735.1 uncultured Alphaproteobacteria bacterium
TGCGATGGCCGCAGCATCGGCCGGGCCGTCCCGCTCCGGCCCCTGGCGCCACGTCCGCAAGGGCGGCGACGCCATCATGATGCGGCTCACCGCGTCGCCGCTGGACTACGACGGCCGCCCGGCGCGGCTGGTCATGGCCCAGGAGGTGGCCGCCTCCGCCGAGGCCGAGGAGCGGGCACGTCAGGCGGAAAGCCTGCAGCACCACACTGCCCGGATGGCCCGGCTCGGGAGCTGGACGGTCGACCTGGTCCACGACCGCATCGGCCTCTCCGACGAGGTGTGCGCCATTCTCGAGGTTCCGCCCGGCACGGTGCTGACCATGGCGGAGGCGATGCACTTCTATCCGCGGGACTGGCGCCAGCACCTCGACCGTATCCTCAAGGCCTGCATCCGCGAGGCGCAGCCCTACGACGAGGAGCTGGAGATCGTCACCGCCAAGGGACGACGGATCTGGGTGCGCACGATCGGCGAACCGGTCCTCGGTCCGGCGGGTGATGTGATCCGCATCAACGGGGCCCTGCAGGACATCAGCGACCGGTCGCGATCGCATCAGTCCCTGGTCAGCAGCGACCAGCGGTTCCGGCGCCTCGCGGACTCGGTCCCGCAGATCGTGTGGACGGCCGATCCGGACGGGAGCATCGACTTCCTCAGCCGCGCCTTCTTCGACTACGTCGGGCAGGCGCGCGACGCGATGGAGGCGTGGACGGCCGCGTTCCACCCCGACGACAGGGCGGCCAGCACCGCGGCCTGGAACCTTGCGCTGATGACGGGCGACGACTTCGTTTCCGAGTTCCGCCTGCGCCGCGCCTCCGACGGCATGTACCGCTGGCACCTGTCGCAGGCGCGGCCGGTGCGCGACGACGCCGGCCGGATCGTCAAGTGGTACGGGTCCAGCATCGACGTGCACGACCGGCGCGAGGCGGAGGAGGCTGCACGCCGCCTCGCCGCCCGGCTGAACAACACGCTGGAGAGCATCAGCGACGGCTTCTACATGCTGGACCGCGACTGGCGGTACACCTTCGTCAACCGCGAAGCCGAGCGGCTGCTGCGGCGCCCGCGCGACGAGCTGCTGGGCAGCACGATCTGGGAGGCGTGGCCGGAGGCGGCCGCGAGCGAACTCGGCGAGCGCTACCGCGCCGCGATGGAGAGCGGCCAGCCTGCAAGTTTCGAGACCTGGTACGAAGGCCTGCAGGGCTGGTTCGACGTGAACGTCTATCCCTCCGACGACGGCCTTGCGGTCTATTTCCGCGACATTACCGAGCGCCGCCGGACCGAGGCGCGCATCCGCGACTTCCAGGCGCGGTTCGAGACGCTGGTGGACAAGGCGATCATCGGCATCCTGGTCCACGTCGACCTGAAGCTGGTGTTCGTCAACCGCGCGCTGGTGCAGATGCTGGGATACGACCGGGCGGAGGAGGTGCTGGCGCTACCCAGCGCCCTTGACCTGTTCGCCGAGGACGAGCGCGAACGGCTGGTCCGCTATGCCACCGATCGCAAGGCTGGCCACAGCGCGCCGGACACCTATTCGCTGCTTGGCCTGCGCCGCGACGGCACGGTGATCGAGATGGAGAACCGGGCCTTCCCCATCGAATGGGCCGGCCAGCTCGGCATCTGCTCGACCCTGGTCGACGTCACAGAGCAGCGGGCGATGGAAGCGCAGCTCCGGCAGGCGCAGCGGCTGGAGGCGGTCGGCCGGCTCACCGGCGGCCTGGCGCATGACTTCAACAACCTGCTGACGGTGATTCTCGGCAATGCCGAGATGCTGGCCGAGGGCGTTGCCCATGACCCGGAGCTGGTGCAGCTCGCCGAACTGATCCAGAAGGCGGCCAACCGCGGCGCCGATCTCAACAGCCGTCTGCTTGCCTTCGCCCGCCGCCAGACGCTCGACCCGAAGGCGATCGACGTCGGTGCGCTGATCGGGGGGATGGAAGGGCTGCTCCGGCATTCGCTCGGTGCCCAGATCGAGATCGAGACGGTGACGCCACCGGGCCTGTGGGACGCGCTCGCCGACGCTGCCCAGCTCGAGAGCGCGCTCCTGAACCTCTGTCTCAACGCGCGGGACGCGATGCCGGATGGCGGCCGGCTCACGGTCGAGGTGGCCAACGTCACGCTGGACCGTTCCTACGCCGACTGGGACGAGGACCTGACGCCGGGCGACTACGTCCTCGTCGCCGTCTCCGACACCGGCACCGGCATGCCGCCGGAGGTGGTCACCCGCGCCTTCGACCCGTTCTTCACGACCAAGGAGGTGGGGGCGGGCAGCGGGCTCGGCCTCAGCATGGTGTTCGGCTTCGTCAAGCAGTCCCGCGGCCACGTCCAGATCTATTCGGAGGTGGGCCACGGTACCACGGTCAAGCTCTACCTGCCGCGCGCCGGCCACGACGAGGAACGGGCGGAGGCGGAGTCGGGGGGGCCCGCGGAGACGCCGGGCGGCAGCGAGTGCATCCTGCTGGTCGAGGACGACCCGCTGGTGCGGGAGCATGTCGTGAGCCTTCTGCGCTCCCTCGGCTACCGGGTGGTCGCGGCGGAGAACGGCCCGGAAGCGCTGGGGGTGCTGGCCGGCGCGGGCCGCTTCGACCTGCTGTTCACCGACATGGTGATGCCGGGCGGCATGAACGGCCGCCGGCTGGCGGAGGAGGCGACGCGCCTGCGGCCGGGTCTGCGGGTGCTGTTCACCTCCGGCTACACCGACGACGCCATGATTCGCCAGGGCCGTCTCGACCGCGGCGTGCACTTCCTCGACAAGCCCTACCGCCGCGAGGAGCTGGCGGCGAAGCTGCGCCAGGTACTGGCGCCGTCGTGACACCGGGGAAGCGCG
>CALKHQ010000149.1 GCA_937988735.1 uncultured Alphaproteobacteria bacterium
GCTCGCCAAGGCGGCCAGCGGTGCGCTTGAGCTGGTCCCGATGGTGGCCGTCACCAACCTCGCCCGCGCGCTGGGCGAGCTCGCCGACGCCGGCTACCGCCTGTTCGGGCTGGACAGCGCGGCGAAGGCGCGGCTGGACGAGGCCGAGCTCTCCGGCCCGGTGGCGCTGGTCCTCGGCTCCGAAGGCAAGGGCCTGCGCCGGCTGACCCAGGAGCATTGCGACCTCATGGTCCGCCTGCCCACCGGCAGCCGCCTCGCCGACCTCAACGTCTCGAACGCAGCCGCCATCTGCCTCTACGAGCTCGCGCGACGGCGGAAGCCGTAGCCGCCGTTGCGGGAAACGCGGCAACGTGGCAATGCAGGGCGGCCGCACGGGCAGCGGAGCGGACGCTCCGGATCGCCGGCGGTGGCGCGATGAGGCTGGGAGGAAGGGTTGGAACTGAGGGTTGACGGCGCGCGGGTGGTGATCACCGCGGCGGGCAGCGGCATCGGCCGCGTGATGGCGCAGACGTTCCGCGAGGCCGGCGCCAGGGTCTTCATCTGCGACGTCGACGAGGCGGCGATGCGCCAGACGGAGGCCGACTTCGGCCTCGCCGGCGCGGTGATCTGCGACGTCGCCGAGCCGGATTCGGTGGACCGGCTGTTCCGCACGGCCGAGGAGACGCTGGGCGGGCTCGACATCCTGATCAACAACGCCGGCATCGCCGGCCCGACCCTGCCGGTGGAGGAGATCCCGGTCGAGGACTGGAAACGCTGCATGGCCGTGAACATCGACGGCCAGTTCCTCTGCGCCCGCCGCGCGGTACCGCTGCTGAAGGCGGCCGGCGGCGGCTCGATCATCAACCTGTCGTCGCTGGCCGGCCGGCTCGGCTATCCGCTGCGCACGCCCTATGCGGCGTCGAAGTGGGCGGTGGTCGGCTTCACCAAGAGCCTGTCGATCGAGCTCGGGCCGCACAACATCCGGGTCAACGCCATCCTGCCGGGCATCGTCGAGGGGCCGCGCATCGACCGGGTGATCGCGGCCAAGGCGGAGCAGCGGGGCGTCACCTTCGAGGCGATGCGCGAGACCTACCTCAACATGGCGTCGCTGCGGGCGATGGTGACGGCGCAGGACATCGCCAACACGGCCCTCTTCGCCTGCTCCGACGCGGGCCGCCACATCTCCGGCCACACCTTCTGCGTCGACGCCGACGTCGACTCGATCCGGGCGTAGCCGGACCCTATTGTGGGCGGCACCGTCATGCCCGGGCTCCGGCCCGGGCCGTTCCCGCCGCCGGGCCTTCCCCCGGCGATGGGCGGGGCAGGCCCGGCCGTGACGCGGGAGCCAGGCGACGAGCTTCGGAGGAAGTGACCATGAGCCTCAAGGACCCCGCCCTGTTCCGCCAGCAGTGTTTCGTCAACGGCCGCTGGGTCGATGCCCGCTCCGGCGACACCATCGCCGTGATCAACCCGTCCACCGGCGAAACGCTGGGCACCGTGCCGAAGATGGGGGCGGCCGAGACCCGCGAGGCGATCGAGGCGGCCAACGCGGCCTGGCCGGCGTGGCGGGCGAAGACGGCGAAGGAGCGGGCGGCGATCCTCCGCCGCTGGAACGACCTCATCCTCGCCAGCGCCGAGGACCTGGCGCGGCTGATGACGCTGGAGCAGGGCAAGCCGCTGGCCGAATCGAAGGGCGAGGTCGTCTATGGCGCCTCCTTCGTCGAATGGTTCGCCGAGGAGGCGAAGCGCATCTACGGCGACACCATCCCGACCTACGCGCGCGACCGGCGGATCGTGGTGGTGAAGGAGCCGGTCGGCGTGGTGGCCGCGATCACGCCGTGGAACTTCCCGATCGCGATGATCACCCGCAAGTGCGCGCCGGCGCTTGCCGCCGGCTGCACCGTGGTGGTGAAACCGGCGTCGGCCACCCCCTACTGCGCGCTGGCGCTGGCCGAGCTCGCCGACCGGGCCGGCATGCCCCCGGGCGTGCTGAACGTGGTCACCGGCGGCTCGAAGGAGGTGGGCGGCGAACTCACCGCCAACCCGCTTGTCCGCAAGCTCTCGTTCACCGGGTCCACCGCCGTCGGCAAGATCCTGCTGGAACAGTGCGCCGGCACGGTGAAGAAGGTTTCGATGGAGCTGGGCGGCAACGCGCCCTTCATCGTGTTCGACGACGCCGATCTCGACGCCGCGGTCGAGGGGGCGATCCAGTCCAAGTTCCGCAACACCGGCCAGACCTGCGTCTGCGCCAACCGCATTTTCGCCCAGAACGGCATCTACGACGCGTTCGTGGACAAGCTCGCGGCGGCGGTGGCGAAGCTCAAGGTCGGTGACGGCTTCGAGGACGGCGTCGCCCTCGGTCCGCTGATCGACGAGGATGCTGTGCGCAAGGTCGAGGAGCACGTTGCCGACGCCGTCGGCAAGGGCGCGCGGGTGCTGGTGGGCGGAAAGCGGCATCCGCGCGGCGGCACCTTCTTCGAACCGACGCTGGTCGCCGACGTCACCCCGGCGATGAAGGTGATGAAGGAGGAGACCTTCGGCCCGATGGCGCCGGTGTTCCGGTTCGGGACCGAGGAAGAGGCGATCCGGATGGCGAACGACACCGAGTTCGGACTCGCCGCCTACTTCTATTCGCGCGACGTCGGCCGGGTGTGGCGGGTGGCCGAGGCGCTGGAATACGGGCTGGTCGGGATCAACGCCGGGCTGATCTCCACCGAGATCGCGCCGTTCGGCGGCTACAAGGAAAGCGGCCTCGGCCGCGAGGGTTCGAAGTACGGCATCGACGAGTTCGTCGAGGTCAAGTACCTGTGCATGGGCGGCATCGACCGTTAGCCGCCCGAAACAGATGCGTCGTGGCCGGGCCCCGTCCCGGCCATCCCGTGTCGCCGCCCTGTCCCCGGACGAGGCCCGGGCATGACCAGAGGTAGCGGGAGCGAACGGACGTGCTGACAGTCTCGCATCTCATCTACGACTACCCGGGCCTGCGCGCGCTCGACGACGTCTCGTTCTCGATCCGCCCCGGCACGATCACCGCCCTCGTCGGCCCCAACGGCGCCGGCAAGACGACGCTGATGCGCTGCGTCTCCGCGCTGGAGCGGCCGATGTCCGGCACCGTCACCATCAACGGCGAGGACGCGCACAAGGACCCGCGGCGCACCCACGCGATCCTCGGCTACCTGCCCGACTTCTTCGGCCTCTACGAGACGCTGAGCGTGGAGCGCTGCCTCGCCTACCGGGCCGCGGCGCAGGGGCTGCCGAAGGCGCGGCGGCGGGCGGCGGTGGAGCGCGCGGCCGAGCGGATGCAGCTCACCGACCGGATGAAGCAGCGCGCGGGCTCGCTCTCCCGCGGCCTCAAGCAGCGGCTCGCCATCGCCCAGGCGATCATCCACGAGCCCGCCTTCCTGCTGCTCGACGAGCCCGCCTCCGGCCTCGACCCGGAGGCACGCATCCAGCTCTCGGAGGTGCTGCGCCAGCTTAGCCGGGACGGCATGACGCTGATGGTGAGCTCGCACATCCTGTCCGAACTCGAGGACTACGCCACCGACATGCTGATCATCCGCAACGGCAAGGCGGTGGACTTCCGCCCGCTCGGCGATGCTGCGGCGCGCGAGGGCGGCCCGGTGCGGCTCACCGTGTCGCTGGCGGTGCCCGACCAGCGCCTGGGCGAGGTGCTGCGGGCCTTCCCCGGCGTCGCCGCGACCACGGTCGAGGGCCGGTCGGCGAGCTTCCTCGCCCCGCCAGATCTCGAGACGCGCGCCGCGCTGCTCCGGCACCTGGTCGAGGCGGGGCTTCCCGTCGCCGGTTTCGGCCTGGAGCGGGCGGGGCTGCGCGCTGCCTACATGGCGCAGGCGGACAACGGCCAGCCGCAGGAGGCCGCGCAATGAACCCGGAATTCGTGCGCAACCTGTGGGTCGAGCTGACCCCGCCGCGGCTGGTGCTGGCGGTGCTGCTGCCCGGCGTGCTGATCCTCGCCGCCTGGCTCAGGCCCAACCCCGACTACAGCTTCATCAACAACGGCTCGCTGTTCCTCTACTACGTGGTCGCGGTCGTCTGGGGCACCCGCCGCGCCGCCAACGCGATCGGCAGCGAGGTGCGCGGGCGGACCTGGGAAGGCCAGGTGATGTCGGCGCTGAGCGCCTGGTCGATGACGTGGGGCAAGCTCTTCGGCGGCTGCATCCTGGTGTGGATGTCGGCGCTGGTCTGCCTCGCCAGCTCGTTCGCGGTGGAGCTGCAGATCTTTCCGACAGCGACGGCGCTGGAGAATGCGGGACTGCGCATCTGCAACGGCTTCGCAGCCCAGGCCGTCGCGATGTCGAGCGCGCTGATCTTCCTGCGCAAGAGCGCGTCCGGGCAGTCGCTGAACTCCACCCTCAGCCAGACCGTCGGCATCCTCGCCTCGATCCTGTTCGGCATCCTGTTCACGCCGACGACGACCCAGTACGACTGGCTGTGGACGGTGGCGGTCGCCCAGCTTCCTAGCCAGGCCGTGGTGGACTGGTACGGCATCGACGCCCGCGCCGAGACCTTCCGGCTGGTCTCGCTCGCCGTCTTCGTCGGCTGGACCTGGCTCGCCGCCAACCGGCTGATGCGGCACGTGCTGCAGTATTCCAGCCTGCCCTGGGCGTGGGTCGCCTTCGTGCTGTTCGTCGTCGTCTACGTCGGCGGCTTCTTCGCCAGCAGCGAGGGCGGGACCAGCGCCTGGCTTGCCGCGGCCTTCCTGGTGACGGCCTTCCTCGTCTACCCCGCCGCGCTGAGCGACGTGAAGGATGCAATCGCCTACGGCTGGCTGGCCCGCGACCTCGCCGGCGGGCGGATGCGCTCCGCACTGCAGCGGATGCCGGCGTGGCTGCCGACGCTGGTCATCCTGTTCGTGTTCGCGGTGGCGGTGGCGCTCACCGCGCCCTTCTCCACCTGGTCCGCGCTGGGGGAGGTGGGGGACATCGACCAGCTTCTGGCGATGATTGCCTCGGGCAACTGGCTCTCGACCAGCCTGATGCTGGCGATCCTGCTGTTCGTGATCCGCGACCTCGGCATCATCCACATGCTCGCCTTCTCCGATGCCGGCCGCTATTCGGATGTCGTCGCCTTCCTCGTGCTGATCGTCCTGTACCTCGTGATACCGGTCGCGGGAAGCGCCGCGGGCAAGATGGCGCTGGTGGCGGCGTTCATGCCGCTCGACCTCAACGACCCTCTCACCACGCTGGGGCCGGTCGCGGTCGAGGCGGTGCTGACCACCCTGGGGGCAGTCGTGATGGCGCGCCGGGCGGCGCGGCCGCCGAAGCCGCGCGCCGCCGCCCCGCAGACGGCAGCCGCTTGACCGCAGCCGCGGCGAATGCCCTCCTAGGCGGGTGAACAGAGCCGCCGCCGGACGGCGGCCAGCCGGAGGGGGAACGTCCGCATGGCCAGTAACGACCTGCCGAAGCCTGAACTCGCGCGCAACCTGCGCCTCATCGGTCACAGCGACCAGGGCGGGCGCGCCGACGGCGTGCAGCTGATGATCAACAAGGGCCACGCCTTCGTCGGCCACATGTTCAGCCAGGGCTTCAGCGTCATCGACGTGCGCGACCCGCGCAACCCGAAGCCGGTGAAGTACATCCCCGCCCCGCCCCGAACGTGG
>CALKHQ010000150.1 GCA_937988735.1 uncultured Alphaproteobacteria bacterium
GCACCACCGCGATCTTGCCGTCCACCGCGGTCACCACCGTGGGCGCGATGATGTAGGCGCGGGTGACCATCAGGGTCAGTTCCCGCCCGTCACGGTTGACCGTCAGCGCCACCTGGGAGCCGATCGGTCCGCGCAGCAGGCTCACGACCTCCCGGACGCTCAGGCCCTGGGTCAGCTTGCCGTCCACCGCGGCGATGCGGTCGCCGACCTGGACTCCGGCCAGCGCGGCGGGCGTGTCAGGCAGCACGGCCAGCACGCTGACGCCCTCGGTCTCGGTCGGGCTGACGGTGATGCCCACGCCGCCGAACCCCTCTCGGTCGGCGCGGTCGTTGGCCTCGTCCGAGGCCGAGGCATAGCGCGTGTAGCGGTCCAGCCCCTTGACCGCATCGTCCATGATCCCTTCGTAGAGATCCTCCGGCGAAAGCGCGGCGAGGGTCGGGGAGACGCCGCGACCGGCGTCGATCAGTTCGACCGTCACGTTCACCCAGCCGCTGACGTCATAGGGATCGGGCGCGGGAAGGTCGACCACCACGTTGCCGGCGCTGGCGAGCTGCACCCTGTTGCCGGTGACGTTGAGCTCCAGCGACGGATCGGCTGAAACCAGCCCCCGCAGGCCATCCGTCGCCACGGTGCCGATCGGCACACTGCGGATGTACTGCGAGTCGATGAACCGGTAGCTGGTGGCGAACATCCGCGCCGCCGACCCCGGGGCATAGACGTCGCTCGGACCCTCGATCACCGGGGTCTGCGCGCATGCGGCGGCCAGCAGGAGCGCGGGCAGGACTCTGGCAATGCGCATGACGGGCGCAATCATGAGCTGACGGACCTCACAGGTGATGCGCAGATGTTCCGGAAAGGTCCCACGGCGAGCAAAGGCGACCTGTTGCAGCCGGAACGCTTTTGCCGAAATTCCTACCAGTCCACGCAGAAAAGATAAACGGGCAATTAAGGACAGTTCTTGACCCTCCAGGGGCAGGAACGGGCCCGTCATCCGCGCCGCGCGGTCCGGCCGGAGCGCTGGGGCCGGCGGGCCCGGGGGCCGCTCGTTCCGGCGGCCGCCTTCTTCTTCGATCCCCGGTCCCGCGGCATCGCCGAACCGCTGCTGCGCCCCCGTCGGCTGCCGCCCTCCAGCAGCTCGAGGACGATGCCCCCGGTCAGCGGATTGGCTTCCTGGATGCGCACCAGCAGCCGGTCGCCCAGGCGGTAGCGGCGGCCGTGCCGCTCCCCGATCAGCGCGCCCTGGGCCGCATCGTGCACGTAATAGTCGCGGGGGAGGGTGCTGATCGGGATGAAGCCGTCCGCATCGCTGCCCTCGAGGCCGATGAACAGCCCCGCGCGCGAGACGCCGCGGACGCGGCCCTCGACCTCGTGGCCGATCTTCTCGCCGAGATAGAGCGCCATGTAGCGGTCGACCGTATCCCGTTCGGCCGCCTGCGCCCGGCGCTCGGCGGCGGAGATGCGCGGGGCGATGTCCTCGAACCGGCGGAACGCGGTGGACATGTCCTCGCCGCCGTCGCCGAGCTCGCAGGCCGTGATCAGCGCTCGGTGAACCAGGAGGTCGGCGTAGCGGCGGATCGGAGAGGTGAAGTGGGCGTAGCGCACCAGCGACAGCCCGAAGTGGCCGATGTTGCGCGGGCTGTATTCCGCCATCGCCTGGCTGCGCAGGACCAGCATGTTCACCATCTCCTCATCCGGGGTGCCGCGCACCTTGTCGAGGATGCGGTTGAACGTCTCCGGCCGGATCACCTGGCCCTTTGCCAGGGGCAGCCCCAGCTCGCGCAGGGTGGCGCGCAGCTCCTCGATCTTCTCCGGCGACGGCATGTCGTGGACGCGATACATGCAGACCGCCCCGGCCGTCTCCAGGGTCGAGGCGGCGGCGACGTTGGCGGCGATCATGAATTCCTCGATCAGCCGGGTGCTGTCGTCCTGCTGGCGGATCTGCACGTCGATCGGGCGTCCGGTCTCGTCGAGCACGATGCGCTTCTCGTTGAGGTTGAGGCCAAGCACGCCGCGCGCCTCCCGGGCCTTGAGCAGGCTCTGGTAGGCGCCGAACAGGGGCTCCAGCACCGCCTCCCGCAGCGGCCCCGTGGTGTCGTCCCAGCGACCGTCCATCGCCGCCTGCACCTGGGTGTAGGTCAGCCGGGCGGCGGACCGCATCAGCCCGCGCATCACCGTGTAGCGGGTCAGCAGACCGTTGGCGTCGATGCGCATCTCGATCGCCAGGCACGCCCGCGGCTCCTTCGGCCGCAGCGAGCAGACGCCGTTGGACAGCGCCTCCGGGAGCATCGGCAGCACCCGGTCGGGCAGGTAGACCGAGTTCCCGCGCTTGCGGGCCTCGATGTCGATCGGGTCGTTGGGCCGCACGTACCACGCGACGTCGGCGATGGCGACCAGCAGACGCCAACCGTCGCCGTCCGGCTCGGCATAGACCGCGTCGTCGAAATCCCGTGCGTCCTCGCCATCGATGGTGACCAGCGGCACGTCGCGGAGATCGACCCGGTCGCCCAGCGGCGGCACCACCGCCTTCTCGGCCAGCCGCACCACCTCCCCCGGGAAGCTCGCCGGCAGGTCGTGGGCGCGG
>CALKHQ010000151.1 GCA_937988735.1 uncultured Alphaproteobacteria bacterium
GCGGCGCCGACTGGACGTGCCGGGGCACGATTCCTGCCGACCGGAGCGGAGACCGGAGTCTACGTGAGGTTGATACTGGGCACCGTACCGAGGGACTTGCCGGTACCGAAAATGCACTCCACGATGTCTCCGTTCCCGAAGACGTCCTTCGTGGCCTCGATGTACTCCTTGACCGTGTAGGCTCCCCGGAAGTCGGCCTTGGTCTTCTTGTAGATTCCCTGCCGCTGCATCAACCAGGGGTCGCAGATCACCACGTCGTCGGCCCACTTGCTCATCGCGCACTCGCCGCGGGTGGAAGGAGGCAGGCTGATCGTGACGAAGGCATGGTTATAGTAATACTCTACATTGGCGGCCCCGATGTAATGGATCGGGAAGACGCCTTTCTTGTAGAGTTTGAGATAACTGTAGCCCGCATACTCGCCGCAGTTCGCCACGCCGTGCTTCTTGGCGGAATTCTTCACCATTCGGAAGTAAGCCAGTTGCTTGATCATCCCGTCCAGGCTCTTGTCCTTCATGACCGCAGCAGCCTGCTCTGCATCCTCACGGACGAGCGCCAAGGCCTTTTTCATGGTGTCGTACTGGTCTTCCTTGCCGGCCTCGATGGCCAGATTGAAGGCCCCCAAGGTAATCTTGCTGTCAATCGACTGGGCGACGAGGCTGGCGACCGCCAGACGCTCCAGCAGCGTCTTGCACATTTCGACCTCCGCTCCGAACTTCCTGCGCGGAAAGGTTGAGGCGATTCCCCAAAAAGGGGCAAGGGAACCGTCGCTCAGCCTGCAAGACCGAGGTGGCGAAGCTGGCGGTCGATCACCACCCGCTCGTCGTAGAGCGCGAGCGCGCGCCTGCGGCCGGCGTCGCCCCAGGCGGTGCGGAGCGCCGGGTCGGCGACGAGGCGGCTGAGGGCGGCGGCCAGCGCCTGCGGGTCGGCCACCGGGACCAGCAGGCCCGTTTCCTCCGGCACCACCTCCTCGCAGCTGCCGCGGATGTTGGTTGCGACCACGGGCAGCCCGGTCATCATCGCCTCGATGATCGACCGCGGCATGCCTTCCCGATGCGAGGGCAGGGTGAAGATGTCGGCGGCGCGCATGAGGTCGGGAACGTCTCTGCGGTAGCCGAGCAGCCGCACCCGCGCCTTCAGCACAGGGTCCCGCTCGGCCTCCGCCAGCGCGTGGTCGATGGCGGCGGCATGGTCGCTCGCCAGCCGCTCGCCGACGATCCACAGTTCGGCATCCACGGCGCGCATCGCCGCGATCAGCTCGGGATAGCCCTTTTCCGCCACCAGCCGGCCGACCATCAGGACTACAACCCGGCTGTCGGCAACGTGGAGGGCGGCGCGCACCCGCGCACGCGCTTCCGGGTCGGGGTGGAAGCGGGCCGGGTCCACGCCGTTGCCGATGGCCAGCACGTCGCCGGTGCGGCAGAGGCGCAGGCGGCGGGCGGTCGCCGCGTCCTCCTCCGACTGGGTGAACAGGGTGTGGGTTACCCGGCCCGCCCAGCGCTCCAGCGCGACGAAGGGCGCCCGCTTCCACGCCGGCATGCGCTCGTGGAAGTAGAAGCCGTGCGCGGTGTAGACGATACGCGGCACCCGCTCCCGGTGCGCCGCCAGCCGGCCGATCACCGAGGCGACCGGCGTGTGGGTGTGGACAAGGTCGAAGCGCTCCCGCGCGAACAGGGCCCGCAGCGCCCGGTAGGCGCGGCGGTGGGCGTTGAGGTCGTAGCTGCGCTCGAAGGGCACGGTCTCGACCCGGAACCCGGCCGCGCGCACGTCCGCCAGCAGCGGCCCCTCGGCGCAGACCCCCACCACCTCATGCCCCGCCTCGCGCATCGCCTGCATCAGCGGCAGCAGGAAATGCCGCAGCGAGAAATCGACCGCACAGAGCTGGGCGATCTTCACGGTTCACCCCTTCTCCCCTTGCGGGAGAAGGATGCGAAGGCCCCGAGCACAGCGAGGCTGGCCGGAGCTGGATGAGGGGTGAGTGCGCCTTCAGGCGTGCCGTGCGGCCCGCGCCCCCTCACCCAGCTCCGCCTGGGCTCGCTACGCTCGCTAAGGCTTCGCAACCCTCTCCCGCGAGGGGAGAGGGGGAGGGAGGTGGGGCTCACGAGCGGATGCGGTCGCGGTTGGCGAGGAACCAGCGGTAGGTGTCTGCGATGCCCTGTTCGAGCGGGATCCTTGCCGACCAGCCCAGCGCCTTCAGCTTCGACACGTCGAGGAGCTTGCGCGGCATGCCGTCGGGCTTCGAGGCGTCGAGCACTAGGCGGCCGCGGAAGCCGACCACGTCCTTCACCAGCTCCGCGAGCTCGCCGATCGAGATGTCCTCGCCGACTCCGACGTTGATGATGTCGGCGTCGTCGTAATGGTCCATCAGGAATACCGCGGCATCGGCGAGGTCGTCGACGTGCATGAACTCCCGCCGCGGCTTGCCGCTGCCCCACACCACCACCTCGTCGGCACCGGCTTCCTTCGCGTTGTGGAAGCGGTGGATCAGCGCCGGCAGCACGTGCGCGTTCTCCAGGTCGAAGTTGTCGCCCGGCCCGTAGAGGTTGGTCGGCATCAGGCTGATGGCGTTGAAGCCGTACTGCTGGCGCAGCGCCCGGCACAGCTCGATCCCGGCGATCTTGGCCACTGCATACGGCCGGTTGGTCGGCTCCAGCGGCCCGCTCATGAAGTGCTCCTCCTTCATCGGCTGCGGCGCCAGCCGCGGGTAGATGCAGGACGAGCCGAGGAACATGAGCTTGGTCACGCCGTGGCGGTGGGCGGCGTTGATCACCGCGTCCTGGATCAGCAGGTTGTCGCGGATGAAGTCGCCGCCATAGGTGCTGTTGGCGTGGATGCCGCCGACCTTCGCCGCGGCGAGGAACACGTACTCTGGCCGCTCCTCGGCGAAGAAGCGGTCCACCGCGGCGGCGTCGGTGAGGTCGAGCTCGGCGCGGGTGCGGGTGATCAGTCGCTCATGGCCGGCCGCCTGCAGCCGGCGCAGGATGGCGCCGCCGGCGAGCCCGCGATGCCCGGCGACGAAGATGCGCGCGTGCCTATCCACCGGAGGCCGCCCGCATGTTCGGCGACATGCCCGCGTTGCGCAGCACCGCTTCCTGCTCCGCGAGCTTCAGGTCGTGCTCCACCATCATCCGCACCAGCCCCTCGAAGCTGACCGTCGGCGCCCAGCCCAGCTTCGCCTTCGCCTTCGACGGGTCGCCCAGCAGGTGATCGACCTCGGTCGGGCGCAGGTAGCGCGCGTCGGTCTCCACGATCGCCTTCGGGTCGAGGCCCACCATCGAGGCGGCGAGGTCGAGGAACTGCTGCACGGACCAGGCCTCGCCCGTGGCGACCACATAGTCGTCGGGGGAGTCCGCCTGCAGCATCCGCCACATCGCCTCGACGTAGTCGCCGGCGAAGCCCCAGTCGCGCCTGGCGGCCAGGTTGCCGAGATAGAGCTTGTCCTGCAGCCCCAGCTTGATGCGCCCCAGCGCGCGCGTGATCTTGCGGGTGACGAAGGTCTCGCCGCGGCGCGGGCTCTCGTGGTTGAACAGGATGCCGTTGCAGATGAACAGGTCATAGGCCTCGCGGTAGTTTACCGCGTACCAGTGGGCCGCGACCTTGGCCACCGCATAGGGGCTGCGCGGGTAGAAGGGCGTCGTCTCGCTCTGCGGTGGCTTCGCCGCGCCGAACATCTCCGACGAGCCGGCCTGGTAGAAGCGGATCTGCTTGCCCAGCGACTGCTGGCCGTCGCGCACCGCCTCCAGCAGCCGCAGCGTGCCGGTGGCGACCACGTCGGCGGTGAACTCCGGCTGGTCGAAGGAGACGCGGACATGGCTCTGGGCGCCGAGATTGTAGATCTCGTCCGGCGCGATCTCGTTGATCACCCGCCGCATGCCGGCCCCATCGGACAGGTCGCCGTAATGCAGCCGCAGCGGCACGTTGGTCGCATGCGGGTCCTGGTACAGGTGGTCGATCCGGCCGGTGTTGAAGCTCGACGACCGCCGGATGAGGCCGTGGACGGAGTAGCCTTTCGAGATCAGGAGCTCCGCGAGGTAGGAGCCGTCCTGGCCGGTGATGCCGGTGATGAGTGCTGTCTTCATGTGGCAGGTCTCGCGCGCGGCCGAGGCGCCGGGGTTTATCCATCGCGCCGGTGCAAAGGGCAAGCCCCGCCGCGCCGGCGCAGGGCGACTCTCTCGCGCCCTGCTCAATGCAAGGTTAAAGCCGAAGTGCCTGCGGAAGCCAATGCGCCGGCGTCCGGCCGGTCGTTGCCCGGCCGTTCGCGCGGAAGCCTTGCCACCCATCGCTGGCCGGACAATCTCGTTATGGTTGTGGTCGGCGGCCGCGCATGGGATGGTGGTCGGATCACCGGCCCCCGGGGCGCGGAGGTGGGGATGCACGTCGGACGGGTGAGCCTCGCCGGAACGGCCTTCGCGACGATGCCGGTCGCGGCGCGGCTGGCGGCCGCGGTGGCGATCGCCCTGCTTGCGCTCGGCATCGCGTGGCTGGTCCATGCGACGGGCGGGGTCCGCCTTGCCTACGCCCACCTGATGTACGTCCCCGTCTTGCTGGCCGCGATCCTTTTCGGCCTGGCGGGCGGCCTCGCCGCCGGTCTCGCAGGCGGCCTGCTGCTCGGCCCGCTGATGCCGCTGGACACCGCCACCGGCGAGATGCAGCAGCCGCTCAACTGGATCTACCGCACCGGCTTCTTCACCCTCGTCGGCGTGCTGGTCGGCATCTGGGCCCAGCTCTTCCGGCGCCATCTGCGCCAGCTCCGCTGGCTGCACGAGCATCACGAGGGCACCGGGCTCCTCAACCTCACCGGCCTCACCCGGCGGATCGAGGCGATGATCGGCAGCGGCGAGGGGCCCCGGCTCGCGCTCGCGGTGACACAGCTCAATGCCCTCGCCGAGATCCAGAACACCTTCGGCCCCGCCTTCGGCATGCGCGTGCTCGACCGGGTGGTCGAGCGGGCGAAGGCCGTTGCGCCGCCGGGGGCGCTGGTCGCCCTGATCCAGCCTGACCGGCTGGCGGCGGTGATGGAGCGCCGGGCGGCGGACCCGATCACCCCTGCGATGCTGGAGGCGGCGAGCGCCGACTCGTACATCGTCGATGGCCTGCCGATCCACGTCGAGGCCAGCACCGGAGTCGCCTACTTCCCGGAGCACGCGGCGACGGCGGAGGAGCTGCTGCAGAAGGCGAGCATCGCCATGCATGCGGCGGCCGCGCGCAGGGCTTCGGTGAAGCTTTACGACCCCGCCAGCGACCGCACCAGCCGCGAGAACCTGATCCTTCTCGGCATGCTTCCCGACGCCACCGTGCGCGGGGAGCTCGAGGTGTGGCACCAGGCCAAGCTCGCGATCGCGAGCGGAACGATCGCGGGAACGGAAGCGCTGGTACGCTGGAACCACCCGGACCGCGGGATGGTGTCGCCGGAACGGTTCATCCCCCAGGTCGAGGAGACGACCCTCATCAATCCGGTGACGGAGGTGGTGATCGCGCGCGCCCTTGCCGACGCCGGCGCCTGGCGGGCCGCGGGCTACGACATGCGGGTCGCGATCAACCTCTCGGTGCGCAACCTGCTCAGCCGCACGCTGGTCGAGGTGCTGGACCATCACTGCCGCAGCAACCGGCTCAGGCCGTCCGACGTCGAGCTGGAGATCACCGAAACGGCGGTGATGGCCGATCCGAAGAACTGCGCCCGGCTGATCGCGCTGCTGCGCAACCGCGGCTACGGCGTGTCGGTGGACGACTTCGGCGCCGGCCAGACCTCGCTCGCCTACCTGCACAAGCTCCGGGTGTCGGCGCTGAAGATCGACCAGACGTTCATCCGGACGCTGGCGACCGATCCCGGCAACCAGACCATCGTCCGCGCGATCGTGCAGCTTGCGAAGGCGCTCGGCCTGCAAACCGTCGCCGAAGGGGTCGAGGATGCGGAATCGCTGGCCCTGCTGCGCGAGTGGGGATGCGACTACGCCCAGGGCTATTTCGTGCATCGTCCGGCCCCGGCGCCGGAGGTGACGCTGATGCTCGCGGAACAGCACAGGGAGCTGGCCAGCGCCGCAGGGAACGTCCGCCGCCTCTGAGGCATTGCGGCCCGGAGAGCGGCGGTGCAGTGTTTCGCGCCCTCGTGCAGCGCAACACCGGGAACGTCGATGCCGATCCTGCCCTATCGCGCGGCGATGCCGCGCATCGCCGCCGACGCCTTCATCGCCGCCACCGCGGTTGTCGCCGGCGACGTGTGGATCGGGCCGGGCTCCAGCCTCTGGTTCGGTGTTGTCGTCCGCGGCGACGTCAACGTCGTGCGCATCGGCGCGCGCACCAACATCCAGGACGGCAGCGTCATCCACGTCAGCCGGCGAGGGCAGGGGACCCACATCGGCGACGAGGTGACGGTCGGACACATGGCGCTGCTGCACGACTGCACCCTCGAGGACCGCTGCTTCGTCGGCATGCAGGCCTGCGTCATGGACGGGGCGGTGGTGGAGAGTGGCGCCATGGTCGCTGCCGGCGCACTCGTCACGCCCGGCAAGCGCGTGCCGTCGGGCGAGCTGTGGGCGGGGCGGCCCGCCCGCCTGCTGCGGCCGGTCACAGAGGCGGAGATGGAGGAGATCGCCGCCAGCGCCGCGCGCTACGCGGTGCTTGCCGCCGAGTACCGGTCGCGCGAAGGCTGATGCGCGTCGCGCTGATCGCGGCCACCAGCAAGACCGGCTGCCGTCTCGCCGCCCGGCTGGTGCAGGAAGGGTACGAGGTCGTTGCGGTCGGGCGCGACATCGAGCGGCTGCGCCGGCGGGCGCCGGGCTGCACGCACCGCACCTGCGACCTGGCCCGTCCCGGCGAGGATCTGACGCGGGCGCTCGCCGACGCCACCCATGTGCTCAGCCTCGCCCACGCCCGCTTCATTCCCGTGGTGCTGGCGAGCCTGTCGCAGGACTGCCGGCGGGTGGTGGTGACCGGCAGCACCCGCAGGTTCACCCGCCTGCCCGACCCGGCGGCCGACGCAGTGCGCATGGGCGAGGCGCGCTTCCTCGCGTTCCAGGCAGCCAACGCGACGGTTGAAGCGGTGATGCTGCACCCGTCCATGATCTACGGCACGCCGGAGGACCGGTCGGTCGCGCGGCTGATGCGCTGGTACCGGCGCTGGCCCGCGGCGCTGCCGGTGCCGACGCCACTGCCCGACGGCGGGCGGCATCTGGTGCAGCCGGTCCATGTGGACGACGTGGTGGCGGCCTTCGTGGCCGCGCTGTCGGCGCCGGCGGCGCCCGGCGAACCGATCATCCTCGCCGGGCCGGAGCCGATCCCCTACCGCGCCTTCGTCCGGGCCTGCGCGGCTGCCGTCGGGCGCCGGGCGGTGGTCGTTCCCGTTCCTGCCGGGCCCACGGCGGCGGTGCTCGACGGGCTCGCGGCACTCCGGCTGCCGCTTCCCCTCACCGGAGCGGCTCTGCGGCGCACGGCCGAGGACAAGTGCTTCGATGTCGAACCGATGCGCCGGCGGCTGGGGGTCGAGCCGCGGCCGTTCGCGCCCGTCTGGCCGGGCGACGGTCAGATGGCGTAGAGGATCAGGATCACGGCCAGCGCCGTCGCGCCGAGGGCGAAGGACGGCAGCAGGACATGCCTCAGCAGCTTCTGCCGCTCGCCCTGGCGGGCATCCTGCTCGTCGAGCTTCTGCATGAGCCGGTCTCCCTGATCTGGGACGACGATCGTCCGCGGCATCGGTCGGGAGTCTATCTGGAGCCCGCACCCCCCGCGGCAAGGCAGGGCGGGCGCGCGGCGGGCCGGTTCAGGCGACGGGGATCACCAGCGGTCGCACCATCATCGCCGCCTCGCGGTTGCCGCCGTCCAGCGTCTGGCGGCCGATGATGGTGAAGCCGAGCTGCTCGTGGAACGCACGCGACGCCGGGTTCGGCGGCCGCTCGTAGACCTCGCAGGCGACCACCGGCGAGCCGGCCGCGGCCGCCTCGGCGAACACGTAGTGGTAGATGCGGTGGCCGAGCCCGCGGCCGCGCAGCTCGGGCGCGACGATGATCCGGTCCACGTAGGTGAAGCGGTCGAAGCGGTCCAGGAACCAGCGGTAGTTCGGGCTGTCGTAGTCGCGCGTGGTCTCGTCGAACCACAGCGCCGCGGCGACGAGCCGGTCGTGCGACCGGATGCCGGCGCTGATGCCGCCGAAGCCGAGAAGCTGCCGGAACCGGTCCGCGTCGAGCGGGAGGATGTCCGGCGCGGCGCCGTTGTTCAGCGCCACGAAGGCGTCGATGTTCGCTTCCGTCAGGCGGCAGGTCGGATTGGGCGAAGTCGGGCGGGTCATGCCGGCTGCTCCCGTGGCCGCGCAGGCGTCAGTCCTGGGCGAGCACGGCGACGTAGCTGCCGGGCGCGTCCTCCAGCGGCTTCAGCTTTCCCTCGCCCGGCTTCCGCGCCGGCACCCGCTTGCCGGCGTGCTTCTCGATCCAGCGCTGCCACTCCGGCCACCAGCTTCCCGGCGTCTCCTTCGCGTGCTTCAGCCACGTGTCCGGGTTCTTCGCCGGGCGCGTCGTGGTCCAGTAGGAGTACTTGCCCGACTGCGGCGGGTTGATCACGCCGGCGATGTGCCCGGACGCGGCGAGGCAGAACTTGACCGGCCCCCTGAAGATGCCCGTTGCGGCGTAGGTGGACCTCCACGGCGCGATGTGGTCCTCGCGTGTGGACAGCATGAAGGTGGGCGTGTCCACCGTGCCGAGGTCGATCGGCACGCCATCGAGCGTGATCCCGCCGGGCACCACCAGCCGGTTCTCCTGGTACATCTTGCGCAGGTAGAAGCTGTGCATCGTGGCCGGCATGCGCGTGGAATCGGAATTCCAGTGCAGCAGGTCGAAGGGGAAGGGGTCCTTGCCCAGCAGGTAGTTGTTGACGACGAAGGTCCAGATCAGGTCGTTCGCGCGCAGCATGTTGAAGGTGGTGGCCATCTCGTGCCCCTCGAGATAGCCGCGCTGCTTCATGCGCTCCTCCAGCGACGCGAGCTGCTCTTCGTCGATGAAGACGCCGAGCTCGCCGGGCTCGCTGAAGTCGATCATGGTGGTGAAGTAGGTGGCGCTGCTCACCCGGTCGTCGCCCTTCGCCTTCATGTAGGCGAGGGTGCAGGCCAGCAGCGTGCCGCCCAGGCAGTAGCCGATCACGTTCACGGACCGCTCGCCGGTCGCCTGCTCGATCGCGTCGAGGGCGGCGAGGGGGCCTTCCTTCATGTAGTCGGTGAAGCTCTTCGACGCGAGCCGCGCGTCCGGGTTGACCCAGGAGATGACGAAGACGGTGTGGCCCTGCTCGACGGCCCAGCGGATGAACGAGTTCTCGGGCCGCAGGTCGAGGATGTAGTACTTGTTGATCCACGGCGGGATGATCAGCAGCGGCCGCTTGAACACCGTCTCGGTCGCCGGCTCGTACTGCAGCAGCTGCATCAGGTCGTTCTGGTAGATGACCTTGCCCGGCGTGACCGCGATGTTCTCGCCCAGCTTGAACTTCGTGCTGTCGGTCATCCGGATGCGCAGGTTGCCCTTGCCGCGCTCCAGGTCGTCCAGCAGGTTCTCCAGCCCGCGCAGCAGGTTCTCGCCGCCGGTCTCGATGGTCGTGCGCAGCACTTCCGGATTGGTCAGGATGAAGTTCGAGGGCGCCATCGCATCGACGAACTGGCGCGTGTAGAAGTCCACCTTCTTGGCGGTCTTCTCGTCGAGCCCGTCCACGTCGCGCACCGTGGACTGCATCCAGCGGGCGGTCAGCAGGTAGCTCTGCTTGATGAAGTCGAAGAGGGCGTTGTTGTCCCAGTCGGCGTCCCGGAACCGGCGGTCGCCGCGCTCCGGGCGGATCAGCGGCTCCTGCTCCTGGCCCAGCATGCGCCGGGCGGAGTTGGTCCACAGGTCCACATAGGTCCGCCACAGGTTGATCTGCGCCTGGAACAGCTTGGCCGGGTTGGCCATCATCTGGGTCGTCATCTCGACGAAGGCGCCGGCGACGTTCAGCGGGTCGGACATGCCGAGGGCCGGGTTGCCGCTCTGGGCCTGGCGCTGCAGGAACTCGACCACGATCTTCTGGCTGCGCTCGGCGATCCGCGCGACCGCCTGCGCGATCTCCATCGGATCGGGCGTGTGCTGCTGCTTGCTGTCGTCCGGCATCTCACCTTCCCTGTCGCCTCGACGGACACGCACGCTGTCCGGACGGGGCCGAAGCCGAACCTGCACGGCGCCGCCAGGGCAACGAGCCGGCAACGTTCGGTCCATGTAGCATCAACGCCTGCGGCGCTGCACTGATATTTGCCCCTTTGGCCATGGATTCAAATCATTGCGCAAGAGTGCGCTTCGCGTCCCGTGCTGCGGTAGTCCTAGACGGTAGGGGCGTCCATCGGTTACGCATTGCGAAACAAGATGAATCGGCGACGACAAGGGCGACGACAATGCCATTGCGCTTGGGTTGGGCTGGCGCGCTTGCGGTGATGCTGGCGGCCGGCGGCTGCAGCGACTGGTTCAGCAGCGACGACGCCCTCTACACCGGTCCCAGCGGCGTGACGCTTCGCGCCGACGAGACCTTCCCGAGCCTCGCCTCCGTCCCGAGCCGACCGCAGACCGTTTCGAGCGAGGAGGAGCGCGCCGCGGCGCTGGCGGAAGGCCGGCCCCTCGGCATCGACGTGGGCAGCAGCCGTCCCGCCACCCCGACCGTGACGCAGCCGGCGCCCACGCCGCCGGCCTCGCAGCCCGTACAAGCGCAGCCGGCCTACACGCCGCCGCCGGCCCGGACCACGACGCTGACCCCGTCGATCACCGCCCAGGCGACGCCGGCGCTGCCGCAGCAGAGCTATACGCCGCAGATCCCGCCGGGCACGTTGCTGGCGACGATCCACTTCGCCGTCGGCTCCGACAACCTCGATGCCCGCGACCGCAGCATCCTGCGCGACGTCGTCACCATCATCGGCCAGACCAACCGCACCGTGACCGTGGTCGGCCACGCCAGCGCGCACACCGCGGTCATGGACCCGATGCGCGCGCGTGCGATAAACTACGACCTGTCGGTGCAGCGGGCGCGGGCGGTGGCGCAGGCGCTGGTCAACCTCGGTGCGCCGGCAAGCCATGTGCTGGTCCATGCCGTCGGCGACAGCCAGCCGCTCTTCCACGAGTGGATGGCGACCGGCCTGGTCGGCAACCAGCGGGCCGAGATCTATTTGAACTAGCAAGCCGAACAGGCCGGCGGCAGGGTGCCGCCGTACGGGTGCGACACAGCCTCCATGGACCAGGAATTCTACCGCATCAAGCGTCTGCCGCCCTACGTCTTCGCCCAGGTCAACGCGATGAAGGCGGCCGCGCGGGCTGCCGGCCAGGACATCATCGACCTGGGCATGGGCAATCCGGACGGCGCGACGCCGAAGCACATCGTGGACAAGCTGGTGGAGACGGTCCGCGACGGCCGCACCCACCGCTATTCCAACTCCCGCGGCATTCCGGGGCTGCGCCGCGCCATCGCCGCCTACTACGCCCGCCGCTTCGGGGTCGATGTCGATCCGGAGCACGAGGCGATCGTCACCATCGGCTCCAAGGAGGGTCTCGCTAACCTCGCCCAGGCCATCACCAGCCCGGGCGACGTGGTGATCGCTCCGAACCCCAGCTATCCGATCCACGCCTTCGGCTTCATGATCGCCGGCGGCTCGGTGCGCCACCTTCCCGTGGTCACCGAC
>CALKHQ010000152.1 GCA_937988735.1 uncultured Alphaproteobacteria bacterium
CTCGCCGGCGGCGAGGTCGCGCTTCGCCGTCGCCACCACGTCGCCCAGCCACTGCCGCGGCGCGCCGGTCGCCTCGCCGCGCGCGGCGATGCTGGCCACGGTGATGCCCAGCTCGAGCCCGATCATGTGATAGGGCCGCCACAGCGCGGTGTAGCGCCCGCCCGGGTCGGTGATCATGCCGTACTCGCCGAAGCAGCGGGCGGCGTAGTCGCCCGGCGCCTCGATCACGACATAGACGCCCCAGCGCAGGTCGCCGACGACGGCGCGGCCGTCCCACTCGTCGCTGGAGACCACCTCCACCTGGCCGGCGTGGTGCAGGATGCCGCCCTCCGCCTGCGGCCGCAGCATCCGGGCGAGGTCGTGCACGCCGCAGGGCTGGAAGCGGAGTCCGCCGGGGCTGGGCGCAAGCCCGGTCGCGTTGGCAACTGCGGCCATCTCGATGCCGGACTTGGTGCCGTCGAGAAAGGAGTTGAACATCTTCGGGTTCATGCCCGCGGCCCGCGCCCGTTCCGGGGTGAGGCCGTAGAAGGTCCATACCGTGTCCGGGGTCGAGGCATGGAACTCCGGCCGGTAACGGGTGCCCTTGCCGGCGGCGGTCACCGTCATGCCGCAGGCGCGCGCCCAGTCCACCTGCTCGCAGATCAGCGCCGGCTGGTCGCCGTAGGCGAGCGAGTAGATGACCCCGGCCTCGCGCGCCTTCTGCGCCAGCAGCGGCCCGACCAGCGCGTCGGCCTCCACGTTGACCATCACCAGGTGCTTGCCGTTGGCGAAGCAGGCCAGCGCGTGAGCGACGCCGGAGGCCGGGTCGCCGGTGGCGTCGATCACGATCTCGATCGGCCCCGCCGCGATCAGCGCATCGGCATCGTCGGTGATCCAGGTGCCGCCGGTCGCCAGCGCCTCGTCCAGGTCGCGGGCCTGTGCGCGCCCCGCCTCCCAGCCCACAGCCGTCAGCCGCTCGCGCGCCCCGTCCGGGCGCAGGTCGGCGATGGCGGCGACGTGCACCCCCGGCATGTGCGGGACCTGCGCCAGGAACATGGCGCCGAACTTGCCGGCGCCGATCAGCCCCACCCGCACGGGGCTGGCGGCGCGGGCGGACATCAGGGCATGGAGGTTCATCGGTTCGGTCCTTCAGGCGGCCTCGGCGAGCAGCGGCGCCAGACAGTCGTCGTCGAGGCATGCGATGGGGGTGAAGTCGCGGTGGGCGATCCACTCCGGCCGGGCGAAGCGGCGGATGTGGTTCTCCACGTGGCACAGGCTGAGATAGACGATGGTGCGATCGAACGGCGACATGTTGCCGGGGCTGCCGTGGACCAGGGTCGAGTGGAACATCAGCACCGTCCCGGGCGGCCCCTTCGGCGCGACCATGCCGCCGTCGGCCACCAGCCGCCGGATGGTGTCGTGATCCAGCGTCCACAGCGGATAGGAGGTGGTGGTGACGTCGTGCCCTGCCTCGATCACGCCCAGCCGGTGCGAGCGGGGAATGAAGAACAGCGGGCCGTTGAACTCGGTCACCGGGTCGAGGAACAGCGCGATGTTCATCGCCCGCGCCGTCGGCATCCCGTCGTCGCGCGCCCAGGTGCCGTAGTCCTGGTGCCACTGCCATACGTCGCCGTCGAAGGCGGCCTTGGCGTTGACCTTGTACTGATGGATGTAGACGTCGCCGCCGAGGAGCTGCTTCACCGGCTCCACCAGCCGCGGATGGCGGCCGAGCCGGCGGAAGGCCTCGTTGTAGGTGTGGGCGGCAAAGGCGGTGCGGGCGGTCCTGCCGTCCTTCTCGCGGAACACCTCCGGCCGGTCGAGCGCATAGATGCGTTCCGCCTCGCGCTTCAGCAGCGCAGTCTCGGCCGGCGAGAACACGCCCTCGATCAGGAGCCATCCCTCGCGGTCAAAGGTCTCGCGCTGCGCATCGGTGAGCCGCATTGTCCCCTCCCGATCGGTGGAGCTGGCGGCATCGTAGCCCAACCTGCCCGCCCCGTCACCGCACCCGCGCCGGAGGGCGGTCGCGCGCCTCGTGGCGGCAACCGGACCGTCAGACGCCGCGGCCGAAGCCGTAGTGAAGGTCGATCTGGCCGAGAAGGGTGTCGGCGCGCTGCTCCCAGGCGTGGTCGCGGTCGGCGGTGGCGCGGCCGGCGAGGGCCAGGCGGGCGAGGCGGGGCGGGTCGGCGAGGTAGCCGGCGATCAGTTCCGGCAGTTCGGACAGCCGGGTCCAGCGGTAGAGGATGATGTCGCCGCCGTCGCGGTAGCGGTCCTCGTAGTAGCGGCTGGTGTCGGTGCAGACCGCCGCACCGGCGCGCTGGGCGGCAAACACCCGCTCGTGGCCGCCGGCGACGAAGTTGGTGTTGGTGTTGAGCGAGATCCGCGTGCGCCGGAGGTGGTACAGCGTCTCCGCGAAGCTGCCCTCGCCGCCGTAGGCGACATGGGGGTGGGCCTCCAGATAGGGGTCCCAGTCGCGGCCGTAGATGCTGAGCGGCAGCCCGGCCGCGCCGATGACGCTGAGCGCCTGGTGGCGGCGCAGCCCGTGGACGTACTCGGTAAGGGCAGCCGCCATCCGCCAGAGCTGGCGGCGCGCCTCGCCGGCCACCTGCACGTCCAGCGCGGCCAGCGCCTGCGACAGCGCCTCCTCGACCGGCAGCATGTCGGCGGCGAGGCAGAGGTCGGCGGCCGCATCCAGGATCCGGCGGACGAAGCTGCTGGAGAAGGTCGTCCACGGCCGCTCCGGCACGCCGCGATAGGTGCCGGTGAACAGGAGCGCGATGTCGCGCCGGGCAATGAAGGCCTCGACGTCGTTGTCCTCGGGCGGCGTCTCCAGGTTGCCGCCCGGCGGCAGCACGCCGGTGATCGGGAAGCGGTCGGGGCCGAACACGTCGTGGAGCCAGGCGAGGTGGCTGCGGTCGATCACGTTCACCGCCACCCGCCGCCCGGCAAGCGCGAGCTGCTGGAAGTGATGGGCGGGGTGATCGACGATCATGGTCACCAGCGGCACGCCGATCGCGTCGTAGAACGGCTGGTCGTCCACCGTGAGCTCGAGCCCGACGCCGTTGAACGACACGACGGCGCGGCAGCCGGCGTTGAGTGCAGCGACCAGCCGGTCGCGGGCGTCGCAGGTGTAGTCGTAGACGAACACTTCGTGGTCGCGGGCGCGGAAGGCCCGGGCGAGCTGGTCGACGTGAAGCCTGAGCGCGCCATACTGGGACGGGCCCTTGAGCAGGATGATCGGCCGGCTCATGCCGCCGCTTCCCCCGCCGCCGCGAAGGCCGCAAGGTCCGCCGGCGTGCCCAGCGGCACCACCGCCGCGGCCGGCAGGCGGGTCAGGCGGACGTCGGCGCCGCGGGCGACCAGCGCGTTGTAGAGCGGCGCGACGCAGCATTCCCCTGCCTCGCGGTGGGCGCCGGCGGGATAGGTAGCAGCATGGGCCTCGCGGAAGGCGGCGAAGCTGGCGAAGCCGTAAAGGCCGATGGCGGCGTCGCCGGAAATCCGCCGCTTCTCCCGCACCTCCAGCACCCGGCCTTCCGCATCGGCGCGCACGAAGCTCCATGCGTCGCCGGCGCCGGGGAAACAGGGCAGCCAGCCGTCGCCGGCGAAGGCGGCAGGGTCCAGCGCCTCGGCGCGGACAAGGGTATCGACGTTCCACACCAGCAGCCGGTCGTCGGCATCGGCAAGCGCCGGCTCCGCGGCAAGCACGGTGGTCGCCTGGCCCCCGGTCGGCGCGTCCAGCGTCACCACGGTCCAGTTGGCGAAGCCGGCGCAGGCGCAGGCGCGGGCGATGACACCCACCGGATCGTCCGCGGCGCGGGCGACGAAGACGGCGCGGGCGCCGGCCGCAGCGAAGCGGGCGAGACTGCCCAGCGACCAGTCGAGCAGGGTGCGCCCGCGCACCGTGATCGCGAACTTCGGCCGCTCGTAGCCGGCAGCGCGGAAGCGGGCGCCCTCCCCGGCCATGGTGACGACGACGGTAGTCCTCATGCGATGCCCGCCTCCTCCGCCGCCTCGACCGGGGCGTCGGCGAACGGGATGCGGAGCCGGTCCGGCAGGACGTGGCCCGCGTGCAGGCGCGGCGCCGGTCCGCACCCGTCCGTGCGCCTGTCCGAGAGCCAGAGGTCGGGCGGCGTCCCGATCAATCCGTCCATGTCGGTCCCGTCTGCGGCCGGGCTGCCCGGCCGTGCACAGTTGTCGCCGCGGCGTGGTTAAGGAAGGCTTGCGGCCGCGGCTTGCGGCCGGGCGCGGGCCGTGCCATGCCATTGCCCGGATCGTCCGCCATCCAGGGCGGGAACAGGGAACGAGGGGAGCGCATGGTGGGGCGCCGTACGCTGGCGACAGGGCTTGCCGTGATGGGTGCAGGACTGGCGGGGCTCGCCGCCTGCGTCTCCCAGCCCGCGGCGACGGTGACGCCGGCCGCGCTCGAGGCCGCCTTCGCCGGGCACTCCTACGTCGGCACCCAGGCCGACGGCGCGGCCGTCTGCATCCACCATGCGGCCGACGGCACCTTCGTCGGCCGCGCCGGCGGGCTGGTCAGCGGGACCTGGGCCATCCGGGAGGACCGGCTGTGCTACAGCTATGCGCGCAACCCGGACCTGTCCGCCTGCCGCCAGGTGGTGCTCGCGGGCAACCGGGCGGCGCTGCTGGAGGACGGCACGCTGCTCAGCCAGGGACATCTGGCGGAAGGAAACGTCTGCGCCTGACCGCCGCCCTGCAGGAACAGCGTGCGGCAGGCCCTTGGGGGAGGATGGGATGAACGGACTTCGGGTTGTCGCCTGCTGCCTTGCCGCCGCCGCGAGCGGCATTCCCGCCCTGCCCGCCGCGGCGCAGGCGCCCGTCGAGATCGCCCAGGCCGACGGGCTGATGGGCACGTGGTACCGCAGCAGCCGCCCGGGCGGCGTGCGGCTGGCGGCGGACGGGGTCACCGGCTTCTACGGCAACCAGGAATGGCCGCAGACCGCCGAGACCTGCACCGCGGCGTTCGAGCACGAGCTGATGACGGTGGACAGCGGCACGCTGGTCGCCGAGCTCACCCGGGACGACGTCTACGACGAAAACGGCGTGCCGATTGCGGCCGGGCTGGAAGGCCGGCTGCCGGAAGGCGCGCTCACGGTGCTGCGCAACTACTGCTACGGCGCGTCGGAGATCGCGAGCGCCGTCTACTACATCCTGGTGGCGCCGAACCGGCTGACCGCGGTGGCCTTCGGCGACGGCACCTATGCGATCGAGGACCTGCAGCGCGACCCGCCGCTGGTGCCGCCGCAGGCGATGGACCAGGTGACGCGGGAGCAGGTCCAGCGCGCCCTCCTCGCCCGCGGGCTCTACGAGGGCGAGGTCGACGGCATGTTCGGGCCAGCCACCCGCGCCGCCATTTCCGCCTTCCAGGCCTCGCTGGGGGCGGAGGAGACCGGGGTGCTGAACCAGCACCAGCTCGACATCCTGTCGGGCAACTGAACCGCGGCGCCCGGCCGCGTCATTCCGGCTTGCCGCGGGGCCCGGCATCGCGCACACATCCGCGGGCGCCCTTCATGGAGGCGGACCGGATGGACAGGATG
>CALKHQ010000153.1 GCA_937988735.1 uncultured Alphaproteobacteria bacterium
ACCTCACCGTGGGCGGGGCCGGCAAGACGCCGACGGCGCTCGCCGTGGCGACGATGCTGCGCGGTCTCGGGCACCGGCCGCATTTCCTGACCCGCGGCTACGGGGGCCGGCTGGCCGGTCCGGTCCGCGTCGATCCGGCGGTGCACACGGCCGCCGACGTCGGCGACGAACCGCTGCTGCTGGCGGCGGAGGCGCCGTGCTGGGTCGCCCGCGACCGCCCGGCGGGCGCCGAGGCGGCCGTGGCCGACGGCGCCGATGTCGTCGTGATGGACGACGGGCTGCAGAACACCCGCCTTGCGAAGGACCTCTGCCTGGCCGTGGTGGATGCCGAGGCCGGCTTCGGCAACGGCTTCGTCCTGCCCGCCGGGCCCCTGCGCGAGTTCGTCGCCGACGGCCTTGAGCGGGTGCAGGCGGTGGTCGCCGTCGGCGGTGATGGCGGGCGGGTCCGGGCGCTGCTGCCGGCGGCCGGGCGGGGCAAGCCGGTGCTGGCGGCGCGGTTCGTGCTCCGCGCGCCGGCGCTCCCGGGGCGCAGGGTGTTCGCCTTCGCCGGCATCGCCCGCCCGGCCAAGTTCTTCGACTCCCTCCGCGCCCTCGGCTGCGACATCGCCGGCACCGCCGGCTTTCCGGATCACCACCCTTTCCGCGCCGACGAGCTCGCGGCGCTCCGTCGGCAGGCGGAGGCGGCCGGCGCGGTGCTGGTGACGACGGCGAAGGACCACGTGCGGCTGCCGGCGACGGAACGGGAGACGGTCGTGCGCGTCGATGGCACACTCGTCTTCGAGGAGCCGCAGGCGGTCGTCGCCCTGCTGGCGCGCGCGATGGAGGAGCGGGCGAAGGTCGCGGGATGAGGGGAAGGACCAGCCGTCCATGGTGGCGGCGCCATGGACTGGACTGGCTGGAGGCGGCGGCCGCCTACGGCATCGCCTACGGCTTCGGGCTGCTGCCGCTCCCGGTCGCATCCGCCGTCTCGGGCTGGATCGCGCGCACCCTCGGGCCGCGGCTCGGCATCTCCCGTCGCGCGCACGAGAACCTGCAACGGGCGCTGCCGGACCTGTCGCTGACGCAGCGGCGCGCGGTGGTGCGCGCGATGTGGGACAACTTCGGACGCACCGTCATCGAGCTCACCCAGCTCGGGCGCTACCAGAGGCTGCTCGGCACCGACACCTTCCACTACGAGGGGGTCGAGCACGTCGAGGCGTGCAGGCGGGCCGGCAAGCCGATCCTGTTCCTGTCCGCCCATTTCGGGAACTGGGAGGTGCTGGGCCTGCTCGCCCGGCGCTACGGCTACGAGCTGATACAGGTCTACCGGCCGACGAACAACCGGCTGCTCGACGGACTGGTCCGCCGGCTGCGCACGCCTGCCTGCCGGCACCTCGTGCCCAAGGGGCAGGGCGGCACGCGCCAGCTTCTGAAGGCGGCGCGTGCGGGCGACCCGATCGGGATGCTGGTGGACCAGCGGCTCAGCGAGGGGGTGGTGGCGCCGTTCCTCGGCCTGCCGGCGCCGACGACGCCGGTCGCGGCCCAGATCGCGATCCGTTACGGCTATGCGCTGGTGCCGGTGAAGTCCCTGCGGGTGGGCGGCTGCCGCATCCGCGCGGTGATCGAGCCGGCGATCGAAATTCCGGCCGAGGGCGACGAGGCGGCGCGGGTGGCGGCGGTGACGGCGGAAATGAACGCGCGGATCGGGCGCTGGGTCAGGGAGCATCCCGGCCAGTGGCTGTGGCTTCACCGTCGCTGGGGCAAGTTCTGATCGGGAGCGTCGTCAGCGCTTCAGGTCGCGCACCGTCATCAGCATCTCGTCCACCGTGCGGAACGCGGTCGCCGCCGTGCTGTAGGCGCGCTGGGTCTGGATCAGGTTCGTCATCTCCGTCGCCAGGTCCACGTTGGACAGCTCGATCATGTTGGCGAGGAAGCCGGCGAGCTCGCTCGACATCGGATCGACCAGCATCGGCGGACCGGACTCCTTGTTCGCCTGGTAGACGTTCCCCGAAAGCTCCTGCAGGCCGTCGGCGTTGCGGAACACGGCGCCCGGGATCTGGTAGATGGCGCGGGTCTGGCCGTTGGAATAGCTCACGTTCAGGAAGCCGTTGCTGTCGAAGTAGTAGGCGCTGGCATAGCCGGTGGGCGCGCCGTTGACCGAGGCCGGGCGCGGCGCACTCTCCTCGCCCCACTGCGTCATCCCGGAAAGGTCGAGCGTGATCGCGGCCGCCTGGCCGCCGTTCCAGCTCCCGGCCAGCGCCACCGAGGTAGTGCCGGTCGCCGTTCCGTCGGCGCTGCTGAAGGTGAGCGGGAAGGGCGTCGTGGCCAGTGCCACCGTGCCGGTGGGGGAGCTCGCCGTGACGGTCCAGCTGTTGGTGCCGACGTTGGTGAAGGACAGCGTCACATGGTGGATGTTGCCGGCGGCGTCGTAGACGTCGATCGAGCGGTCGATCTTCTGGCCCGGAGCGGTCGAGGCCGGCAGGTTGTCGCCGACGCTGGCCGCGGTGGTGGCGACCGCCGGCAGCGGCGTCGAGCGGTCGGGCAGCGCGATCGTCTGCAGCGTTTTCGTGACCGTCCCGTCGCCGGCGACGGGCCACCCCATCAGGTAGTACCCCTCCGGTGTCGCGAGCCGCTGCACGCCCGCGGGATCGCGGGTCGCCTCGAAGGCGCCCAGCCGGGTGTAGTACTGGTCGGTGCCGGCAGCGTTCCGCGACACCACGAACAGCGCCCGCCCGTTGAGGGCGGCATTGAGGCCGCGGTCGGATACGGCGTAGGAGCCCGCTTCCTCGATCTTCGTCTTCACCCGCACCTGGGCTCCCGACGACTTGCTGGCGAACTTGTCGGTGCGGCCCAGCATCTCCGCAAAGGTCGTCTCGCGCCGGCGGTAGCCGCCGGTGTTCAGGTTGGAGATGTTGTCGCCGATCGCGCCCAGCGCCGCGCTCTGGGCGTTCATCGCCGTGCTGCTGATCCAGAATGCGCCGTTCAGGCTCATGCCGTTCCTTCCTGATCGACCGGTCGCGGCTGGTCCTTGCCGCAGGGAAAGCGCCCCCGGCTCTCGCATGCGCCGTGCCAGCGGTGCGGCCGGGCGGCACCCCTTCCGAAGCCGTCTCGTTACCGGGCGGAAGGCTGTTGCCGGCCGTTTCCCGGCGGGTGCGGGGCGGGGCCGGGCGGCAGAAAATGCCGGCCGATTCTGCCGGGTGCGGTCACATCCGGCCGCCTCTCGTGGCATAATTCCGGCGAATCATCATGCCGCGCCGGCGCAGGACCGGCCCGGCGGGCCATAGCGGGACAGGGGCATGAGGAACGCACGCGTGGACAGCGCCGTCCGGCGCTGGATGGCGGCCTGGCTGTTGCTGATCGGCGTCCTGATGCTGGTCCCGGCCGCGGTCCGTGCCCAGGACGCCGAGGCCCAGATCGAGCGTTTCGGCTTCACGCCGGAGCAGGTGGGCTATCAGGTCGTCGATCTCGAGACCGGCACGGTGCTGGAGAGCGGTCGCGCGGACGCCCTGTTCATTCCCGCTTCCACCGCCAAGGTCCCGTCCATGGTGCTGGCGCTGGGCATCCTCGGCGAGGAGCACCGGCCGCGGACCGAGGTCTGGGTGACCGGGCCGCTGAAGGATGGCGTGCTGCAGGGCGACCTGTACCTGCGCGGGCTGGGCGACCCCTTCCTCGACACCGGCGGGCTGAAGTCGCTGGCGGCGCAGGTGGCGGAGGCGGGGATCCGGGAGGTTGCCGGCACCTTCCACTATGACGCTACCTGGCTGCCGTCGTCGCCGCTCATCACCCCGACACAGCCGATCACCGCCGGTTACAACCCCGGCATCAGCGCGCTGTCGGTGAACTTCAACCGCGTGCACCTGGAATGGGTGCCCAACGGCGACGGCATCATCGCCAGCGTCTACACCTACGCCAACACCGGCCGCATCCCGGTCGACTGGATCGGCGTCGCCAACGGGGGCGACTTCGGCGCGCTGCTCGACTACGGCTCCAACGAGGGCGACGGGGTGGAGAGCTGGGTCCACGCGGACTCGCTCAGCGGAGAGGGCGGCGTGTGGCTGCCGGTGCGCAGCCCTGCGGTGAACACGGCGATGCTGTTCCGCGCCGCGGCCGCAGACGCCGGCATCACGCTGCCGCAGCCGCTGCCGCGCGCGACCCCGGCAGATGCCGACCTGGTGGCGCTCCATGTCGGTGACCCGCTGCCCCGCATCGCGGCCGAGGTCCTGGAGCACAGCAACAACATGGCGGCCGAGCTGGTCGGCCTGGCGGCGGCGCGGCGGCTGGCGGGGCCGCTGGACGGCATGGAGCATGCGGTGGCGGCCGCCACAGCCTGGCTGCAGCAGCGGGTGGACGCCGACTGGACCGGCTTCGACCTGGAGAATTTCTCGGGCCTCAGCTCGCGGTCGCGGATCAGCCCGGCCCAGATGTGCGCAGTGCTCGCCTTCGCCCACGAGATGGAGGGGCCGGCGCTGTTCGACCTGCTGAAGACCGCGAACTGGGAAGGCAACCTGAACCAGGGTCGGTCGTCGTCGCAGCCGCGCATCCAGGTGCGGGCCAAGACGGGGACGATGGCCTATGCAGTCGGCCTCGCCGGCTATATCGACGCCAGCTCCGGGCGGCGGCTCGCGTTCTCGGTGTTCGTCAACGACATCCCGGCGCGCGAGGCGCTGGATGCGGTGCTCGACCTGCGCGACGCCAACACGCCGCCGGGGGCGAAGGCCTGGTTCAACCGCGCCCGCGAGCTGGAGCGGGCGCTGGTGTCGGGCTGGGCCTCCCGCTACTAGGGCCGCCTCCGCCGCCGCGCCGGCGGCGTCAGCTCCGGAACACCGACTCGGCGCGGGCGCGGAACGACTGCTTGGCGTCGATCGCGGCTTCTACCCGGGCGATCTCGGCCTTCAGGTCGTCGATGTAGGCGCGCAGCTCGTCCACCGACATCGCGTCGAGCTGGCGCATGCCCGGCTTGAACTCCGCCGGCTTGATGCGGATCGGTTCCTCGTCCATGGGCGCTCTCCCGAACTGGCCGGGGCAAACTAGCCCGGACGGGGCGCAAGCGGAACCCGGCAGCGCGCGATGCGCCCGGGCGCCCGCGGGATCAGGACTCCCGCGGGCCGCG
>CALKHQ010000154.1 GCA_937988735.1 uncultured Alphaproteobacteria bacterium
AGGCCGATCCGGGCACGCGGGCACCACGCCTGAGGCGTTGCGGCTGGATGCCGGCGACGCCGCCATCCGCGCCGCGGCGGCCGCGCGCGCCGCCGCCACGGCCGGAGGCGATCCGCGGGTGCGGTTCACCGTCGGTCGCATCGCCTTCGCGCCCGGCTCGGTGAACACCATTCCTGCCGCCGCCACCTTCACTGTCGACCTCCGCCATCCGGAGCAGGCGGTGCTGGAGCGGCTGGAAGCCGCGGTACGAGCGGCGGTCGCCGAAGCGGCCCCGCCGTGCGCGGTGGAGGTGGCACCGCTGATGACCGTGCCCGCCACCCGCTTCGACCCGCGCGTGACCGCGGCCTGCGCCGAGGCATTGGAAAGCCTCGGCCACCCGCCGGTCCGGATGACCTCAGGGGCGTTCCACGACGCCCAGTTCATCGCCCGTGTCGCGCCGGCCGGGATGATCTTCATCCCCTGCCGCGGCGGCGTCAGCCACGCGGAAACGGAGGCGATCGAACCGGGCCACGCGGCGCTCGGCGCCGAGGCGATGCTCCGGGCCGTGCTCGCCCTCGACCGGACGCTGACGTAGGGCCACCGCACCCGCAGACCGGGCTGCCGCTCCCAGCTACTTCCGGCCGTCGCGGCTGTGGGCGATGGGCTGGCTGGAGACGTAGAGACCCGGCACCGCCGTCACGCTGAAGTCACGGAAGGCGAAGCGGCCGGTGCCGAAGGCGACGATGCCGACGGTGCCGGCACCGACCGCGTCGATCTGGAGGTCGATGGTCTCGCGGCCGTCGACCACCGCGGTGATCTCCCCGATGTACTCGACCACCCGGAGCTGGTGAGGCGCGGCGCTGTCGAAGTGCTCGAGCGCAATCGATGCGAGCTCGCGCAGGCCGGCCTCGTCATGCTGCAGCAGGCGCACGGTGCCGTCGGCCGACAGCAGCAGCGCGTGGTAGGAGAACGGCTGCGTGCGGAAGCCGTAGAGCAGGCCGGCGCCGGCGACGGGCGCATCGTCCGCGGTGACGTCGCCCGCAGAGACCTGCACCTCGACACTGACCCTCAGCCGGTCCGGCAGCGCACTTCCGTCGGCATGGGCGAAGTGGACCGCGTTGGGGTCGGACCGGTTGACGAGCACGTAGTACCCGTCGTCGACGGTCCCGGTCCACGCGCTGCCCTCCGGCGTCCCGATGACCAGCACGTCCTGCAGCAGCCCCATGTCGGGTGGGACCTGCGGCTGGGCCCACGCCGCCGAGGCCAGCGTCGTCAGTGCGGCGGCGAGGATCGAACGTCCCGTCATCGGCTTCTCCACCATTGCGCTCCCGCCCCCCTGTCGGGGTCGTCGGTTCGGCGCAGGCGCGGATGCGGATCGGGAAGCCGATCCCGCCGGCGCCACGACCCATCATGTCGGGCCCCCGACGGGAAAATCCAGCCGGCGGCCCGCCACCAAAGGTCGCGCCGGCGCGTTCGCGTCTATGGTGGAAGCCTGCGGCGGCCCCGCCGGGAGACCGCCGCAGCCTCGCGCCGGATCAGGCGGTCTGACGCCGCTTCGTCGCGGCGGCGGCCGTCACCTGCCCGGTCCCGGCGGCGAGGCGCTCGGCATAGTCCCGCTCCAGCCGGGCGTGGGTCTTCCAGAACGGCGGGGGCGTACGGTCGGTGATCCTGGCCTCCAGGATGTCGAGGTGGGTGTGCCAGCCGCCCGCGACCTGCAGCATGCCCTCGCCCTCGAGCCTGCGGTGGGTCAGCACCAGCAGCACCCTGTCGCCCTGCGCGCTCAGCTCGTAGGTGACCTCGGACGCGTCGGTCCCGCCGCCCCAGCTGTGAACCAGCAGCCGCGGCGGTTCGCAGGCTATCACCGTGGCGGGCAGGCTCATGCCCTCCTTCATGGCGGCGAACCTCTCCGGCACCTCCTCGTCATGCGGCGTCAGGTCGGCGTGCCGGAAGTGCAGGGCGAAGGAGGCGCCCGGCCGCAGCTCCATGGGCCCCGTCGCGAGCCAGGTGCCGCGCTTTGCGGAGTCGGTGATGTACTCCCATATCCGCTCGATCGGCCCGGGCAGCAGCCTCTGGAACCGGATTGTACCGGGCGCGATCACGGTGCCGTAGTCATTCATCGGGTGTCTCCCTGGCCTGGTCCTCGGCGGCAAGCTGCCGCTCCAGCGCATCGAGGCGCGCGTTCCAGAACCGCCGGATCCCGGCCAGCCAGCCCTCGATCTCGGCGATCCCCTCGGTGTCGAGGGCATAGATGCGCCGCTGCGCCTCCGCCCGCACCGTCACCAGCCGTGCCTCCTTCAGCACCTTCAGGTGCTGCGAGATCGCAGGCGCGCTCACGTCGAACCGCTCCGCAATCTCTCCCGCCGAACGCTCCCCCGTGGCCAGCATCTCCACGATCTGGCGTCTGGTCGGGTCGGCGAGGGCGGTGAAGGCATGCATGGGAGGATAATGTAGTAGTGACTTAAATAAGTCAACAGTTAAGTAAGGGCGGCGACCCGTCGATGTCGTTGGCGCAGGTGCCCGTCAACCACGGCAAGCGCAGGCCCCGAGGCCGTCATTGCGGGGAGCACAGCGACGCGGCAACCCGTTCGGCGTCTCCGCAGCGGCGCAATCGCATGGATTGGCGCGCCTCCTGATGGGGCGCCCAATGACGGCAGAGGATAGCTGCGGCCGCCGTTGCGCCGCCGTCCTGTCGACGACGCGTGTTCGGACGACGGAGGGGACCTCAGGCCTGGAGCTTGCGCAGTTCCGGGGCGAGCTCCTGCTCGAAGGCCCTGAAGAAGCTCTCCTGGTCGGGGCCCACCTGCAGCAGGATGATGTGGTCGAAGCCGGCCTCGACGAACTTCTTCACCGCGGCCACATGCCGGCCGACGTCGGGGCCGCAGACCATCATCTCTGCCACCGTTTCCGGCGTCACGTGCTGGCTCGCGCCGCCGAAGCCGCGGGTGTCGGGCAGCTCCGCGTTCACCGCCCAGCCGCCGAGAAAGGCCCAGCGGAACAGCCGGTGCGCCGTCTCGATCGCCCGCTCGGCGTTGATGTCCCAGCACAGCGCCACCTCGGCATAGCGCGGGCCGGTTCCGCCGGCCTCGCGGTAGACGCCGGTGAGCTTCGGGTTGGCCTCGGTGGAAATCAGGCCGTCGGTCTTGGTCGCGGCGAGCTTCGCCGCCTTCGGCCCGCCCGCAGCCAGCGCCACCGGCACCTTCTTCTCCGGCCGGTCGTAGAGCTTGGCGTTGTCGAGCAGGAAGTGCCTGCCGCGGTAGTTGGTCATGGTGCCGCCGAGCAGCCCCTGGATGATGTCGATCGCCTCGCTCAGCCGCTCGCGACGCTCCACGATGCCCGGCCAGCCAAGCCCGACCACATGCTCGTTCAGCCGCTCGCCCGAGCCGAGGCCGAGGGTGAAGCGGTCATCGCTGAGCAGGCCCAGGGTCGCCGCCGCCTGGGCGACGATCGCCGGGTGGTAGCGCATCACCGGCGCGGTCACCGCCGTCATCAGTCCCAGCTTCGTGGTCGCCTGGGCGATGGCGCCGAGGACGGGCCAGCACAGCGGCGAGTGGCCCTGCTCCTCGACCCAGGGGAAGTAGTGGTCGGAGATGGCGGCGAAATCCATGCCGACCTCCTCCGCGCGCACCGCGTTCTTCACCAGGGCCTTCGGCCCGTGCTCCTCCGACATCAGCTTGTAGCCGAGCTTGATCATCCGCACCTCCGCATGTTGCGCGCGGTCGGAGGCCACTGCCGGCCGCTGCGTCGTTCCGTGTCAGCCCGCTACGCCCGCTGGTTCCTCAGCTTCTGGGCGTAGACGTTGATCACCAGCGCCATCAGCAGGATCAGCCCGCGGATGAGCACCTTGAGGAAGCTGTCGATCTGGATGTGGTCCAGCCCGTTGCTGAGCACGCCCAGGACGAACAGCCCGACGATGGTGTTGGGAATGCCGCCGCGGCCGCCGAACAGGCTGGTGCCGCCGACCACCACCGCCGCGATGGCGTCCAGCAGGTAGGTGTCGAACTGGTTCTGCTGGGCGCTGCCGAAGTAGGCCACACCGATCATGCCGCCGACGCCGGAGCAGACCGCGCCGATCACCATCACCGCCGCCAGGATGAACTTCACGTTGACGCCGGAGTATTCGGCCGCCTCGCGGTTGCCGCCGACCATGTACACGTAGCGGCCGAAGCGGGTGTAGGTCAGGACCAGATGGCCCCCCAGCAGGAACAGGGCGGCGACGATGACCACCCACGGCACGCCGCCGATGTTGCCGCTGCCCAGCTCCTTGATCAGGCTCGGCACCGCATAGGCGATCTGGCCGCGGACCAGCATGGCGCTGATGCCCGCGCCGATCTGCATCATGGCGAGCGTCATGATGAAGGACGGGATGCCGATGACCGTCAGACCGAAGGCGTTGACGCAGCCCAGCGCGAAGCAGGCGCAAAGCGCGATGATGATCGCGGCGTAGCCCGGCAGCGGCACGTTGGCGATCGCGACATAGGCCTCCTGCGCCGTGAAGAAGGCGAGCACGATGCCGGTCGCGTTGGCCACGGCCGCGATCGACAGGTCGATCTCGGCGGTGAGGATCACGAAGGTGAGCCCGGTCGCGATGATCGCCGTCACCGAGATCTGGCGCAGCACGTTCTGCAGGTTGCTGAAGGTGAGGAAGGAGTCGGGCGCCATCAGCCCGAAGACGACAATCAGGAACAGCAGCGTGATGAACGGCGCGATGTTCGTCATCTGCCGCGCCAGCCAGTCTCCCAGGCTGCGTCGTCCCTGTTCGGAGGTGGGGGCCGTGTCTTCAGCCATGCTCTTCACTTTCCTGGCGTCCGCTTCCGCCGGCGCTGCGGAAGCTGCGGGTCATCTCATGCCGCGGCAAGGAGGCGATCCTTGCTGACGGTCACGTTGGCGAACTCGTGGGTGACGACGCCCTTGCGCATCACGATGATGCGGTCGGCCAGCGACAGCACCGTCTCCGGCTCGGTGGAGACGACGATCACCGCGATTCCCTTCTCCTTCAGGCCCTTGACGATGTGCACCACGTCGTCCTTGGCGCCCACGTCCATGCCGCGGGTGGGCTCGGAGAGGATCAGCACCCGGGGCAGGTGGGTGAGCCAGCGGGCCAGCGCCACCTTCTGCTGGTTGCCGCCCGAGAGCGTGCGCAGCTCGGCTTCGGTCGAGCGCGGCCGCACCCGGAGCGTCTCGACCAGCGCCCGCGCGATCTGCCGCTCCTTCGACGGGCGGAGCAGGACGCGGTCGATGCGGTCGAGGATGGAGATGGAGATGTTCTTGTAGACCGGCTCCATGCCGAACAGCATCGACCGCCGGCTTTCCGGCACCAGGGCGACGCCGTCCTTCCAGGCGGAGGCGGTGTTCTTCAGCCGGAGCCGTTTGCTATCCACGGTGACGGTGCCGCGGTCGAGCCGGGTCTTGCCGTTCAGCGCCTTGGCGAGCTCGAGCTGGCCGGAACCCATGAAGCCGTAGATGCCGAGCACCTCGCCCTCGTTGACGTGGAACGACACGTCGCGGAACGCGCCGCGCTGGGTGAGCCCCGTCGCGACCATCACCGTCTTCGCGCCGGGCTCGCTCTTCAGCGGGATCTCGCCGGTATAGGCCTCGCCCAGGCCCTCGTGGCCGCGGCCGATCATCTGCTCGATCAGCCATTCCTTGTCGATCTCGGCCGCGTTCGCCGTTGCGATCCGGCGCGAGTTGCGAAACACCGTGACGCGGTCGGAGATCTCCAGCACGTCCTCGAGGAAGTGCGAGATGAAGATGAAGCTTGTGCCCTCGGCCTTCAGCGTGCGCAGCACCCGGAACAGCATCTGCACCTCGGGCGGGGACAGCGCCGAGGTCGGCTCGTCGAGGATGATCATCCGCGCGCCCGAGAACAGCACGCGCCCCAGCTCGACAAGCTGCTGCAGGCCGAGCGGCAGGTCGCCCGCCTCGGCCCGTGGATCGACGTGGATGCCGAGCCGCTGCAGATGCTCCTCGGCCTGGCGCGCCATCTCCCGCCACGCGACGGTGCCGAGCTTCGACGTCGGCTGACTGCCGAGGAACACGTTCTCCGCCACCGACAGCGCCGGCACGATGCTCAGCTCCTGGTGGACCATGCCGATGCCGGCGTCGAGCGCGTCGCGCGCCGAACGGAAGCGCACCTCCTTGCCCAGCACCTTCATGGTGCCGTCGAACTCGTGGTGCACGCCGGCGATGATCTTCATCAGGGTGGACTTGCCGGCGCCGTTCTCGCCGACCAGCCCGTGCACCTCGCCGGGCATCAGCGTGAAATCGACCCCCTGCAGCGCGACCACGCCGCCGAAGGTCTTGCCGATGCCGATGCACTCGATGAGGGGGGCCTGCTGCTCAGCCATGTGCTGCTGTCATCATCCGGAACGCGTCATGCCCGGGCCCGGCCCGGGCATCTCCCGACGGCGTCTGTCCCGGAGGAGATGGCCGGCACGGGGCCGGCCATGACGTTTGCCGCGCAAGGCGTGGGAAGCACTCAGATCAGGAAGTGCTTCTGCATCCAGAGCATGCCTTCGGCGTTCGACTTGGTGACGACCGGGCCGTCCGTGACGATGTGCTTCGGGATGCCCTCGCCGGTGGACTCGCCGAGCAGCACCGCGGCGACGCCGGCCATGATCGCACCGCCGTGGATACGGCAGGACGGGTTGCGGACGGTCGCGTACATCCGGCCGTCGAGCACCGCCTCGATCGCCGGCGGCATCGCGTCCACGCCGCCGATCAGGATGTCGGTGCGCCCGGCGCGCTGCATCGCGTTGGCCGCGGCCAGGGCCATGTCGTCATTGTGGAAGAACGCGGCGTTGATCTCCGGGTACTTGGTCAGCAGCGAGTCCCAGATGCGGACGGCATTGGTGACATCCCAGTCCGCCGGCTGCTCGTCCAGCACCTCGATGTTCGGGTACTTCGAGACGACCGAGTGGAAGCCGCGGGCACGGCCCTGGGCGCCCGTGTGCCCCAGCGCACCCTGGGTCATCACGATCTTGCCCTCGCCGCCGATCGCGTCGACCAGCGCCTGGGTGACCGCAGCGCCCATGAACTCGTTGTCCGGCGCGAGGAAGCTGTGAACGTTGATCTCCTCCAGCGGGGCGATCAGCGTGTCCATGTCGATCACGGGGATGCCCGCGTCGATCATCCGGTTCACCGGGTCGGTCAGGGTGCCGATGCCGAACGCCTGGATCGCCACGAAATCCCAGTGCTGCGACGCCATGTTGTCGATCGCCGCGCGCTGCTTGGTCGCCGACAGCTCGCCGTCGAACCACGTCACCTCGACGTTGAACAGCTTGCCCCAGTACTCGGCGGCCTGCTTGCCCTGGGCGCACCAGGTCGCCTGGAGGCCGGCGTTGGAGAAGGCGGCACGCAGCGGCGTCTCGGAGCGGCCCATCTCCTGCGCCATCGCCTTGGCGAGGAAGGGATCGAAGCCCATGCCCATGGCAGCGAGGCCGGCGGCGCCGGCGGCCGTGGCCGCACCGCCGAGGAGCGAGCGCCGCGAGACCGGCTCTTTCATACGATCATTGCTCATCGTGTTTCCTCCGAAGGGTTATCGTTATGCGTTGAACGAGGCGTCGGGACCGCTAGTTAAACGCTGCGCAAGGCGGCGGTCAATCGCGCCGGCGCCATTTGTATGACGATAAAATTCGATCTGTCGGGGCGGCGATGCAGCAACCGTGTCCGTGTGTCGAGTCGCCGCAAGTCGTCCCGTTCCCATCCCGGCGAAGAGGCAAAGGACCAGCCGTCTCCGCCTGACGCGCCAGCGAAGGGATAGCCTTTCGCAAGGCTGGCGGCAACATCAACGGCGGGTCGAGCGAGGGATGTGGCGATCGACCTTGCCCGTCTGTGCGGTGCGCTGGTCCGGTGCCGACTCGGGAACCCGCGCAACTGCCGCATGTTGGACGCGCTGGCGGCCTCTGCGGGAGGCGGCCTGCCGGCGGACTTCGCGCGCGTCGCGCCCTATTTCACGGTCGGTTCGCCCGCCCGACCGGCGCCAGGGTCCCGTGGACCGATGCGGCCCCTGCTGCGCCGGCGGCGGGCTGCCGGACGCCGTTCCGTCGGTGTCCGGGGACCGTGGACAGTGGACAGTGGCCACAGCCAAGGAGGAATGGCGATGGAGACTCCCGTCGAGATCGTGTTCCACGACCTGGAGCGGTCGGAGGCCGTCGAGGCCCGGATCCGCGAGCGCGTGAGCCGGCTGGAGCGCTTTCATCCGCGGATCACGAGCTGTCACGTGTTCGTCGAGGCGGCTCACCGCAACGCCCAGCGCCGCAGCCCGGAATACCAGGTGCGGCTGGAGGTCCGCGTGCCGGGCGCCGAGCTGGCGGTGAGGAGCAAGCCCGGCGACGTCGCCGCCCACCACGACATCTACGTCGCGATCCGGGACGCCTTCGAGGCGATGGAACGGCAGCTCAAGCGCCATCGCCGCCAGCGCACCGGCGAGGTGAAGACGCACGTGCCGCCGCTGCAGGGCATGGTCTCGGAGCTTCACCCCGACCGCGGCCACGGCCAGATCGCGACCACCGACGGGCGGCTGGTCTACTTCCACCGCAACGCCGTGGTGAACGGCGGCTTCGACGAGCTGGGCGAGGGCACGCCGGTGGAGCTGACCATCCAGGGCGACGAAAGCGACAAGGGTCCCAGGGCCAGCACCGTGCGGCGGATCGGGCCGATGCGGTTCGTCGGCCCGGCGCGCTGAACGCTGACCCGCCGCCGGCCGGCGGCGGGTCACCAGCGGAAGCGGTCGAGCAGGAAGTTTGGCGCCGCGTGCGCCGCCATGGCGGCGGCGAGTGCCGCGGGCGTGTCGCCGGCGTGGATGCCGGTGGTGACGAGGGCGGCGGCGAAGCCGGCGCGCCTTGCCCCGGCGACGTCGTGGGCGAGACTGTCGCCGATGCCGATGATGCGCTCCGGCGGCGGCAGGGGGCGCAGGCGGGCTGCCTCCTCCAGGGCGAAGCGGTAGATCTCCGGGTGCGGCTTGCCGATCCAGGTCACCGGCCCGCCGAGTGCGGCGTAGAGCGCGGCGATCCGGCCGGCGCCATAGGCGGTGCCGTCCGGCAGCACCATGACCGTGTCGGGGTTGGCGCAGAGGCAGGGCAGCCGGCGCTCGGCCGCCGGGGCGAGCAGGGCGCGGTAGTGCTGCAGCGGCAGCCGGTCGCCGTCGCTCCCGGTGATCAGTACGAAATCGGCCTCTGATCCCGTCTCGACCAGCGTCAGCGGCAGGCCGGCCACCGCCGATTCGTCGCCCCGCCGGTTCACCAGCAGGCAGTGCAGCGGCCTCCCCGCCGCGGCGACGGGCAGTTCGCCGCGCGCAATGCGGGCCCAGACCACCTCGCCGGAGCTGACGAAGCCGTGGTAGCTGCTGCGGGGAAAGCCGATCGCCGCCAGCCGCGCCTCGTTGTCGGCGGTCCGGCGGCCGGAGTTGGAGACGAGGATCACCGCCCTGCCGGCC
>CALKHQ010000155.1 GCA_937988735.1 uncultured Alphaproteobacteria bacterium
GCGGGTGCACGGACTCGCCACCGCCGCCGGCTGCCAGCTCGTCGCCACCTGCGATCTCGCCGTCGCCTCCACCGAGGCGCGCTTCGCCCTCTCCGGCATCAACGTCGGCCTGTTCTGCTCGACGCCGGCGGTGGCGCTGTCGCGCGTCGTCGGCCGCAAGGCGGCAATGGAGATGCTGATGACCGGCGACTTCATCGACGCCGACACCGCGCTCGCGCGCGGCCTGGTGAACCGGGTCGCCCCGCCGGAGGCCCTGGACGCGGCGGTCGGTGCCCTGGCGGCGTCCATCGCCGCCAAGTCGCCGGTGGCGGTGCGCACCGGCAAGGCCATGTTCGCCCGCCAGCTCGAGATGGGCCTGGCCGACGCCTACGCCTTCGCCGGCGAGACCATGGCGTGCAACATGATGGCCGAGGACGCGGCAGAGGGCATCGACGCCTTCATCGGCAAGCGCGCGCCCGTGTGGCGCGGGCGGTGACCGCGGGCACATCGCCTCACCCCCGCGGCGCTTGATTTGCCGGTCCCGGGCTGGCATGTCCTTCGACACACCGGGCTCGCGGGACCATGGACCACGACAGCTATACCAACGCCTATCTGCGCGGCATCCTCGAAGAGGTGAAGACCATCGCCATGGTCGGGGCCAGCGCCAACTGGAACCGGCCCAGCTACTTCGCCATGAAGTACCTGCAAGACAAGGGGTTCCGGGTCATTCCCGTCAACCCGCGTGAGGCCGGCAAGGAGATCCTGGGCGAGACGGTCTATCCCGACCTGGCGTCGGTGCCGGTTCCGGTCGACATGGTCGACATCTTCCGCAACTCGGAGGCTGCCGGCCCGATCACCGACGAGGCGATCCGGATCGGGGCCAAGGTGGTGTGGATGCAGCTCACCGTGCGCAACGACGAAGCCGCGAAGCGCGCCGAGGCTGCCGGTCTCAAGGTCGTGATGAACCGCTGTCCCAAGATCGAATACGCCCGGCTCTTCGGCGAGCTCGGCTGGAACGGGTTCAACACCCGCGTCATTTCTTCCAAGCGCCGGAAGCTCGCCGCGCCCGCGCGGCCCACGGCGCCAAGCCAACAGGAAAGCGCATGAGCGAAAAGCAGTCCTCTCCCCGCTTCAACACGCTGGCGATCCATGCCGGCGCGGCGCCCGATCCGGCGACCGGCGCGCGTGCGCTGCCGATCTACCAGACGACCTCCTTCGTCTTCGACGACGTCGACCACGCCGCTTCCCTGTTCAACCTGCAGACGGTTGGCTTCATCTATTCGCGCCTGACCAATCCCACGGTCGCGGCGCTGGAGGAGCGCTGCGCGGCGCTGGAGAACGGCCGCGGCGCCACCGCCACATCCTCGGGTCACGCGGCCCAGATCCTCGCGCTGTTCCCGCTGATGCATCCCGGTGACGAGCTGATCGCCTCGAAGAAGCTCTACGGCGGCTCGCTCAACCAGATGGGCCACAGCTACAAGAAGTTCGGCTGGAACGCCGTGTTCGTCGACCCGGACGACCCGGAGAACTTCCGCAAGGCGGTGACCCCGCGGACCAAGGCGATCTTCATCGAGAGCCTCGCCAACCCGGGCGGCGTCGTGGTCGACATCAGCGCGGTCGCGGAGATCGCGCACGAGGCCGGCGTGCCGCTGATCGTGGACAACACGCTGGCGACCCCGGCGCTCTGCCGGCCGCTGGAGCACGGCGCCGACATTGTCGTCCACTCCACCACCAAGTTCATGTCCGGCAACGGCACCTCGGTGGGCGGCGTCGTGATCGACAGCGGCCGGTTCGACTGGGCGCAGAACGACAAGTTCCCCAGCCTGACGACCCCCGCGCCGGAGTATCACGGCCTCACCTTCTACGAGACCTTCGGCGACCTCGCCTACACCATCTACGGCCATGCGGTCGGGCTGCGCGACCTCGGGCCGTCGCAGTCGCCGTTCAACGCCTGGCTCACGATGCTCGGGCTGGAGACGCTGAGCCTCCGGATGCAGCGGCATTCCGAGAACGCGCTCGCGGTCGCGCGCTTCCTGGAGGCGCACCCGAAGGTGGCCTGGGTCTCCTACGCCGGCCTGGAGTCCAGCCCGTACCGGAAGCTTGCGGAGCGTTACCTGTCGGGTGGTTGCGGCGCGGTGATGACCTTCGGTCTCAAGGGCGGCTACGAGGCCGGCATCGCGATGGTCGAAGCGGTGGAGCTGTTCTCGCACCTCGCCAACATCGGCGACACCAGGTCGCTGATCATCCATCCGGCCTCGACCACCCACCGCCAGCTCGAGCCGGAACAGCTGATCGCCGCCGGCGCCGGGCCCGACGTGGTCCGCCTCTCGGTCGGCCTCGAGGACATCGACGACATCATCGCCGACCTCGAGCAGGCGCTGGCCGCCATTCCGGAGGCGAAGGCCGCCGAATAGCGGCAGACCGTGGAGCCCCCGGCCGTGGCGGGACCGTCCGTCCCGGAGCGGGGGCTCTGGTCCGTCGCCCGCCTCCCCCTCGGCCCCGACGACCGGGTGCTGGAAGTCGGATGCGGCCGCGGAATCGCGGCCGCCCTCCTCTGCGAACGGCTGGCGGGCGGCCTGCTCGTCGGCGTCGACCGCTCCGCCATCGCGATCGCCGCGGCCGCGGAACGCAACACCCGCCATGTCGCCGCCGGGCGCGCGACCTTCCTGCGTGCCGCTCTCGCCGATGCCGACCTTGTCCGCTTCCGTTTCGACGCCGCCTTCGCAATCAACGTCAACCTGTTCTGGCTGAGGCCGGTGCGCGAGCTTGCCGTGCTGCGCGGCTGTCTCTTCCCGCGCGCTCCGCTGCATCTTTTCTACCAGCCGCCCGAAGGTCAGCCGATCGACAGGCTCGGCGCGTTGCTGGCGGACAACCTCGCCCGCGGCGGCTTTGCAGTCGAGGACGTTCACCACGAACGGAGCGACCATTCGGCCCTGCTCCACGTCCGGGCGTGCGCCGCCTGAAGCCGCGTCAGGCCCGCGCCCGGGCTCGCCGGCCGGCCGCCTTGGTCCGGTTGCCGCAGGTGTCCATGCTGCACCAGCGACGGCTGTGGTTCTTGCTGGTGTCGAGGAAATAGAGCACGCAGTCCGGGCGCGCGCACTGCCGCAGCAGGCCCGGAGCGCCGCCAGCGAGCCAACGCGCAAAGTCGGCGGCGATACGGGCCGGCAGGGTCCCGGGTGAGAGCGCCGCCGGTTCCGTCCGCAGCGTCCAGGCGCCGGCGGCGTCCCGCTTCAGCGACGCGACCGTCGGGTGCGCCGCCAGCAGGCGGTTCACCTCCGCCACCACCGTCGCCCGCGGCGGGTGCGCGGCCGCCAGTTCCGCCGCCGCATCCCGCAGCCCCGTCCGCAGCCGTCGCGCCGCCTCCAGCGCGGCCGCCTGCGCGGCGGCGGGGGACCGTGCAACCTTGCCTGCCTCCGCCGAAGTCAGCAGCCCGGCCTCCCGCCCCCAGCGCACCAGGGCCGCGAAATCGGCAATCAGGTCCACGCTGCGGCCACCGGTCGCCGGCTCGGTGTTGACGAAGTCGAGCCAGCGCGCGTTGGCCAGGAAAGGAAAGGGAGGCAGACGTTCGGCCGACATGCCGATCATGTAACCATCGAAACCGGATTTGACAAGTTACCCTCAGTACCCATCTAACCTGCGTTTCACCGGTGCATGCGGCCACCGGACAGCGATGGAGATGGCTATGGATGGTTCACGGAATCGGTCACACGGGGATCTTGCCGCGTCGGCGACCGCGGTGACGCCCCGCGAAGGCCTGCACGCGGACGCGCCACCGCAAGTCCGCTATCGGACCGCCAGGGTCGCAGGGCTGGACATCTTCTACCGGGAGGCCGGGCCGGACGGCGCGCCGACGATCCTGATGCTCCACGGCTTCCCGACCTCGTCGCACATGTACCGCGACCTGATCCCGCTGCTCGCGCGCGACTACCGCGTCATCGCCCCCGACTATCCCGGCTACGGCTACAGCGAGAGCCCGCCGCACACGACGTTCCCGTACAGCTTCGAGCGCCTGACGGACGTGATCGAGGAACTGACGGCGGCGCTCGGGCTCCGGCGCTACGTGCTGCTGGTGCAGGACTTCGGCGGCCCGGTCGGTTTCCGGCTGGCAGCCCGCCATCCCGACCGCGTGCTCGCGCTGCTGGTGCAGAACGCGGTCGCGCACGAGGAGGGGCTGTCCGACGGCTTCGCGCCGGCGCGCGCCTACTGGGCCGACCGCAATCCGGAGACCGAGGCCGCCATGCGCACCCTGCTGACCCCGGAGACCACGCGGTTCCTGCATGGCGCACGGGATCCGAACCGGATCAGCCCCGATTCATGGACCCACGCGCAGGCGATCCTCGACCGCCCCGGCAACGCGGAGATCCAGCTCGAACTGCTGTACGACTACCGCAGCAACCTGGCGCAGTACCCGCGGTGGCAGGCGTACTTCCGCACGCACCAGCCGCCCACGCTGATCGTCTGGGGCCGCAATGACCCGTTCTTCACCCTCGCCGGCGCCAACGCCTATCGCCGCGACCTGCCGGCGGCCGAGCTCCACGTGCTGGAGGGCGGCCACTTCGTGATCGAGGAGCACGCGCCCACGGTCGCGGCGCTGATCGCCGACTTCCTCGCCCGCACGCTGGCGGAGTAATCCGCAGGGGGCGCCCGCTCTCCACACATGGCCGTGAGCGCCCCGCCGGAGGCTTGTCGGGAAATCGCCGTGCGCAGCTAGAATGGACGCGGCATGACGCTGTCATTGTCGTCCGCCAACCAAGCGTGACGGGAGGTGGCCCCGATGCCCCTCAAGCTGTCCCTCGTCGATGCCGAGGCTGCCTTCAAGCAGATCCTTACCCAGTTCATGCCCTACATTCCGAAGGCCACCTTCGACATGGTGAAGGCGAAGCCGATCAGCGACATCTACGAGATCTGCAACGCCACCAAGTACAAGGCAATGTTCGATATCACCTGGAACCGCACGTTCAAGAAGGCCAATGCCGCGATTTTCGGCGGCGTCGACATCCCCGCCTCCTCCGTGCCGGCCTTCACCACCGACGTCGCCGATATCGCCAGCCGGAAGATCTATCTGCAGGACGGAGTGATCAAGAGCTGGGGCACCTACTATCACGAGGCAATCCACTACCTGCAGCACCCGGACATGTACCCGACCTACTATTCCACCGGCGGCGATGCGCCGTTCCGCATGGAAGGCCTGACCGAGTACTGCACCCGCTACGGCAGCACCCATGTCGCCAAGGAACGGGAGAAGCACCAGAACTACCAGAAGAACTTCCTGCGCACCAAGTCGTGGATCGGCACCGACCTCAAGCGCGAGGGCGACCTGTTCGAGGTAAACTTCAAGGGCACCGGGCTTCCGACCCACGCCAGCAACGCGCAGATCGTCACCCTGCTGCAGGGCATCGTGCCCTAGCGACTGCGGCGCCCGGATCGGCTCCGGGCGCCCGCTCCGGCGTCAGCGGCCGAGCGCGCAGGGCTGACTGGATCAGAAGGGCGGCAGCGCTCCAACAGCGACTATCGGCTTCCGAGCAAGCATCTTCTTGTAGCTTCTCGGGCTTTCACTCTGCACTCCAGTCAAACTCCGGGGCGTTTCCAATCCAGAAATGGTGCGATCGATTCCTTCGATCCCTTGATCAATGCCGGGGCGCAGCACAGCCCGGCCGCTCGTTGATGCCACTACCCTTTTCCCGGGGCAGTGGGCATATAACGCACACCAGCCTATGGAGCGCCCCATGACCGAGACCGCCACCCTGTCCCGCACCCGCCGCGTCCAGCGCCGCCTGCGCGGCATCCCCGCCAGCGATGGCGCAGGTGTGAAGCTGACCCGGGTGATCGGCCGTCCGGGGCTGGAGGAGCTCGACCCCTTCCTGCTGCTCGACGAGTTCGGTTCCGACAGGGGCGCCGACTATATCGCCGGCTTCCCGGACCACCCCCACCGCGGGTTCGAGACGGTAACCTACATGCTCGCCGGCCGGATGCGCCACGGCGACAACCAGGGCAACGTCGGCCTGCTCGGTCCCGGCAGCGTGCAGTGGATGACCGCCGGCCGCGGCATCATCCACTCCGAGATGCCGGAGCAGGAGGACGGGCTGATGGCCGGCTTTCAGCTGTGGGTGAACCTGCCGGCGAAGGACAAGATGTGCCCGCCCCGCTACCAGGACATCCCGCCCGAGCAGATCCCCATGGTCGAGCCGGCGCCCGGCGTGCGGGTGAAGGTGATCGCGGGCCGGG
>CALKHQ010000156.1 GCA_937988735.1 uncultured Alphaproteobacteria bacterium
GGTGATCGTCCACCGCGCCGACCGGCTGGACGACGCGATCGCGGCCCTGCGCGGTGCCGGGCTCGGCGAGATCGCCGTGCTGCCGCTGTGGCCGAAGGCGGATACGGAGGCGCGGCGGGTCCTGCTGCGAGCGCGCAAGGGTGTCGCCGGGGCGGCGCGGCTGCTGCCGGGGCTGGTGCTGCACGAGGCCGACGGCCGCTACACGGCCGCCGCCGAGGCCGTGCTGCGCCACGCCGCGGCGATCGGCTGGAAAGGCTCGACATCGCCGCCGGATTTCCCCACCTAAGGGATGGTTGACTGCGTCCCTGCGTGCCGCCCGATTCCTCCGGAACCTGCCTGATGTGGAACGACGTCGCCCAGCTGATGGCCTTCTACGACAGTCCGCTGGGGCAGGTGGCGCGGCGCATGATCCGGCGGCGGCTGCGCAGCCTGTGGCCGCAGGTGACCGGCCAGACGGTGGCAGGTCTGGGCTATGCCACGCCGTTCCTGCGCCCGTTCATGGGCGAGGCGGCGCGCGTGATCGCGCTGATGCCGTCGCGCCAGGGCGTGCGCCGCTGGCCGCGGCACGAGCCGGGCCTGGTCGCGCTGGCCGACGAGGCGCACATCCCCCTCCCCGACCGCAGCATCGACCGGCTGCTGATGGTGCACGCGCTGGAATGCACGGAACAGCTCCGCCCGATGATGCGCGAGGTATGGCGGGTGCTCGCCGACAGCGGCCGGCTGCTGGTGGTGACGCCCAACCGCCGCGGTATCTGGGCCCGGCTGGAGCGGACACCCTTCGGCCACGGCCGGCCGTTCACGGTGACCCAGCTCAGCCGGGTGATGACCGAGACGCTGTTCGCGCCGACGGCGGTGGACCGGGCGCTGTTCATGCCGCCCATCCGCTCGCGCGTGCTGCTGCAGTCGGCCGCCGCCTGGGAGAAGATCGGCCACCGCTGGTTCACCCAGTTCAGCGGCGTCATCATGATCGAGGCGCGCAAGGACGTGTTCGCACCCACCGGCCTTGCGGAAGTGGTGCGCAAGCCGGCGCTGTCGGTGGTGCCGCAGGGTGCCGCCATCCGCGCCGTCGGCGGGGCGCTTGCCGCACGCGCCGGTGGCTGGAACCCGGAAGCCGTCAGGACGCCGCCGGCGCCGGAAGCCTGACCCAGCCGGGAATCTCCGGCCTCAGCCGCGCGGCGCCCGCCACCAGCGGCTCCCCGCCTTCCACCGCCTCGAGCCGGACCAGCACCAGCGCCCGATCGCCGGCGACGGAGCGGACGGTGCCGACCGGCTTGCCGTCCGCCATCACGTCCGTGTCCGGCGCCGGCGGCGGGCCTTCGGCCACCATCGGCAGCAGCCGCTTGCGGATCAGCCCGCGATAGCGGGTGCGCGCGGTGAGCTCCTGGCCCAGGTAGCAGCCCTTGTTCCAGTCCACCCCGCCCAGCTCGTCGAAGCCGCTCTCCAGCAGGATCGCCTTTTCGACCGCGAGGTCGCGGCTGCCGTCCGGAATGCCGGCCGCGATCCGCATCCGGTCCCACGACGTCGCATCGCCCTCGGCCAGTCCGCGGTCGCGCAGCCAGGCCAGCCCCTCCGCGCCGACCGCCCCGCGCAGGCCCATCTCCGCCAGCCGGGGGTCGCCGTAGAGGATGCCGCCGGGGATCGCCCGCGCCTCGCCGGGCGCCAGCGCGAAGCCAAGGGCGTCGGCAATGCCGTCGCCATAGACGGCGACGATGGTCTCGTCGCCCTCGCCGATCATCACCTTCGACCGCAACCGGTAGAGCTTCAGCCGGCGCGCGAGATCCGCCCGGCGCTCGCGCTCGCAGTCGAGCAGCAGCCCGGACCCGAGGCGCAGGATCATGAACTCGTGGAGGAACTTGCCCTGGGGCGTGAGGAAGGCCGACCACAGCGCCCGGTCCGGGGCCGCCCGGGTGACGTCGTTGGAGGTCAGCCCCTGCAGGAAGGGCACGGCGTCCTCGCCGTCGATCGTCAGCGCGGCACGCCAGTCGAGGATCAGCAGCGCGGGTCGGTCCATTCTGCGGCTCCGTCAAGCCCTTCCCTATTTGCTGGCCTGCGGTGGCTTGGCAAGGCCCCGGCCGCCCCGTATAAGCCAAGCGCCATGCACATCATCATCGTCGACGACTCCCAGCCCTATGACGGCGCCCGCGCTCTCGCGGGGCCGATCGGGGCGATGGAGAAGGCGGTTGCGCATCTGGCCGTGGCGCTGGCCGAGCGCGATCACACGGTGCAGGTGTTCACCCGCTGCGAAAACCCGCAGCCGGTCGGCGCCGTCGCCTGGAAGGCGATCGGCAGCGAGCGCCCGACCCATGCCGACGCCCTGATCGCCTGCCGCAGGCCGTCGCTGCTGAACTTCGTTTCGGTGACGCCGCGGCGCATCCTGTGGGCGTCCGCCCCCGGTTTCACCCTGCAGAGCGATACCCATCGCCCGCGCATCCTCGCCTTCGGCGCCACCACGGTGCTGAACGGCAGCTACCATCAGCAGACATGGGACGAGGGGCTGCAGATGCCGGCGCGGGTGATCGTGCCCGGCATCGCCGCGCCCTACCTCGAGCGGAAGGCGATGGAAAGCGCCGACCCGCCGGTGGCGATCGTCACCGGCGACCCGCGCCACGGGCTGGACTGGCTGGTGCAGATGTGGCTGAACGGCGTCCACCCGATCGCGCCGAAGGCGGAGCTGCACATCTACTCGGCAGCCCTTGATGCCTTTGCCAAGGGGGCGACCCCGCCCGAGGACTACCGCACGATCCACTATGCGGTCTCCGCCGCCAAATACCGCAACGTCAAGGTAAAGGCGCCGCTGCCGGACGCGGAGATGGCCGCGGAGATGCGCAGGGCCCGCGTCCACCTGCATGCCGGCAACCCGCTCGACATGATGGCGGGGACACTCGCCGAGAGCCAGGCCATCGGCCTGCCGGCGGTGATCCGCCCCAGCGGCGCCGCGGTCGAGCGCGTGCGCAACAACCAGTCCGGCGTGATCACTGACGACGAGGGCGCCTTCGCCACCGCGGTGCTCAAGCTGCTGAACAACGACAGCGAGTTCCGCCGGATGAGCGCGCAGGCGCGGATGACCGCAGGCCGGCGCAGCTGGGACGCGGCCGCCGCCGACTGGGAGGCCCTGTTCGCCGAGCTCGCCCCGGTCGAAACGCCGGTGAACCAGGACACGCCCGACCCGCAGGACGCGCCGGCGCAGGCCAACGGCTAGACAGCCGGCTCCGGGGGACGGTCGGACGCCCGGCCCTCGCCCTCAGACGTTGAAGCGGAACAGCATCACGTCGCCGTCGCGGACCTGATACTCCTTGCCCTCCTGGCGCATCTTGCCGGCTTCCTTGGCCGCGGCCTCGCCGCCGGCAGCGATGTAGTCCTCGTAGCTGATCGTCTCGGCGCAGATGAAGCCGCGCTCGAAGTCGCCGTGGATCGTGCCCGCGGCGGCCGGCGCCTTCGCCCCGGCAGGCACCGTCCACGCCCGCGCCTCCTTCGGACCGGCGGTGAAGAAGGTGATGAGCCCGAGCAGCTGGTAGCCGGCGCGGATGAAGCGGTTGAGGCCGGGTTCCTCCAGCCCCATCTCCGCCAGAAACAGCGCCTTGTCCTCCGCCTCGAGACCGGCGAGCTCGGCCTCGATCGCGGCGGAGATCACCACCGCCTCCGCGCCCTTCGCCGCCGCCATCTCCGCGACGCGGGCGCTGTGGACGTTGCCGGTGGCGGCCGACGCCTCGTCCACGTTGCAGACGTAGAGCACCGGCTTGCCGGTAAGGAGCTGCATCCGGCGGAACAGCACGCGCTGCTCCTGGTCCAGCCCGCCGAGGATGGATCGCGCCGGCTCCCCCTTCTCCAGCGCGGCCAGCGCCTGCTGCATGACCGGCAGCTCCGCCTTGGCCTCGCGGTCGCCGCCCTTCGCCCGCTTCTCCGCCGCCGTCACCCGCCGCTCCAGGCTCTCCAGGTCGGCGAGCATGAGCTCGGTTTCCACCGTTTCGATGTCGGCGACCGGATCGACCCGGCCCTCGACGTGGGTGACGTTGTCGTCCTCGAAGCAGCGGACGACATGGGCGATCGCATCGACCTCGCGGATGTTGGCGAGGAACTGGTTGCCGAGGCCCTCGCCCTTGCTCGCCCCGCGCACCAGCCCGGCGATGTCGACGAACTCGATCTGGGTCGGCACCACCTTGGCCGACTTCGCCAGCGCCGCGATCCGCTCCAGCCGCTCGTCGGGCACGGCGACGCGGCCGACGTTGGGCTCGATGGTGCAGAATGGATAGTTGGCCGCCTCCGCCGCCTGGGTGGCGGTCAGCGCGTTGAACAGCGTCGACTTGCCGACATTGGGCAGACCGACGATTCCGCACCTGAAACCCATGATCGCGATCCGTTGCTGGGGCGGTCCGGGCCGCCGGAGAGAGGGTCGGCGGCCGGAGCCGCCGGTGGTGGGTCAGTCCTTGCGCCGGAAGGCGCGGGCAAAGGCACTGGCCAGCGCGCCGAGCGGCCGCTCCTCCGCGCCCGGATCCGCGCCGGACGGCGAAGATGCGGGCCGGGGCGCCGGCCCATCGGCAGGCGCCGGAGCATCGGCGCGCGGCTTCTTCGGCTTCGTCAGCACGTCGACCTTGCTCATGAAGGCGTTGGCATCGCGCCGCGCCAGCAGCGGCGCCGCCTCGGCCAGCGCCGCCAGCATCGGGACGAGCCACTCCCGGTCCGCCTTGGAGAAGTCCTTCAGCACATGGGCCAGCACCGCATCCTTGTGGCCCGGATGTCCGATGCCGATCCGGACCCGCCAGAAGTCGGGGCCGATGTGGGCGACGATGTCTCGGATGCCGTTGTGCCCGCCGGTGCCCCCGCCCTGCTTCACCCTGAGCTTGCCGGGGGCGAGGTCGAGCTCGTCGTAGAAGACCCAGACCGCGTCCGGCGCGAGCTTGAAGAAGCGCATCGCCTCTCCGACCGAGCGACCGGAATTGTTCATGTAGGTCTGCGGCTTCAGCAGGACGATCTTCTCGTCCCCGATGGTGCCGTCGGCGGTGAGGCCCTGGAATCGCTTGCGCCAGGGCGAAAATCCGTGGCGCCCGGCGATGGCGTCGGCCGTCATGAACCCGACATTGTGCCGGTGGCCGGCGTACTCCGCCCCCGGGTTGCCCAGTCCGACGAACAGCAGCATGGCGGCCTATCCGGCAGCAGCGCCGCCCCGGCGCGGGGCGGCGCCGGGGAGGATCACTCCTCGCCCGCCTCCTCCCCGGCGCCCTCGACCGCCGCGCCGTGCACGGTCGGCGGGGCGATGGTGGCGACGGTGAAGTCGCGGTCGGTGATGGCCGGCCGCAGGTTCGCGGCGTTCACCACCTGGCTGAAATGGATGGAATCCCCCACGTCGAAGCCGGCGAGGTCGACGTCCACGCTCTCCGGGATGTCGTCCACCGGGCAGATCAGCTCGACCTCGTGGCGCACCACGTTGAGCACGCCACCGTGCTTCAGCCCCGGCGACTGCTCCTCGTTGAGGAAGCGGACGGGGACGGCGACGGTGATGGTCGCGTGCTCCGACACCCGCATCAGATCGAAATGGATGGCGGCGTCGGTGACCGGGTGGAACTGGACGTCGCGCGGGATGACGCGCAGCTTCGCGCCGTCAAGCTCGATCTCGCGGACGTGGGAGAAGAAGCCGGGCCGGCGCAGCTCGCGCATCAGCACCCGCCCTTCCATCGCTACCGGCGTGGGCTCCGTACCGGCGCCGTAGACGATGCCGGGCACCAGCCCTTCGCGCCGCACCGCGCGGGCCCCGCCCTTGCCGGCCCGATCGCGGCGCGCGACCGGCAACGTGCTGACTTCGACCATCCTACCGTCCTCCAACGCCAATATCGCGGCGCGGCCCGTCCCGCAGGGCCGTCCGCTCCGTAACCGATCCGCCTGCCGCGCCCGCCTAGTCGAACAGGCTGGACACCGACCGCTCCTCGCTGATCCGCCGCGTCGCCTCCGCGATCAGCGGCGCCACCGAGAGCTGACGGATGTTGCTCGCCACGCGCACCGCCTCGGTCGCCTGGATGCTGTCGGTCAGCACCAGCTGCTCCAGGGGAGAGGCCGCGACACGGGCGACCGCACCCCCCGACAGGACTCCGTGCGACACATAGGCAGCCACCCGCTTCGCCCCCGCCTCCATCAGCGCGGTGGCGGCGTTGCACAGGGTGCCGGCCGTGTCGACGATGTCGTCGACCAGAATGCATGTGCGGCCCGCGACCTCGCCGATGATGTTCATCACCTCCGAGACGCCGGCGCGCTCGCGGCGCTTATCGATGATTGCCAGGTCCACGTCAAGCCGGCGCGCGATCCCGCGGGCGCGCACCACGCCGCCAACGTCCGGCGACACGATCATCACGTCCTCGGTGCCGTAGTGCTCGGCGATGTCCTTGGCGAACAGCGGGCCGGCAAACAGGTTGTCCACCGGCACGTTGAAGAAGCCCTGGATCTGGCCGGCGTGCAGCTCCAGCGTCAGCACGCGGTTGGCGCCGGCGACGGAGATCAGGTCGGCGACCAGCTTGGCGGAGATCGGCGTGCGCGGCCCCGTCTTCCGGTCCTGCCGCGCATAGCCGTAATACGGCATCACCGCCGTCACCCTGCGGGCGGAGGAGCGCTTCAGCGCATCCAGCACGACCAGCAGCTCCATCAGGTTGTCGTTCGCCGGATACGACGTCGACTGGATGACGAACACGTCCTCGCCGCGCATGTTGTCATGCACTTCGACGAAGATCTCCATGTCGGAGAACCGGCGGATGCTGGCGCGGGTAATGGGGATGTTGAGCGCCGCCGACACCGCTTCCGCCAGCGGACGGTTCGAGTTGCCAGCAATAATCTTCATCGCCGCTGTGGTCCGCCTGAGGCGCAGGAGTGGCAGGAAGAGTCTCGCTCCTGAGCGGGCCAAGGAGGTCGGCCGCTCCGAAAAGCGGCCGGAACCTAGCACCTCCCCCTGGGGCTGTAAACGCCGGATTGGGCCGCCGCCTGCGACACTCCGCGTCGCCGCGGCGGCTCCGGAAAGACGGCTTCCGCCTGCGCCTAGGCGGCCTGACGGATGCCGTCGATGAAGTCGCGGACCTGGACCGAGAGCCGGTTCGCCTGGCGCGACAGCTCCTGGGTCGCGGCCCTGAGTTCCGCCGCGCCGGCCCCGGTCTCCTGCGCCGCGCGCGACACTTCGGCGATGGTGGCGGAAACGTCGCGCGTGCCGGCGGAGGCCTCGTCGACATTGCGGACGATCTCCTGGGTGGCGACGTTCTGCTCCTCGATCGCCGCCGACACCGAGGCGGAGATCTCCGCCATTGCGCCGATGGTGCGGTTGATCAGTTCGATCGCCTCGACGGTGCCGCCGGTCTGCTGCTGCACCGACCGGATCTGGGCGGCGATCTGCTCGGTGGCGCCCGCCGTCTGGTTGGCGAGGCTCTTCACCTCCGAGGCGACGACCGCGAAGCCCTTGCCCGCCTCGCCGGCCCGCGCCGCCTCGATGGTGGCGTTCAGCGCGAGCAGGTTGGTCTGCTCCGCGATGGTGGTGATGAGCTCGATCACCTTGCCGATCTCCTCCGCCTTCTGCGCCAGCGCCTTGACCTCGGCGTCGCTGCGTGCGGCGGCCTCCGCCGCCTCGGTGGCAAGCCGGGCCTGCTCCGCCACCTGGCGGCTGATGTCGGCGATCGAGCCGCCCAGCTCGCGGGCCGACGCGCTCACGGCCTCGGCATTCGCCGTCGCCTGGTCGGAGGAGGATGCGACCGAGGTGGTCTGGCGGGCGGTCTGCTCGGCGAGGTGCGCCATGGTCTCCGCATTCGCCTGCATCTCGGCAGCGGCCGCGCTGACCGCCTCGACGATGGCGCCGACATTGCGCTCGAACTCGTCGGCGAGCGCGGCCATGGCGGCGCGCTGTTCCTCCTTCGCCCGCCGCTCCTCCTCGACGCGCTCGGCGCGCAGCCGCTCGGTCTCCAGCGCGTTGTCGCGGAACACCTGGGTCGCCCGCGCCATCTCGCCGATCTCGTCGCGGCGGTCGGTGTGGGGGATGGCGCTGGCGGTGTCGCCGGCGGCGAGCCGGCGCATCGCGGCCGTCATCCGCACCACCGGGTTGGCGATGCCGCGGCCGACCAGCCACGACAAGAGAAAGCCGAGGAGGATGCCGCCGGCGACGCAGCCGCCGACGACCAGATAGGTCGTCTCGACCGTCCCGGCGCTGCCGGCCTTGCGCGCCTCCATCTCCGCAGCCTCGGCGGCGTTGAACTCCGCCATGATCTCGCGGAAGCGGCCGAAGTAGACCTCGCCCTCGCCGCTCGCGACCAGATCGGCCATGTCGTCCATGGTCGCGGCGTCGCCGATCTCGCGCCGCAGCGCGATCATCGGCTCGGTCACCTCCTGCTGCCATGCGGCGATCACCTCGGCCGCCGCCTCCAGCAGCGCGAGCTGCTCCGGATTGCCGGCGACTGCCTCGCTCAGTGCCTCCACCTGGCGCGCAAAACGCGCGCGCCCGGTCTCGTAGGGCATGAGGAAAGCGTCCTGACCGGCGAGCAGGAAGCCGTGAACGCCGCTCTCCATGTCGACAGCCGCGGCCATGATCTCGTTGGCCTGCGCAATCAGCGCCTGGGCGTCGGCAACCCCCTGCTGGCTCTGCAGCATCAAGGCGAGGCCGGCGGCGAAGGCCTGGCGGGCCGCATCGGCGGCAGCCAGCCGCTCGTCGAGCAGGCGCGTCTCCTCGGCGACGAACTCGGCGAGGTTGCTGCGGATGGAATCGAAATAGATCTTGCCCTCGCGCCGGCCGACCACGGTCTGGATGCGCTCCAGTGTCTGGGCGCCGGCATTCACCTCCTGGCGGAGCTGGATCTGCCGCGCAGCGACGGAGTCGATCCAGCGCTGCATCGTGCCGGCCACGGATTCGAGGCGGCCCGTCTGCATCGGGCTTTCTGCCGTCATCTCGGTCAGCGCCGCCATCTCGGCCGTGTAGCGCTCGTGGCCAGCGTGATAGGGCTCGAGGAACTGCTCGTTGCCGGTGAGCAGATAGCCGTTGAGGCCGGCCTCCATGTCGATCGCCGCCGCCAGCACCGCATTGGCGCGGGCGATGATCTCGTGGGTGTGGTTCACCCAGTCGATGGTGTCGTCGATCTGCGCCATGCTGCCCTCGACGGCAGTGACGGCCTCGCCGAACTCCGCGTTGCGCCGGTCGAGCTCGGCGCGCATCGACCGGTCGAAGGTCTGCAGCAGCTCGCGGAAGCGGTGGAAATGGCCGGCGGCGCTGGTCTCACGGACGAAGGCCGCCATGTCGTTCATCGTTGCGGCGTCGCCGATCTCGCGCCGCAGCGCGATCTGCGGCGCCACCACCTTCTCCTGCCACTCGCGCAGCAGCTGTTCCACCTCCTCCAGTCGCGCCACCTGCTCCGGCCGATCGGCAACGCTGGCGCGCAGCGCGTCGATCGCGGCAAATGCCGCTTCGCCGCCGCTGTGATAGGGATCGAGGAAGCTCTCCCGGCCGGCGAGCAGGAAACCGCGCATGCCGGTTTCCATGTTCACCGCCGAAGCCATGACGGCCTCGGCCTCGCCCATCACCTCATAGGCACGGGCGACATGATCGCTGGTCTCCGTGACCGTCTTGAGGCTGAGGACGCTCACCGCACCGAGCAGCGCGAGCAGCACCAGCGGCGCGCAGGTTGCCAGCCAGACCTTCTGCTTCATGGGGAGATGGGTCAGAGCCAGTCGCATCTTCTTCCCTCGCGCAGACGACAGCAGCAGCGGGAAGGGTGCGGCAGGCTGGATAACATTCGATTAAATCGCGGGTCGGGCCCTCGCCGGCAGGCTGTGGCACGGCCGGGTGCGGTGTCAGCCCAGGGGCAGAACCTCGCCCATTCGCTGCAGGGCAGACCTGGCCTGGCGCTTCTGGGTCTCGGCCGTCGGTCGATTGAAGTCGTTGCCCCGGTGGTTGAGGCGGTCGGGATACAGCTCTCTGGTCCTGGCAATGCCCATCGCCTTCAGCTCCGCACGCGAGTGCGCCGGCGGAGGATAGGTGCCCGTGAGATACAGGTTGGCGATGTCGGCAAAGCGCGACGCGAGCCCTGTGTGGTGCTGGCCTCCGGTCGTCACGTGCGACCGGATGATCTGCGCCGCCCTCGCGTGATCGCCGGCGTTCACCGCCGCCTTCTCCGCATTCACGTTCCCCACGGCAAAGGCGACCTGGATCAGCGCATCGACCCGGTGCTGCGGCAGCTCCACCCTGATTGCGCCGCGGACGACGCCCGCAAACGCGGCGGCGTCACGGAGCATCAGGTCCCAGGCTTCCTCCTCGGTGAGCCCGTCCGGAAACGCGCCGTCGATCTCCGCCGCCGACAGCCCCAGGTGGTGGCCGTAGCCGATGGTCGCATGATCGGAGACGTCCTGATAGCGGAAGGGGACGAAACTCTCCTTGCCCGCCATATAGGCCGCGGCCCGCGCCGAAAGGGCGAAGTCCCGCGGGGCGACCATCGCGCCGCCAGCCCCGTCCGCCGGGGACCAGTCCAGCCAGCGGATGTCGACGACCTCCCCGCGGTGATAGGCCTGTTCGCAGACCATGTCTTTCTGGTTGCCGCCGAACAGGATGAGGTTGTCGCCTTCTTCCCGAACGAAGAAGGCGACGTGGCCGCTGCTCCCGGGCGCCTGCGGGCGCAGGACCACCACTGCGCCGTGAACCGGTTCGGTCAGCGACAGCTCGCCCCACCCCCGCCAGTCTGCCGCCCTGGCCGAATTCAGGGCCGATCGCGCCACCTTGTCGTTGCCGCTGTTCTTCATGCAGAAGTTCACGAAGGATGCGCACCAGTGCACGTCGTCCGGCGCCGGTCCCCTCGATGTCGAGGCATGGAACTGCTCGATCTGCGGGTTGCTGTGGCCAGCCCCCTCGCCTTCGATTTCCTTCACGCCATCGAACTCGCGAGCCTTGGTCAGCCACGGCGGTTCGCCCGTCGACTTCGGCACGAAGCGCAGGTGCCCGGGCAGGTCCGCCGTCAGCTCTGCCACCGTCCCCAGCGCCGTGACCAGGCGCTCCTCCAGCGCCGCGAGCATGGTCCCCACCGTCGCATTCCCGTCGCCGCCCAGCGCAGCCTTCGTTCTGAGGATTTCCGCGGCGTCCTCACCCGCCGTGGCGAGCGCCTCGGCCAGCGCGATCCCATGATCGCCGGGCAGGATCTCCAGCGCCGCCGGCAGGCCCACCACATGCGCGAAGTAGAGCTCCGCCGGATGGGGCAGGCGGCTTCCTTCGGGGCCCTCGATCTTCAGCTTCGCCTCGAGCGCCTCGAGCGCGGTCGCGGTGGCGATGGCCGCGAACACCGCCTGTGATACCGGGTTGAACCGGTCGTCAGCGGTGATGCCGAAATCTCGGCCGACCTCCTCGACCATCCGGGCCCAGGCCTTCTCGCTGAACTGGAACGGCCCGAACGCCGTGTCGCCGGGGACCCCGGACGGCCTGTTGCGCATCCCGGACTCGGCCACGGCGATCGCTGCCAGCAGGTCGCGGTTCACCTGCTGCACCCGCGACTGGATGGTGAGCTGTGTCATGAACGCCTTGAGGTTGATGGCTTCGTCGGTCGGCGGCGACAGCTCCGGGCGCACGGCGATCCTGTCCTGGGGAAGGAAGCCCTGTTCCGATTTCTCGGTGCCGAGGGTCGCACGCACCTCCCACCAGTCCGGCGCGTCGGGCGGCTGCCCGACCTTCTCGACGGTGAATCCGGGCTCGATCCGGAGCGTGCCCTTCTCGGCGTCCATGCGCGGCTGCCTGAACAGCCTTGTCGCCCTGATGACCTGGAACATGATGGCCCTCGCTATCGGTCAGTTCGCGATTGCTAGAGCAGAGCATCCCAGAACTGGTCGGTTACCTCGCCATTGACCGGAAGGACTTCGCTGCCCGCGACCTCGTTGATCTTCGCCCTGGTGGCCTCGATCACGGGGCGCAGATCCGACAGCGTAGCCACCGTGGCGGGCATGCCTGGCGGCGGGCCCCCGGTCTGTGCCTGCCAGTAGTCTTCGATGTTCGCAGCCAGCCCTTGCAGGTTGGAGACGCCCCGCCGCTGGAAGGCGGGGTCGAACTTCACGCGCTCGAAGGTGGACAGATAGCCGTCGGCAAAGCAGTCGCCGAGCGGGACAACAGCGGAAAACCACCCCACATCGCTGTCGTCGATCGTGCCGTCCGCGGGCTGACCCAGCGCCTCCTGGGCCGCGCGCAGCGCAGCCCGGGTGGAAGGCCCGAAGTCCCCATCGGCCCGTGTGCAGAGGGCGCGCTGGATGTCCTGGCAGGTCGCCCGGTCCATGGCGCGCTCCTGCGCGGTCAGGGCACCGCCGCACCCGACTGGCGGCGGGGGTGTGGCCGTCTGGATCGGCTCCGGAACCTGCCGACCGGTACCGCCGCCCGAGCTGCCACCGGCACTTGCCGCGGGCGCCCGGCTTTCGCGGTTGAGGATGACCGTGCCATCCTTGAACGCCCCCGCGAAGTCGGTGTCGCCGACGGCGGCGTTGACCTGCTGCTCGATGTAGGCAGGGAGACAGATCGCGAGATAGCCGCGCAGCACGCCGAAGGCGGCCGGCCGGGTGTCGATCACGACCTGCTCGGGCACAATGGCGGTGACATAGGCCTCCTGCGACCGCTCGATCACCGTGCGGACGCCGGTCGGATCGAGTTCGTAGAGCAGGCTGCCGCCGAGGTTGTCGATGGTGGAGATGCCATAGCCGAAGGCAAGCGCGGTGAAGCCGAAGACCTCCGTCGCAGCCTCGGCGATGGCGAGCCCGATCTCGGCCGCCGCCGCCGTCAGCGAGAGCTGGGTGGTCGCCGCCCCTTTCAGCCGGTCGAACCGGAACAGCGCGTCGACAAAGATCTCGCACTGTTCGTCGACGTACTCGATCCCGGCATGGGTGATGAGCTTCCAGTTCGGGTCGCGGGGACCGGGAGCCGCCGTCAGTCCCGCGCGCGTCCGGAGAATTTCCACCATTTCGCTCTGGGCGTTCGTCGACGCCCGTGCGGTTTCCACGTCGAAGGTCGGGCTGAGACCGTCCAGATAAGCCAGCGCGTTCTGGCTGTCCGAACATGACGAGACCAGGAGAAGGGTCAGGAGGAACGAAACTTTACATGCACCATCTGTAGTATTCCTCATGACCGGGACTCCCGCCTCGTGTCAACATCTGGCGCTGAATGCGGTGGTGCGAACGTTGAACTGAGATCGGTCTTGTGGTTCTAATATGAAATTCCTTGTCTTTGGATAAATCGCGAAGCGTTCAGCGTCAGAGATTTACAGTACTAGATAGGGATCAGTACAGTCGACACCTCTTTTCCCGATATTCCTGTGACTATTACCACTTTTCTCTTGTGCGAAGGTTCGCAACGGCGGAGATGTATCGCGGGCGCAGCTTCGCGGGCGCGCACCGGTCGGTTGATCGCCCCGGCACCCTCCTGTATGTGCTGCCGGCATCTGTCACGGCGGCCGATCCCGGGCAGGCCTGTCGGGTTGCGACCGCAATCACCAACGGAGCTCACATGACGTCGCATCGCATCGCGGTGATCGCCGGAGACGGCATCGGCAAGGAAGTGATGCCGCCGGGGCAGCGGGCGGTGGAGGCGGCCTGCGCCGCCGTCGGCGCGTCCGTGAACTGGACGCCGTTCGACTGGAGCTGCGAGACCTACAAGACCACCGGCCGGATGATGCCGGAGGACGGGCTCGACCGGCTCGCCGACTTCGACGCGATCTTCCTCGGCGCGGTCGGCTTCCCCGGCGTGCCGGACCACGTCTCGCTGTGGGGCCTGCTGATCCCGATCCGCCGGCGGTTCGACCAGTACGTCAACCTGCGGCCGGTGCGCCTGCTGCCGGGGGTGACGCCGCCCGTCCGCGACCGCAAGCCCGGCGACATCGACATGATGATCGTGCGCGAGAACTGCGAGGGCGAGTATTCCGAGATCGGCGGCCGGCTCTACGGCGGCACCGATGCGGAGATGGCGGTGCAGGAGACGGTGTTCACCCGCCGCGGCGTGGACCGCATCATGGACTACGCCTTCCGCCTGGCCGAGAGCCGCCCGCGCCGGCACGTCACCTCGGCGACCAAGTCCAACGGCATCATTCACACCATGCCCTACTGGGACGAGCGGTTCGCGGCGGCGAGGGCCCGGTTCCCGGAGGTGAAGACCAGCCAGTACCACATCGACATCCTGACGGCGCATTTCGTCATGCACCCGGACTGGTTCGACGTGGTGGTGGCGTCGAACCTGTTCGGCGACATCCTCTCCGACCTGGGGCCGGGCGTGACCGGCACCATCGCCATCGCGCCGTCGGCCAACCTCAACCCGGAGCGGAAGCATCCGTCGATGTTCGAGCCGGTCCACGGCTCGGCACCGGACATCGCCGGCAGGGGCATCGCCAATCCGATCGGCCAGATCTGGTCGGGCGCGATGATGCTCGGCCACCTCGGCCATCCCGAGGCGGAGAGCCTGATCGTGCGGGCGATCGAAAGGGTGCTCGGCGAGGGCGGCCCGCGAACGCCGGACCTGGGCGGCACCGCGGATACCACGACGGTCGCCGACGCCATTGTGGATGCCATCCGCCGGGCGTGAGAGGCCGCAGAGACGCGTACAAGTATTTTCGGAGAATTCGAAATAATCGCCGGTTTGCGCCCGGCGATTGGAATTGGCCGTAAAGAGGTTCGTGACTAATTCTTGGAAAGCTGAGCGGGCGCAGTCGATGGGACTGCGCGTGCGGCGCCGAAGGGCCCGGTGGGGACCGGCGGCGCCGTCCCTCGCAACTGCAGGACAGCTTCCGAATTGGTCAAGGCCGAACCCATCCACGACGCCGGCCGCCGGTTGGTCGGCGATGTCGCGCCGGGGGCCGGGCAGGCACCGCACTGGCTCCTGGAGGCGATCGACTGCCTGGGCGAAGGCTGGGCGCGGGTCGATGCCGCCGGTCGGATCGACGACGTCGCCGGCCCCCTGTTCGCGCTCCTCGACGCGCCGCGGCCGCAGGTGATGCGGCTGCGCGACGCCACCCGGGCCCTGCGTGCCGAGTCGCCGCTGATCTGGCCGCCGGCCGCGGACGGCAGCGGCTGGCAGTGGACCGGCCGTCGTCACGACGGGCGGGCGGTGGTGCTCGACGCGCACGCCCTCGACGACGACGGCTGGCTGCTCCGGGCCCGGTGGATGACGGCGCCTGCGCCGGCGGCCGAGGCCACCGGCGGCGGCACCAGCCTCTATCACCCGGTCACCCGCCTGCCGCAGCCGGCGCTGCTGCTCGACCGCGTGCAGCAGGCGGTGGAGCGCAGCCAGCGCACCGTGACCCACCGCTTCGCCCTCATCCTGGTCGCAACCGGCATCTCGGGGCCGGCCGGCAGCATCACGGGGCTGAAGGCGATCGCGCGCGGACTGGAGGAGGCGGTCCGCCCCGCCGACACGGTTGCCCATCTCGACGCCGGCATCTGGGCCGTGCTGGTCGAGCCGGTGCGCGGCGACGATGCCACCGCCCAGCTCGCGGTCGAAGCCGTGATCGAGAACCTGCGCGGGTCGCTGGACCAGTGCATGCCAGACGTGTCCCTCGGCACCCGCGCCTCCTTCGCCGTCGTCCTCGGCGACGGCGCCTCCCATCCGTCGGACCTGGTCACCCTGGCCCGGTCGCGGCTGACGCCGCCGCCGGCGGCTGCAACCGACATCCGGTTCGCAGTCGAGGTGCCGCTGGGCGAACACCGGCCGCTCGCGCTGGTCAGCGCCGCCGGCACGCTGCCCGAGCCGGGCGCCCTGCTCGCCGCGCTCGCTTCGCGAACCGGCGACGAAGGCTGGTCGGAGCTGGTGCTCACCCTCGAGGCCCTCCCGCCGCTGGAGACGCTGCAGGCGCTCATGCAGGCGCTGGCCCGCCGCCACCCCTCCGTGGCTCTGGCCATCGACCTCGACGACGGGGCGGTCGCCCGCGACCCGGAGGCGGCGATCCAGCTTGCCGACGCCGCGGCCGCACGGGGCATCGGCGTCGGTCTTGCCGGCGCCGGTCGCGCCCGCTGCCCGGACGCGCTGGCCGCCCGCCTCCCCCTCAGCC
>CALKHQ010000157.1 GCA_937988735.1 uncultured Alphaproteobacteria bacterium
GGTCACGAGCACGATCCCGCTGGCGATGGCGTCGGCGGGACGCGTGATCCGCACCGGCCTGCCGTCGACGCGGATCTCGCCGCGCGCTGCGGGGGCGGCGCCGAACAGGGCGCGCGCCACCTCCGTCCGGCCGCTGCCGACCAGGCCGAACATGCCGACGATCTCGCCGGCGCCGACGGTGAAGGAGACGTCGGTGAAACGCCCCGGCAGCGCCAGTCCGCGGCATTCCAGCACGGGCGGTCCGACCTCCGCCGGCCGCGGCGGATAGATCGCCGACAGCGAGCGGCCGACCATGGCGCGGATCAGCCGGTCGCTGTCGATGGACCGCGTCTCCGCCGTGAGCACGCCGGCACCGTCCTTCAGCACCAGCACGTCGTCCGAGATCTCGAAGATCTCCTCCAGCCGGTGCGAGATGTAGATGATGGCGGTGCCGGCCGCCTTCAGCTCCCGCACCTTGCGGAACAGCGCCCCGGTCTCGCTCGCCGACAGCACGGCCGTGGGCTCATCGAGGATCAGCACCTTCGGCGGACTGGCGAGCGCCTTCGCGATCTCCACCATCTGCTGCAGCGACACGCTGAGGTCCGAGACCCGGGTGCGGACGTCGATGCCGGGGAAGCCCAGGTCCGCGAGCGCCGCCGACGCCGCAGCGTTCGCCGCAGGCCAGTCGATCAGCCACGGTGCACCCGGGCGATGCGGCATCCGGCCGAGGAACATGTTCTCGGCGACGCTGATGTGCGGCAGGAGGCTCAGCTCCTGATGGACGGTGCGGATGCCGAGCTGGATCGCCTCGTGCGGATCGCCCAGGTGAACCGGCCGGCCGTCGAGGCGGATGTAGCCGGAGTCCGGTCGGATCGCGCCGGAAAGCACCTTCATCAGGGTGGACTTGCCGGCGCCGTTCTCGCCGCAGAGCGCCAGCACGCGTCCCGGCGCTGCGGTAAAGGAAACACCGCGCAGCGCCGGGTTGCCGTCGAAGCTCTTGCTGATGTCGATCGCTTCCAGCATGACGCAATCAGCTCGCAACGGGCAGCGTTCCTGCGCTGGCCGTGCGGCCGCGGACGTCTGCGCGACCCACGATACAGAGGACGGCTGGGTTCGTCACGCGGGAGCCGGCCACGTCACCGCCTCCGGCCCACGAGCGTCGGCAGCGCCGGCAGCTAGGCCGGCTGGATCTCCGCCGCCGTCTTGTCGAGCGCCTGGCCGAACAGCTCGACCATGTGATCGACCTCCTCCCGGGTGATGGTGAAGGGAGGCGCGAACAGCATCGAATCCCGGGTCGCGCGCATGATCAGGCCGGACGCCACGCAGTGGTCGCGGCAGATGATGCCGGCCCGGCCGCGGTCGGCGAAGAAGCGGCGCGTTGCCTTGTCCGCCACCAGCTCGACCGCGCCGATGAGGCCGACCGCGCGCACCTCGCCCACCAGCGGATGACTCTCGAACTCCGCCATCCGCCGGCGCAGATAGGACCCGATGTCGTCGCGCACGCGGTCGATCAGCCGCTCCTCCCGGATCAGCTTCAGGTTCGCGTTGGCGACGGCGCAGGCGACCGGATGGCCGGAATAGGTGAAGCCGTGGGTGAATTCGTCGGGGTCGGCGAACAGGACCTCGCTGACCCGCGGGCCGACGGCTACCGCGGAGATCGGCAGGTACCCCGACGACATGCCCTTCGCCAGGGTCATCAGGTCCGGCTCGATGCCGAAGGTGTCGCAGCCGAACCAGTTGCCGGTGCGGCCGAAGCCGCAGATCACCTCGTCGGCAATCAGCAGGATGCCGTGCTGGCGGCAGATCCGCTGGATCTCCGGCCAGTAGGTCTCCGGCGGGATCAGCACGCCGCCGGCGCCCTGGATCGGCTCGCCGATGAAGGCGGCGACGTTCTCGGGACCGATCTCCTCGATCTTGCGCTCGAGCCAGCCGGCCGCCACCCGGCCGAACTCCGCCGGGCTCAGGTCACCGCCATATTCGTACCAGTACGGCGGGTCGATGTGGACGAAGCCGGTCAGCGGCAGGTCGGCAACCGCATGCATCGCCGCCATCCCGCCGAGGCTCGCGCTCGCCATCGTCGAGCCGTGGTATCCCCAGCGGCGGCCGATGAACGCCTTGCGGTTGTGTTCCCCCTTCAGGTTCCAGTAGTGGCGCACCATCCGGACGACGGTGTCGTTGGCCTCCGACCCCGAGTTGGCGAAGAAGAACCGGTCGAGCCCGGGCGGGGTAAGCCCGGCGAGCTGGTGCGACAGCTCGACGGCGGCCGGGGTCGTGGTCTTGAAGAAGGTGTTGTAGTAGGCGAGCTCCTCCATCTGCGCCCGCGCCACCTCGGCCAGCTCGCGGCGGCCGTAGCCGACGTTGACGCACCACAGGCCGGACATCGCGTCCAGGTAGCGCTTGCCTTCGGAATCCCAGAGCCACACCCCTTCGCCGCGGATGATGACCCGGCTGCCCTCCTGGGCGAGACCGGCGAAGTGGGTGAACGGATGCAGATGGTGCGCCGCGTCCAGCGCGCGCCATTGGCTGTGATCGGTCGGCACGATGGGCCCAGCCTCCTTGTTGCCGCGGAGACGGCCAGCATAGGGAGACGGCAGGCGGCAGGAAAGAGCGGCGCCGCGGGGCGGCGAAACGAAACGGGTCCCGCGGGAGCGGGACCCGTCGCACGTCGCGGACCGAACGAGGCTACAGGATGAGCGCCAGGATGATGATCACCGACAGCGGCACACCCAGCAGCCACAGGAACAGATAAGCCATGGAAACCTCCTTCCTGCTTGGCAACGCGGCCTATCGGACGCGGTGGGTGAACCAGAGGCGGCTGAGATCGACGCCCTCGTCGCGGTGCCGCCCGCCGATGCCGGCCGCCCACCAAGCACCAGCGGCGCCGACGAGCAGCGAGACCGCGATCAGGAACGCGGAGACGATCCCGACCCGGCGCGCCGTATCGGCCGCCTCCTCCGCTGCCTGGGTCGCCTGCGCGATCTCGTCCGAGAGTGCCATCACCCGCGCGTTGGCCTCGTCTTCCGGCAGTCCCGTGCGATCGGCAACGAGACCGGCGAGATAGCCGCGGTCCTCTTCCGAGATCCCGTCAGCGGACGCGGCGATCAGGCGGCCGACCTCGTCACGCACGCCGGACGACACATTGGTTGCCGCGCCGTCAGTGCGGAACAGGCGGTCCACCATGCCGCCGGTCACGTCCTCGGCCGCGTCCGCCACTGCAGACCCGGCCGCCGTCACCGCCGCCGCGCCGGCCCCGGCGATACCGGCGATCGACCCGAACGCCATCAGCGCACTGATCAGCGTGGCGACGCCCCACATCACCAGCCCGTGCATGCCGTCGCGCACGTCCGATTCGTGGGCGGTGGCATCGTAGAGCCGGCGGCGCAGGCGCCCGGTCACGTAGGCGCCGGCCATGAAGCTCGACACGGAAACCCACAGCACCCAGAGCCCGATGGCGATCGCAACCCACAGCGCCGACCGCTCGCCGTCGAGCATGTCGGTCAGCGACAGCCCGATGGCGGAGCCGAAGGTCATCAGCAGGAAGCCGATCGCCGCGGCGAACACGGCGCCGGCGAAAATGGCCGGCCAGTCAACGTAGGAACGATCGGAAGCGCCGGTCGTGGCGGGCACTGCCGCCACCACCGGCCTGGAGGTAGTCTCAGCCATTGCCGTTGATCCTTCTTCTGGTCAGGGCGCGACGCCGGACACGGGATGCTCGGGGGGCGTCAGCGCAGGCCCAGCAGCGTCAGGACGGCCAGCACGATGACCACCAGGCCGACGAGGTAGATGATCGCGTTCATTGGGACGGTCTCCGTCAGCGTTGCAACGCGCAACCTAAACGGCTGCGGAGACCTAAGGTTCCGGGGCCCTGCCCGGCGTCTGACTAGACGTTGAGCAGCAGGTGCTCGCGCTCCCACGGGCTGACCACCTGCTGGTAGGCTTCCACCTCGGCGGTCTTGACGTCGATGAGGACGTCGATGAAGCGGGCGCCGAACAGCTCGCGGATCGGCTTCGAGGCCGACAGCTTGGCCAGCGCTTCCGGCAGGTGCTGCGGCAGCGTGAAGGCGAGCCGGTAGGCACTGCCGGTTACCTCCGGCTTCGGCTTCATCTTGCCGACCATGCCGAGATAGCCGCAGGCGAGCGAGGCCGCGATGGCGAGATAGGGATTCACGTCCGCGCCGGCGACCCGGTTCTCCACCCTCCGCGCCTCCGGCTCCGAAACCGGCACCCGCAGCCCGACGGTGCGGTTGTCGCGGCCCCAGTGGGTGTTGATCGGTGCATCCGAGTGCCTGCGGAGCCGGCGGTAGGAATTGGGGTTGGGCGCCAGCATCGGCATCACTGCGGGGATGAACTTCTGCAGCCCGGCGATGTGGGCGCGGAACAGCGCGGAGTCGGCGCCATTGGCGGTCGAGAACAGGTTCTTGCCGGTCACAGCATCCACCACCGACTGGTGGATGTGCATCGCACTGCCGGGCTCGTTCTGCATCGGCTTGGCCATGAAGGTGGCGTAGATGCCGTGCTTCATCGCCGCCTGGCGCAGCGTCCGCTTGAACAGGAACACCTGGTCGGCCAGGTCCAGCGCGTTGCCGTGCTGGAAGTTGATCTCCATCTGGGCGGCGCCGGCCTCGTGGTTGATGGTATCAACCTCGAGCCCCTGCGCCTCGCAGTAGTCGTAGAGATCCTCGACGATCGGATCGAACTCGTTCGCCGCCTCGATGCCGTAGGCCTGACGGCCGGTCTCCTGCCGGCCGGAGCGGCCGATCGGCGGCACCAGCGGATAGTCGGGGTCGGTGTTGACCTGCACCAGGAAGAACTCGATTTCCGGCGCCACCACCGGCACCCAGCCGCGCTGCCCGTAGAGTTCCAGAACGCGGCGCAGGATGTAGCGCGAGGCGAGGTCCACGACCTGGCCGTTGGCATAATAGGCGTCGCAGATCACCTGCGCCGTCGGCTCCTCATACCACGGCACCACCCGGATGGAGGTGGGATCGGGGACGAGGAAGACGTCCGAATTGGTGTCCTTCGTCACCGAGTCATCGGCGAATTCTCCGGTGACGGTCTGGACAAAGATCGATTCCGGCAGACGCAGCCCCCGCTCCGCCAGACTCGCGCGGAACTTGCTGGCGGGCAGGATCTTGCCCCGGGCGATGCCCGAGATGTCGGGCACCAGGCATTCGACCTCCGTGATCCTGTGTTCGTCCAACCAGTTGATCAGGTCCTGCATGCTGATGCGCTTCCGGTGTTTCGCTGGCTAAGCGCTAGCATTCGCCGGAACGGGCGGCAAGCCGGCCCCGGACGGTCAGCGGTCGTCCGGGGCCGGAAGCGTCAGCGTCACCGTGGTGCCCCTGCCGAGGGCGCTCGCGATCTCGAACCGCCCGCCCATCAGCTCGACAAGCTGCTTGGCGATCGGCAGCCCGAGCCCGTGCCCCTTGGCCCGGCGCACCAGCGGGTTGGCCGCCTGGGCGAAGGGCTCGATCACGTGTGGCAGGTCCGCCGCCGCGATCCCAACCCCGGTGTCCTCGACCACCACCTGCACCGTTCCGTCGGCGGGCCGCGTCGTGATCCGCACGGTGCCCCCTTCCGGCGTGAACTTCAGGCTGTTGGAGGCGAGATTGAGGATCACCTGGGTCAGCGCGCGCTGGTCGCACATCACCCGCAGGTCCGGCGACGGCCGCGAAATGTCCAGCGTGATCGCCCCGTTGAGCGCCAGCGGGGCCGCGATGGTCTCGCATTCCGCCATCACCTCCGCCAGGGCAACCGGCTCGATCTGCAGCTCCACGCGCTTGGCCTCGATGCGCGACAGGTCGAGGATGTCGTCGATCAGGTTCAGCAGCAGGCGGGCCGAGAGCAGGATTGACTCCGAGTATTCGCGCAGCCGTCCCGGGTTGGCCGCGATGATCTTCGGTTCCTGCAGCAGCTCGGCGAAGCCCATGATGGCGTTGAGCGGCGTCCGCAATTCGTGGCTGACGTTGGCGAGGAAGCCGGACTTCGCCATGCTGGCGGCCTCCGCCTCCTGCTTCGCCTGCTCCAGCTCGCGGGTGCGGCGGCGGACCTCCTGCTCCAGCTCGTCCCGCATCAGCTCCAGGGCGCGGCGCGCCTCGATGCGGTCGCTGATGTCGCTCTCGGTGACGACCACGCAGGCGTCGCCGGTGACCGGGTCGCGGCCGCGACAGGCGTCGAGCCGGTGCCACCGGATGCCGTCGCCGGTGAGAACCTGGAGGTTGTCCTCGATCCGGCCCTCCGCCAGGCACCGGGCGATGACGCGGTCGCCTTCCGCGCGGTCGATGAAGCGGCGCTGCCAGGCCCCCGGCTCGTCGTCGGCGCCGCCGGTGCCGCCGTAGGCATGCACCGCCGCCGGATTCTGGGCGAGGATGCGCCCGTCGGGCGCGATGGTGGAGACGATCAGCGGCGTATACCGCGTCGCCTCCGCCAGCCTGGCGTGGTCGGGGTCGGCGTCCGCGGCGACCCGGCTCGCCTCCACCAGCACGCCCGCGCCGCCGGGTTCCAGATCCACCGGGGTCATGCGCGCCTGAACCCGGACAGGCCGCCCCTTCGGATAGATTGTCCAGCTCTCCTCGACCGCGGCCGTCGGCGGCAGCGCCTCGCGCAGCTCGCGCATGCGGAGCTTCACCGCGGGAGAGTCGGCGGAAAGGTCGCGCGCGAGCAGCTCGTCCAGGCTTTCGGCGTGCCACAGGCCGAGCGCGGACCGGTTCGCCCACCAGATCCGGTCCCTGTCGAGGTCCAGGATCCAGATCGGCTGTGCGAGGAGATCGAGGGCGGCGAGATCGGAGCGCCGGGAAAGGACGGGGCGCTGTCCGGCGCCGCCTGCGCCGGTCATGTGCCGCAACATGGCGTGCGTGATCGCACCTCCGACTGCTGGCGCGCCCCCCAGCGAAACGCCGCTTCCTTCCTGCGCCGGAGTGACCCTTGTAATGGGAGAGCGGCCGGACGCAAAGCGGAACGTCCGCCGCCGCTGCATGTCAGCGCGGGCCGATCATCGCGAACGACGCAGGCCCAAGGCCTGCCGTTGAAGGGTGGTCAGCCCTGGCAGGTATTGTGCGACACGCGGTTCATGTAGCAGATGACTGCGGCCGACACCTTCCAGACACGCTTCGAGCCGACCCAGGTCGAAGTGCCTTCCAGGCAGATCGCGTAGTTGCCCGTGGCGTAGGCCGGAAGGCTGAGGCTGGCGAAGAGCTTCGCCACCCCGGTGTTGGTCGCCTCGATATAGTCGACCGAGCTGCTGGCGGTGTTGCGGTAGGTGCCCGCCGGCGAGCTGTTGGTCCTGATGTTGCGCGTGTCCCAGCAGTTCAGATTGGCAGCAGCGGCCGGTGCCACCTGCGCCAGCAAGAGGGCTGCGGCGACGAGAAGCTTCTTCATGGGCGTCTCCCTGACAGCGGCGGCGCCACCCCCCGGCACCACCGTCCAAGCCGGGGCGGAGAAGCTGCGGCCGGCCCGGGCCGATGGACCGGACCACCCAATCCCCAGGCTGCCGCTCATCCTTGCAGCGGCCGGTTAAGATTCCGCTAAGACCTCCGGTGAGGGAGGGCCACGTCAGGCGAGCCCGAGCGCGTCTTCCGGCGTCACGAACGGAAGGCCGTGGGCCGCCGCCACCGCCTCCTGGGTCAGCGTGCGGTCGATGACGTTGAGTCCCCGCCGCAGATGCGGGTTTTCCGCCATCGCACGGGCATGGCCCTTGTCCGCCAGGGTCAGCACGAAGGGAAGCGTCGCGTTGTTGAGTGCCCGGGTGCTGGTCGCAGGAACCGCGGCCGGCATGTTGGCGACGCAGTAGTGGACGACGCCGTCCACGACATAGGTCGGGTTGGCGTGGGTGGTCGGCCGCGAGGTCTCGAAACAGCCGCCCTGGTCGATGGCGATGTCCACCAGCACCGAGCCGGGCCGCATGCCGCGCACCATCTCGCGGGTGACGAGCTTCGGCGCCTCCGCGCCGGGCACCAGCACCGCGCCGATGACAAGATGCGCGTTCGCCACCGCCTGCTCGATGGTATCCACCGTCGAATAGAGCGTGTTGAGGGTGGCGCCGAACTGGAGGTCGAGCTCGTAGAGCCGCTGCAGCGACTTCTCGATCACCGTCACCCGCGCCTCCAGCCCCATGGCCATCCGCGCGGCATTGGTCCCGGCGACGCCGCCGCCGATGATCACGACGTCGGCCGCCGGAACGCCGGGAACGCCGCCCAGCAGCATTCCGGCGCCGCCCTGGTGGCTTTCGAGGCAATGGGCGCCGACCTGCACCGACAGCCGGCCGGCCACCTCGCTCATCGGGGCAAGCAGCGGCAGGCCGCCGCGCGCGTCCGTCATCGTCTCGTAGGCGATGCCGACGCAGCCGGTGTCGCGGAGCGCCACCGTCAGCGCCTCGTCCGCCGCGAGGTGGAGATAGGTGAACAGGATCTGGCCGGGGCGGAGCATCGCGATCTCCGGCGGCTGCGGCTCCTTGACCTTGACGATCATGTCCGCCTCTCCGAACACGGTCGCCGCGTCGGGCACCAGCCGGGCGCCCGCCGCGGCATAGGCCTCGTCGGGGATGTGGATCCCGCGGCCCGCACCCTGCTGAACCAGCACCTCGTGGCCGTGGACCGTCAGCTCGCGCACGCTGGCGGGGATCAGGCCGACCCGGTTCTCCTGCGCCTTGATTTCGGTAGGAACGCCGACCTTCATCCAGCGCACTCCCCCACCGGCGCGCGCCGCGCCGTACCAGCCGGAGACCGGCCTCAGTCGAGCTCGTTCAGGATCTCCCGCAGGGTCTCCGCGATCCGGTCGATGTGCTCCTTCTCGATGATCAGCGGCGGCGAGAGCGCGATGATGTCCCCCGTTGTGCGGATCAGCACGCCCCGCTCGTAGGCCTTCAGGAAGGCGGTGAAGGCGCGCCTGGTCGGCTTGCCCGGGATCGGCTCCAGCTCGATGCCGCCGACGAGGCCGATGGTGCGGACGTCGATCACGTGGGGGGCGTCGCGCAGGCCGTGCAGCGCATCGGCGAAATAGTCCTCCAGCCCCCGCGCCCGGTTGAACAGGTCCTCGTCGCGGTACGTGTCGAGCGTCGCCAGCGCCGCCGCGCAGGCGAGCGGATGCGCGGAGTAGGTGTAGCCGTGGAACAGCTCGATGGTGTCCTCCG
>CALKHQ010000158.1 GCA_937988735.1 uncultured Alphaproteobacteria bacterium
GATCGCCGGCAAGAGCGGCCGCCACAGGTAGTTGACCACGATCACCGCGGCGAAGCCGCCCGGCGGCAGGACCGTGGCCGGATCGAACCCCGGCGCCTCGAGGTCGGCAGCGACCACCCGGGCGCTGGCGCGGCCGGCGAGGTCTTCCACCGCGGAGGTGTCACGGTCGACGAAGGTCACCGGGTGGTCGTTGGCGAGGAACCAGCGGCCGTGACGGCCGGTGCCGCACGCGACGTCGATGACATGGCCGCCCGGCGGCACCAGCGGGGTCGCCCGCAGGACCCAGGGCTCGGGCATCGCGCCGGCAGCGTGGAAGGCGGAATGCGACATTCTGCGTCCGACTGTTGCAGCAGGGTCGCAATCTTGTCATGAACCTGACGGGACGCCAAATTGGAGGCTTGGTTCCACAGCGCCGGGGTGCCGAATGATCCTCTACTCTCTCCAGTGCAGCCAGGAGCATGTCTTCGAGGCGTGGTTCCGCGACGGGGCCACCTATGAGGCGCAGGCTGCTGCCGGTGAGATCAGCTGCCCCCTTTGCGCCGACGTCCGCATCACCAAGGCGCCGATGGCGCCGCGCATCGCGCGCAGCGCCGAGGACAGGGCGGAGGAGCAGGCGGCGCGGGTTCCCGCGACGGCCGCCAAGGCGGTGATGGACCCGCGCATGCGCGAGATGGCGCGGCTGCGGGCTGCGCTGTTCGCGATGAAGAAGCTGGTGCAGGAGAACTGCGACTACGTCGGTCCGCAGTTCGCCGAGGAGGCGCGGCGGATCTACTACGGCGAGGCGGACGAGCGCGCGATCTACGGCGAGGCCACCGAGGAGGAGGCCGAGGCGCTGATCGAGGAAGGCATCCCGATCGGCCGCATCCCCTGGCCCGGCGACTCGGACGCGTGAGACAGGCGGGGGCGCCCGGCCTGCGGGCCCCGGCCGGCCCTTGTTTCGGTGCGGCGCGCGTGCTTTAAGGGCGCCCGAGGCGCCGGGACATCTGCAACCACAGGGGACATCACGATGCGCAACCTAGCGACGGTCGGCGCGCTGAGCCTGGCCATGGCGATGGGCTCGGCGGCCCTCGCTCCGGCCGCATCGGCGCAGGAACAGGACACCCAGGCGCAGCCCGGCCCCGACCAGGTGGTCGCCACCATCGACGGCGAGGCGATCACCATCGCCGACCTGATGCAGATCCATCAGGAGCTGCCGGAACAGTTCCGACAGATCCCGTTCGAGATGCTGTATCCCAACCTGCTCGAGAACGCGATCGACACCCGGCTGCTGATCGCCGCCGCACGATCGGCGGGGCTGGAGAACGACCCCGAGGTGGTCCGCCGTGTCGCCGCCTTCCAGGATCGGGTCATCCAGCAGGTCTACCTGGACCACGAGATCGAGGCCCAGCTCACCGACGAGGTGCTGCGGGCGCGCTACGACGAGGAGATCGGCAACGTGCCCGACCAGTACGAGGTGCGGGCGAGCCACATCCTGGTCGAGACCGAGGAGGAGGCGCGCGAGATCATCGGCCTGCTCGACGAGGGCGCCGACTTCGCCACCCTCGCCAACGAGCGCTCCACCGGCCCCTCCGGCCCGAACGGCGGCGACCTCGGCTATTTCGGCGCCGGGCCGACCCGGATGGTGCCGGAGTTCGAGGAAGCGGCGTTCGCGCTCGAGGTCGGCGAATACACCGACACGCCGGTGCAGACCCAGTTCGGCTGGCACGTGATCCTGGTCACCGACCGGCGCGCGATCGCGAAGCCGACCTTCGAGCAGGTGCGCGACCAGCTCCGCATGCAGATGGCGGAGCAGGTGGTCAACGACGCCCTCGCCGATCTCAGGGAAGGCGTGGACATCCAGATGTTCAACCTCGACGGTACGCCGGCGGACGGTCAGGACGACGCGCCGGCCGAGGAATAGCCCCTCCGATGGCACGGAAGGCGCTGCCCAGATCCCCGCTTGCGCCGGAGCAGATGCCGGTGCTGCCGCCGGTTCCCGGCGTGCGGCTCGCCTCGGGCAGCGCCGGCCTGCGCTACAGCGGCCGCAACGACCTGATGCTCGCGGTGTTCGACCCCGGCACCACGGTCGGCGGCGTGTTCACCACCTCGACCACCTGCGGGGTGCCGATCGACTGGGGCCGGGCGCGGATCAAGGCGGGGAGGGCGCGGGCCCTCGTGGTCAACTCCGGCAACGCCAACGTCATGAACGGCGAGATCGGCAAGACCACTGCCCGGGCGACGGCGGAGGCCGCGGCCAGGGTCGCCGGCTGCGACGTGGACGAGGTGTTTCTCGCCTCGACCGGCGTCATTGGCGAGCCGTTCTACCCGGACAAGATCGTCGCCGGCGTCCACCAGCTCGGCAAGCAGCTCGGCGAGTTCTCCAGCGGCGAGGCGTTCGAGCAGGCCGCACGCGCCATCATGACCACCGATACGTTCCCCAAGTGGGCGACGCGGCAGGTCGAGATCGACGGCCACCGGGTGACGATCAACGGCATCGCCAAGGGGTCGGGCATGATCGCGCCCAACATGGCGACCATGTTGGCCTATGTCTTCACCGACGCCGCGGTCGAGGCGGAGGCGCTGCAGCAGATGACCACCTTCTGCGCCGAACGCAGCTTCAACTGCGTGACGGTCGACGGCGACACCTCGACCAGCGACATGTGTCTGGTGTTCGCCACCGGGAAGGCGGGCAACCCGCCGATCGTGGCGTCACGCGAGCGGCGGGCGCGGGCGTTCTTCATTGCGCTGCGCGACCTGATGATCGACCTCGCCCAGCTCGTCGCGCGGGACGGCGAGGGCGCGCAGAAGTTCATCACCATCACCGTGACCGGGGCCGCCTCGCGCCAGGCCGCGCGCCGGATCGCGCTCTCGATCGGCAACTCGCCGCTGGTGAAGACGGCCATAGCCGGCGCCGACGCCAACTGGGGCCGGATCGCGATGGCGGTCGGCAAGGCCGGCGAGAAGGCGATCCGCGAGAAGCTGTCGGTGCGGATCGGCGGCGTGCCGATCGCGGCCGAAGGCGGGCTCGTCCCCGGCTATGACGAGACGCCGGTCGCAGCCCACCTCGCCGGGCGCGACATCCTGATCGAGGTGGACGTCGGCGTCGGCCGCGGCATGGCCACCATCTGGACCTGCGACCTCACCCACGGCTACATCGACATCAACGGCGACTACCGGTCCTGACGCGCGAGCCGACGCCGATGCCGGACCAGCCGCCGGAGCTTCCCTTCCTGCCGCGCCAGACCGGCCGGCTGGTGCTGCGTCTGCCCCGCGCCTCCGACGCGCCCCGGATCGAGGCCCTCGCCAGCGATCCGGAGGTCGCGCTGAAGACGGCGCGCATCCCGCATCCCTATCCGCCGGGCGCGGCGGACGGCTTCCTCGCCGAGGCGGCCCGCGACATGGCCGCAGGCCGCAGGCTGGTCTGCGCGGTGGCGGAGGCCGATGGCGATGCGCTGACGGGCATCATCGAGCTCGATCTCGATGCGCTGCGGCGCGAGGGCGAGCTGCGCTACTGGATCGGCCGGCCGTTCTGGCGCCGCGGCTATGCGACGGAGGCTGCGACGGCCGCGCTGGAGATCGGCTTCGGCGCGCTCGGGCTCGGCCGCATCGTCGCCCGGGCGCTGGCCGGCAACGCGGCCAGCATCCGGGTGCAGGAGAAGCTCGGCTTCGCCCTCGTCCGCCGCTTCGAGGGCGAATGCCGCACCGGCTGCGGGGCCACGACCATCGTCGAGCGGGCGCTCGACCGGGCGCAGTGGCAGGCCGGGCGCGGCGGCCGGCCGGTGGTGCTGGTCAGTGCGGTGGCGCTGGTCGATGTCGACGGCCGCGTGCTCCTCGCCCGGCGGCCGGAGGGCAAGCCGATGGCCGGCCTGTGGGAGTTCCCCGGCGGCAAGGTGCAGGACGGGGAGACGCCGGAGGCGGCCCTCATCCGCGAGCTGCGCGAGGAGCTCGGCATCGATACCCACGCGAGCTGCCTTGCGCCGCTGACCTTCGCCAGTCACGCCTATGACAGCTTCCACCTGCTGATGCCGGTGTTCGCCTGCCGCAAGTGGAAGGGCACGCCCACCCCGCACGAGGGCCAGACGCTGCGCTGGGTGTTCCCGAAGGAGCTGAAGGACTACCCGATGCCGCCGGCCGACGTGCCGCTCATCCCGATGCTGCGGGACATGCTGTAGCATCCGGCTGCTCCGGCTTCACCGACAGCATCATGTAGTTCACCGCCACGTCGCGGCCGTCGAGCTGCCAGCCGCCCGACAGCGGGTTGAAGACCACGCCGGTCAGGTCCCGCGCCTCCATGCCCGCGCCCCGCAGATAACGCGCCAGCTCCGAGGGCTTGATGAAGCGGCGCCAGTCGTGGGTGCCGCGCGGAAGCCAGCGCAGCACGTACTCCGCCCCGACGACGGCGAGCGCATAGGCGCGGGCGGTGCGGTTGATGGTCGAGGTGACCATCACGCCGCCCGGCCGGACCAGGGCGGCGCAGGTCGCGATGAAGGCGGCCGGGTCGGGCACGTGCTCGATGATCTCGAGGTTCAGCACCACGTCGAACTGCTGCCCCTCCGCCGCCAGCGTCTCGGCGGTCGCCAGCCGGTAGTCGATCGCGAGCTCCTGGGTTTCGGCGTGGAGGCGGGCGACCGCGATGTTGCGGTCCACCGCGTCGATGCCCGTCACCGTCGCGCCCATGCGGGCCATCGGTTCGGCGACCAGCCCGCCGCCGCAGCCGATGTCCACCAGCCTCAGCCCGTCCAGCGGGGTCAGTGCCCGGGGATCGCGGCCGAAATGGGCGCACAGCCGGTCGCGGATGCAGGCGAGGCGCACGGGGTTCAGCCGGTGGAGCGGGCGGAAGCTGCCGTGAGGATCCCACCAGTCGTCGGCTATGGCCGAAAACTTCCTGAGCTCGGCCGGATCGATGGAAGCCGTCGTCGCGGATGCGGGGGTCATCGCCCCTGGTCCTCCTGTGGCGGGATGGCGCGCGGGCTTGCGTGCCGGACGCAATGCGATTATGGGTGCGCGCTCGCTAGGATCAAACCCAGCAGCTTGCCGCAGGGTCCATTCCGCCTGCCGGTCCCGCGACGGAAGTCCCTCCGACAGTTCTTAACCAGGGAGAGCGCCCGCAAGGCGCACGCGGTCTATGGCGCGCATCGTCATGAAGTTCGGCGGCACGTCCGTCGCCAATATCGAGCGGATCAAGGCGGTGGCGGAGCGCGTGAGGAAAGCGACCGCCAACGGCGACCAGGTCGCCGTCGTCGTCTCCGCCATGGCCGGGGTTACCGACCAGCTCATCGACCTCGTCGCCCAGGCCGGCGGCCGCGAGGACGGCCGCGAGTACGACGTCGTGGTCTCCACCGGCGAGCAGGTCACCAGCGGGCTGCTTGCGCTCGCGCTGAAGCGGATCGGCGTCCCCGCGCGCTCCTGGCTCGGCTGGCAGCTTCCGATCCGCACCGACGACACCCACTCCAAGGCCCGGATCACCGGAATCGACACCGAGGGCATCGAGAAGACGCTGGCCGAAGGCTGGGTCGCGGTCGTTCCAGGCTTCCAGGGCGTGGCCCCCGACGGACGGGTGACGACGCTCGGCCGCGGCGGCTCCGACACCAGCGCGGTGGCGCTGGCCGCGGCGCTGAGGGCCGACCGCTGCGACATCTACACCGACGTGGACGGCGTCTATACCGCCGACCCGCGCATCGTGACGAAGGCGCGCAAGCTCTCTAAGATCGCCTACGAGGAGATGCTGGAATCGGCCTCCCTCGGCTCGAAGGTGCTGCAGACCCGCTCGGTGGAGCTGGCGATGAAGGAGCGGGTGCGGGTGCAGGTGCTGTCCAGCTTCGACGACACCCCCGGCACGCTGCTCGTGGATGAGGATGAGATCGTGGAACAGCATCTGGTCACGGGAATCGCTTACAGCCGCAACGAAGCGAAGATGACGCTCCTCGGCGTGCCCGACCGGCCCGGCGTCGCGGCGGCGATCTTCGGCCCGCTGGCCGAGGCCAGCATCAACGTCGACATGATCGTCCAGAACGTGTCCGAGGACGGAAAGGTGACCGACCTCACCTTCACCCTGGCCCAGACCGATCTGGAGCAGGCGACCGAGGTGCTGAAGGCGCGCAAGGAGGAGCTCGGCTACCGCGATCTCCGGCCCGATCCCGACGTGGCCAAGGTGTCCGTCATCGGCATCGGCATGCGCAGCCACGCCGGCGTCGCCCAGACCATGTTCCGGGCCCTTGCCGAGAAGGGCATCAACATCGAGGTGATCTCCACCTCCGAGATCAAGGTCAGCGTGCTGATCGCGGAAGAGTACACGGAGCTCGCGGTCCGGACGCTGCACAGCGCCTACGGGCTCGACGCGTGACCGACGATCGCGGCGCCGGGGGGATCGCGTCGCCGGCTGCACCGGCGCCCGGCGCGGCGGAAGCGTCCGACGACCGGCTCGCGGCGGCCCGGCGCCGGCTCGACCGGCTGTGGGCCCGCGGCTGCGCCTTCCTCGGCTGCGAGCGCGCCATCATGGGCGGCGCGATGACCTGGGTCTCCGAGCGCAACCTGGTCGCCGCCATCTCCAACGGTGGCGGTTTCGGGGTGCTCGCCTCCGGCTCCATGCCGCCGGAGCTGCTGGAGGCGGAGATCAACGCGACGCGGGCGCTGACCGACCGCCCGTTCGGCGTCAACCTGATCACGCTCCACCCGCAGCTCGACACGCTGATCGACCTCTGCCTCGACATGGGGGTCAGCCACATCGTGCTCGCCGGCGGGCTCCCCCGCGGCAACGCAATCCAGCGGATCAAGGCCGGCGGCGCCAGGCTGATGTGCTTCGCGCCGGCGCCGGCGATCGCCAGGAAGCTGGTGCGCGACGGCGTCGATGCGCTGATCATCGAGGGCGCCGAGGCGGGGGGCCATATCGGGCCGGTCGCGACCAGCGTGCTGGCCCAGGAGATCCTGCCGCTGATCCGCGAGGTGCCGGTGTTCGTCGCCGGCGGCATCGGCCGCGGCGAGGCGATCCTCACCTATCTCGAGATGGGCGCGGCGGGCTGCCAGCTCGGCAGCCGGTTCGTCTGCGCAACGGAGTCGATCGCGCACCCCAACTTCAAGCGCGCCTTCCTGCGCGCCTCCGCCCGCGACGCGGTGCCGTCGGTCCAGCTCGATCCGCGCCTGCCGGTGATCCCGGTGCGGGCGCTGGTCAACAAGGCGACCGAGGAGTTCGCCGCCCACCAGCGCAGGCTGATCGCGGAGCTCGATGCCGGCCGGATCGCGCTCAGGGACGCCCAGCTTGCGGTGGAGCATTTCTGGGCCGGCGCCCTGCGGCGTGCGGTCGTGGAGGGCGACGTCGAGCGCGGCTCGCTGATGGCGGGCCAGAGCGTCGGCATGGTCAACGACGAGAAGCCGACCCGCGAGATTCTCGACGAGCTCACGGACCAGGCGGTGCGGGCCCTTCTCGCCCGCGCCGAGGCGGACGCCGCGGCCCACGCCTAGACCGCCCGGCGCCGCCGGTCTGCGGTCAATCCTTGCAACGGTCCCGGACTTTCGCCATCCAATACCTCACCGGCATCCCGGTCGGATGTCCGGCCTGAAACGCTAGCGGATCGCCTGCCCGATGGTGCAACGGGGCACATGGACCGCCTCGCGGCGGCTGCTGCAGCGCGCCCGCGACGTCATGGCGTCGCGCGAGAGCGCTCAGGCGCGCCTCGACAAGCTGTCGACCATGATCGCGCGCGAGATGGTGGCCGAGGTGTGCTCCATCTACGTGCTGCGCGCGGGCGGGGTGCTCGAGCTGTTCGCCACCGAGGGCCTGAAGAAGACGGCCGTCCACCTGACCCGGCTGCGCGTCGGCGAGGGCCTGGTCGGCGACATCGCGGCCCACGCGCGGCCGCTGCGCCTCACCGACGCCCCCAGCCATCCGCAGTTCGCCTACCGGCCGGAGACGGGCGAGGAGGCCTACCAGTCGCTGGTCGGCGTCCCGATCCTGCGCAACGGCCGCGTGATTGGCGTGCTGGTGGTCCAGAACCGCTCGCCGCGCGCCTACACCGACGAGGAAGTCGAGACGCTCGAGACCATCGCCATGGTGCTCGCCGAGATGATCGGCGGCGGCGATCTGGTCGATCCGCGCGAGCAGCGGCCGGCCGACGGACTTGCGATCCGGCCGCTGCGGATGGGCGGCATTGCGCTCAGCGCGGGCCTGCGCGCCGGCGTCGCCTTTCCCCATACCCGCCAGGCGACGACCACCCGGCTGGTGGCGGAGGACATCGCCGTCGAGCACGAGCGGCTGAACGAGGCCGTGCGCGCGATGCAGCGCGCGGTGGATGCCATGCTCGACCGGCTGTCGTGGGTGGTGGACACCGGAGAGCACACCGAGGTGATGGAGAGCTACCGGCTGTTCGCCCACGACCGCGGCTGGCTCGGCCGCATCCGCGAGGCGATCGACACCGGGCTCACCGCCGAGGCCGCCGTCCAGCGCGTCGGCGACGACATGCGGGCGCGTTTCACCCAGATCTCGGACACGTACCTCCGCGAACGTCTGATGGATCTGGACGACATCAACAACCGCCTGCTGATGCACCTGACCGGAACCCAGATCACCGCGGCCGACCTGCCGGAGCAGGCAATCATCGTCGCCCGCGACCTGGGCCCGGCGGACCTGCTCGACTTCATGTCCGACCGGCTGGCGGGCGTGGTGCTGGAGGAAGGCTCGCCCACCTCGCATGCGGCGATCGTGGCCCGCGCGCTGGAAATCCCGATGGTCGGGCGGGTGCGTGGCATCCTGAGCCAGGTCGAGCGCGACGACCCGCTGGTGGTCGACGGCGACAACGCGCAGGTCTTCATCCGCCCCGGCGACGACGTGCTTGCCACCGTGGGCGACGCGGTGCAGGCGCGCGCGGTGCTGCGCGCGCAGTACGAGGCGGAGCGCGACAAGCCTGCCATCAGCCGTGATGGCGAGGAGGTGCTGCTGAAGCTGAACGCCGGCCTCCTCGCCGACCTGTCGCAGCTCGAGCGGACCGGGGCCCACTCGATCGGCCTCTACCGCACCGAGATCAGCTTCATGGTGCGGCCGAGCTTCCCCGACGTCGCCGAGCAGACCGAGATCTACCGCCGCATCTACCAGCTGGTGAACGGCCGGGAGGTGGTGTTCCGCACCCTCGACGTCGGCGGCGACAAGGCGCTGCCCTACTTCCGGCCGCAGGTGGTGCCGGACGAGAACCCGGCGATGGGCTGGCGCGCCATCCGGCTGTCGCTCGACCGGCCGATGATCCTGCGTACCCAGCTCCGGGCGATGATCGCGGCGGCCGACGGCGGCCCGCTCAGCATCATGTTCCCCATGGTTGCGGACGTGGACGAGTTCGAGCGCGCCCGGGCGATCCTGGAGAAGGAGCTGGAGCGCGCAGCGCGCAGCGGAGGAAAGACGCCGTCGCCGCTCAGGGTCGGGGCCATGATCGAGGTGCCCTCGCTGGTGTGGCAGCTCCCGGCGCTGCTCCGGCGGGTGGATTTCGTCTCGGTCGGCTCCAACGACCTGATGCAGTTCACCTTCGCCGCGGACCGCAGCAGCCCCAGCGTCGCCGGCCGCTATGACGTGCTGTCCCCGGCGGCGCTGGCCATGCTCGCCCAGATCCTCGACCGCTGCGCCGAGGCCGCGGTGCCCGTCACCGTCTGCGGCGAGATGGCAGGACGCCCGCTGGAGGCGATGGCCTGCATCGGGCTCGGCGCCCGCTCCCTTTCCATGTCGGCGTCGTCGGTCGGCGCCGTCCGGGCCATGGTCCGCTCGCTGGACGTGGGCGAAGTCAGCCGCTTCATCCGCGCGCGACTCACCGCCTCCGACCGCAGCCTGCGCGCGCTGCTCAAGGGCTTCGCCCGCGACCACGGCGTCAGGATCTAGTTGTTGATCCGGAATAATTCGCTCTGGCAGGGTGCACGGGCTTGATCTGCCAGTCGGAAGTGCTTTAGACAGCCATACAGGGCGGAAGGGACGTACGCACCAACAACACAAAGCGGTTTGGGGGGCAGAGCGACTCGCATCGGGGGCGCCGGAGGACAACGACAACCGATCGGGGCGCGCAGGGACATCAGAACGTGGGTATGCCGACGAAACACGCGCACATGCTCCATTCCGGGAGCGACGATACCCTGGAAGTTGTCGGTGGCGGCGGGCAGCGGGGAGATTTCTCCACCGTCGGCATGATGTTGCGCGAGACCCGCGAGCGCTACGGACTGACGCTCCGGGATGTCGCCAACGCCCTTCGCATCCGTGTCGTCTATCTCCACGCCCTTGAGGAAGGCCGCTTCTCCGACCTGCCGGGCCGGCCCTACGTCACCGGCTTCCTGCGCAGCTACGCCGAGTATTTCAACCTGGACGGGGACGAGGTGGTCCGGCGCTACCGCGAGGAGCGCGCCGATTCGAACCGTCCCGCGAAACTCGTCTTTCCCGAGCCGCCGCCCGAGTCCCGCTTCCCGGTCGGTGCGATGCTCGCCATCCTGGTCGTCGTCTCCATCGTGGGTTACGGCAGCTGGCAGCTGATCGGCGGCGGCACCCACGAGGACCGTCCGCTGGTGGCGCAGGTGCCGACGGAGCTCGCGCTGGAGAGCGACAGGATCGAAAGCGAGATCGCCGAGGCGGGCGCAGCCTCCGTGGTCGATCAGACGCTGCTGGCCGCGGCCGACCCCGTGGCGCCGCCAGCCGTCACCACCCGCAGCCTGGGGGGTGCCATGACGGCGCCCCGGCCCGCACAGCCTGCTCCGGCGCCGCTCGACGCTGCGGATGCCGCCGGCGCTGCCAGTGCCGTCGCCGGAACGCCCGCCGCCCCGGCCGCCGATGCTCACGCTCCCGGCCGCTCCGAGCCGGTGACGGCCGAGGAAGGGCGCGCGATGTTCGAGATTTCCAGCGCCAGCGCCGCCTCGATGCCGCGCGGCGTGCACAACGCCGGGCCGGAGGGCATGGCGGCCGTGCCGGGGCCGGAGCCGATCTCGCCCTCGCTGCTCGGCTTCCCCAACGCCGGCGAGACCACGGTGCCGGGCGATCTCGCGGCGCTGGGCCCGCTGCCCGGGCCGGGGTTGGCGACCGCGGGAGCCGCAGGCGTGGCGACGGCGATCGAGAGCGAGGCCACGACCGTCTATGGCGATGTGAACACCGACGCCCGTGTCATCCTGCGGGCCGTCGCCGACTGCTGGATCGAGATCAAGGACGAGAGCGGCAGCGAGGTGTTTACCCGGTTGTTGCGCGCCGGCGAGATCTACAAGGTGCCGAACCGCACCGACCTGCGGCTGCGGATGGGCAATGCCGGCGGCCTCGAGGTGATCGTCGACGGCACCGTGCTGCCGCCCCTCGGTGGCCACGGGGAGGTGATGCGCAACGTCTCGCTCGATCCCGCGGTTCTGGCCGCCTCGCTCTGATCCGTCCGCGGCGGCTGGCCGCCCGTCTGACCTGCGACCTGCTGCCGGTTGCACCCGGTTCGCCGATCGGGCATAGCATCCTTGCTTCGTGCGGCGGGCCCGCCATGTTCAGCATCATTCCGCCGCCCGTCCGAACAGGATTCCGCGATGGCAGTGCGCCCCTATCGCAGCATCGACCGCCGGCGCTCGCGGCAGATCCGGGTCGGCTCCGTCGCGGTCGGCGGCGATGCACCGATCAGCGTCCAGTCGATGACCAACACGGTGACCTCGGACGCGGCCGCGACCATCGCCCAGGTGAAGGCCATCGCCGCTGCGGGCGCCGACATCGTGCGCGTGTCGTGCCCCGACGAGGACTCGACGGCGGCGCTGAAGCAGATCGTCCGCGAGTCGCCCGTTCCGATCGTCGCCGACATCCACTTCCACTACCGCCGCGCGATCGAGGCGGCGGAGGCGGGCGCGGCCTGCCTGCGCATCAACCCCGGCAACATCGGCGACAAGGCGCGGGTGCTGGAGGTGGTAAAGGCCGCCCGCGATCACGGCTGCTCGATGCGCATCGGCGTCAACGCCGGCTCGCTGGAGCGCGACCTGCTGGAGAAGTACGGCGAGCCCTGCCCCGAGGCGATGGTGGAGAGCGCCCTCGACCACGCCCGCATCCTCGAGGAGCTCGACTTCCGCGAGTTCAAGATCAGCGTCAAGGCGTCGGACGTGTTCCTCGCCGTCGCCGCCTATCAGGGCCTTGCGGAGGCCTGCGACTATCCCCTCCACCTCGGTGTCACCGAGGCCGGCGGGATGATCGGCGGCATGGTGAAGTCGGCGATCGGAATCGGCTCGCTGCTCTGGGCCGGCATCGGCGACACCATCCGCGTCTCGCTCTCGGCCGACCCGGTGGAGGAGGTACGGGTCGGTTACGAGATCCTGAAGTCGCTGGGACTGCGGCGCCGCGGCGTCACCGTCATCTCCTGCCCGTCCTGCGCGCGCCAGCAGTTCGACGTGATCTCCACCGTGCGCATGCTCGAGGAGCGGCTGGCCCACATCACCGTGCCCATCACCCTGTCGGTGATCGGCTGCGTGGTGAACGGGCCGGGGGAGGCGCGCGAGACCGACATCGGCTTCACCGGGGGCGGCAAGGGCACCCACCAGGTCTACCTCGCCGGCGTGCCCCATCACCGGCTGAAGGATGCGGCGATCGTGGACCACCTCGTCGCGCTGGTCGAGCAGAAGGCGGCGGAGATCGAGGCGGCCCAGGCCGCCGAAGCCGCGGAGTAGGGCGGCAGGGCCGCATCGCGGCCGGTTTCGCGCTGGCCGTTTCACTTCCATTGAACCTTCGCCTGCGATCGGCTAAACCGCGCCGTTCCAAGCGTTCGTGACGGATCGGAGAGCAATCATGGCGCCGCGGCTGCAGCCGGTGCGCGGCATGCACGACATCCTGCCGGAAGACGGCCTGCGCCATCGCCACGTGATCGAGACCGCGCGGACGATTGCCGGTCTCTACGGCTATCGCCCGATCGAGACCCCGATCGTCGAGCCGTCGGCCGTGTTCCAGCGGACGCTGGGCGACACCTCCGACATCGTCACCAAGGAGATGTACACCTTCGAGGATCGCGGCGGCGAGAGCCTGACGCTGCGGCCGGAAGGGACGGCGGGGGTGGCGCGCGCCTTCATCACCGCGGGCCTCGCCCAGGCGGTGCCGTGCAAGTTCTTCTACAGCGGGCCGATGTTCCGCTACGAGCGGCCGCAGAAGGGCCGCCAGCGCCAGTTCTACCAGGTGGGCGTCGAGCTGCTCGGAGCGCCCGAGCCCGAAGGCGACGCCGAGGTGATCGCCATGGCGGCGCGCCTGCTGGAGGCGCTGGAGCTCGCCGGCAACACGGTGCTGCACCTCAACTCCCTCGGCGACCTGGAGAGCCGGCAGGCCTACCGGGTCGCGCTGCTCGACTACCTGCGCCCGCGGGCGGAGGCGCTGTCCGAGGAAAGCCGGCTGCGGCTGGAGCGCAACCCGCTGCGCATCCTCGATTCCAAGGACGAGCGCGACCGTGCGATCGTCGCCGACGCGCCGCGGTTCGACGCCTATCTCAACGCCGCCAGCCGCGAGTTCTTCGCCGCCGTCTGCCGCGACCTGACGCGGTTGGGGGTGGCCTACGAGGTGGACCCGCGGCTGGTGCGCGGACTCGACTACTACACCCACACCGCCTTCGAGTTCGTGTCGGACGCGCTCGGCGCGCAGGCGACCGTGCTCGCCGGCGGCCGCTACGACGGCCTGATCGGCGCGATGGGCGGGCCGGAGACGCCGGGCGTCGGCTGGGCGGCCGGCGTCGAGCGGCTGTCGATGCTGTGCGCCGAGCCCCCGGCGCCGCCGCGCCCGCTGACGGTGATGCCGGTGAGCGAGGCGGAGCAGGGTATCGCGCTCGAGGTCGCCGACCGGCTGCGGCGGGCCGGCATCGCCGTGGACATGGCCTATCGCGGCAACCTGAAGAAGCGGATGAAGCACGCGAACCGGGTGGGCGCGCGTGCCGCGGTGATCCTGGGCGAGGAGGAGGTCGCCCGCGGACTGGCGAAGGTCCGCAATCTCGACACCGGCGAGGAGCGGGACGTGCCGCTGGACGCGCTGGCGGAGGCCTGCCGATGAACCAGGCGAGCTTCGCCGACAAGCTGGAGAACGTGCTGATCCACCACAGCGAGCTGGCGGCGCGCCTCAGCGGCTCCGAGGCGCTGCCGCCGCAGCAGTTCGCGGCCCTGTCCAAGGAATATGCGGACATGGCGGAGGTGGTCGCCGCCATCCAGGAGTGGAAGAAGGCCCGGTCCGCGCTGCAGGAGATCGAGGAGATCCTGGGCGACCCGGCCAGCGACCCGGAGATGAGGGCGCTGGCCGAGGACGAGGTGCACGACGCCAGGCGCAAGGTGGAGGTGCTGGAGACGCAGATCCGCCGCCTGCTGATCCCGAAGGACGAGGCCGACACCAGGAACGCGATCCTCGAGATCCGCGCCGGCACCGGCGGCGAGGAGGCGGCGCTGTTCGCCGCCGACCTGTTCCGCATGTACCAGCGCTATGCCGACCTGCGCGGCTGGAAGACGGAGATCATGACCGCCAACGAGACGGGGATCGGCGGCTACAAGGAGATTACCGCCACCGTTTCCGGCCGCGACGTGTTCTCGCAGCTCAAGTTCGAGTCGGGCGTGCATCGCGTCCAGCGGGTGCCGGTGACCGAGTCCGGCGGGCGCATCCACACCTCGGCGGCGACCGTCGCCGTGCTGCCCGAGGCCGAGGAGGTGGACATCGAGATCGCGGAGAAGGACCTCCGGATCGACGTCTACCGCTCCTCCGGCCCCGGCGGGCAGTCGGTCAACACCACCGACAGCGCGGTCCGCATCACCCACCTGCCGACCGGCATTGTCGTCACCCAGCAGGACGAGAAGTCGCAGCACAAGAACAAGGCGAAGGCGATGAAGGTGCTGCGCGCGCGGCTCTACGACCTGGAGCGCGCGAAGCGCGACGCCGAGCGGGCCGCCAACCGTCGCAGCCAGGTCGGCAGCGGCGACCGGTCCGAGCGCATCCGCACCTACAACTTCCCGCAGAACCGGGTGACCGATCACCGCATCAACCTCACCCTCCACAAGCTCGACCAGGTGATGTCCGGCGAGGCGCTCGGCGAGCTGATCGAGGCGTTGATCAGCGAGGACCAGGCCGCCCAGCTCGCGGAGCTGGAGTGAGCCGCCGGGGTTCCTCCCCCCTCCGTCGGGTCCGGCCGTGACCGCGGAGCCGGCGACGGTGGCGACGCCCGGTACCGTCGGTGCCCTTCTCGCCGCTGCCCGCGACCGCCTCGCCGCCGCCGGGATCGAGGAGCCGCAGCGCGATGCCCGGCTGCTGCTCGCGGCCGCGACCGGGTGGAGCGCGGGCGCGATCATCGCCTATCCGGAGCGGACGCTGACTCCCGCTGCCGAGGCCGCCTTCGCCGCCATGGTGGCCCGCCGCGCCAGCCGCGAGCCGGTGTCCCGCATCCTCGGCCGGCGCAGCTTCTGGAAGCACGACTTCCTCCTTGGCCCCGGCGCACTCGATCCGCGGCCCGACAGCGAGCTCCTGGTCGAGCAGGCCCTGCGCCGGCTGCCGGAGGATGCCGAAGGGGTCGTGGTCGATCTCGGCGTCGGCAGCGGCTGCCTGCTGCTGTCGGTGCTCGCCGACCGGCCGCGGATGCGCGGCGTCGGGGTGGACATCAGCGCCGACGCCCTTGCGGTCGCCGCCGCCAACGCTGCGGCGCTCGGCCTCGCCGGGCGCTGCAGCCTCGTCCGCGCCGACTGGACGGCGCCGCTCCGCGACCATGTGGCCGATTGCGTGCTGGCCAACCCGCCCTATATCAGCAGCACGATCATTTCCCGCCTCGCCGAGGAGGTGCACCGGTTCGACCCGATGCTGGCGCTGGATGGCGGGAAGGACGGCCTCGAAGCGTACAGGCGGCTGGTGCCCGCGCTGCCGGACGTGCTGAAGCCCGGCGGCGTCGCCGTCATCGAGATCGGATTCGACCAGGGTGTGTCCGTGGCGGCGCTGCTGCGGGAGGCGGGACTGGCGGTGGAACCGCCCTGTCAGGATCTCGGCGGCCGCGACCGTTGCGTTGTGGCAACAGCTGCGGCCCGATAGTCACAGTGCGGCCATGATTCTGCCGCATTTGCTTTGGCAGTGGCCGCCGATTTGATAGACAAGTGACGGTGCAGGCTGGCTGAGCGAAGGACCGGACCACATCCCCTTGCAGCGGGATGGCGCCAGGGTACGGCGCGTTTCGGGCTCTCAGCCTTTAGGAGCGACGGTGTCGTCCGTGGGGGGCGGCAGTCGATCGATAGAACAACTCTCGCGCGATGTCGTCCGGGCCGCACTGTCGGTCACGTCGGCGCGTGCGGGCCCGGCCCCCCGCCCAGGTGGCCGGGACTGGCAATGGCTTGGATGCACACGGGGTCATGAGACAAAACTCGAATCACAAGCGGCCACGGAACCGCGGCAACCTGGGCCGCAAGCCGTCGAACAACCGCAACCAGACGTTCGACAGCAACGGACCCAGCGTCAGGATCAGGGGCAACGCGTACCAGGTGCACGAGAAGTATCTGGCGCTCGCCCGGGACGCATACGCCGCCGGCGACCGGGTGATGGCGGAGAACTACTTCCAGCACGCCGAGCACTACTACCGCATCGTCAACGCCACGACCGACCCCGCGTCAGGCCCGCGCTACAACGGTCAGTCCAACGGCTACAACGGCCAGTTCGAGGATGACGAGTACGAGGACGTCGACGAGCTTGGCCGGCCGCTGCACCCTCACGGCTACGGCATGCGCCAGCGCCACGAGGGCGGGCATCATCACCACCAGCAGCAGCATCCGACCCAGCCGCAGGCCCAGACCGAGGCCGAGGAAGGCGAGGACGAGCGCGTGGCGGAGCAGGGCGGCGAGCGGCAGGCGGATCGCTTTGCCGAGCGGCACGACCGCGATCGCGACCGCCGCCGGCGGGGACGGCGCGCCAACGGCCACGACCGCCGCGACGACGAGGGCCGCCAGGCCGAGCCGGTGCCGGGGGTCGAGCAGGCCGCCGACCCCGTGCGGCCGGAGGCTCCTGCGCCCGAGCCGGCGGCCATCCAGGCGGCATCCGCCGACGGCTCCGATCAGGCGGACCGTCCGCGCCGTCGCCGGCGCCGCGCGCAGGCGGAAGGTGCCGGCGATGCGCCCGGCCGCGACGCCGACGAAGAGCCAGTGCTGCTCTAGGGGCTGCTCCGGCCGGGTCGCCGTCGCATCATGACGCGCTGGAAGAACCGGCCCGAGCGGTCCACCTGGGGCGATTTCGGGCCGGATGACGAGATCGGACGGCTCAACCTGATCACCGAGGAGCGGCGGCTCGCCGCCGTTCGCGAGGTGAAGGTGGGCCGCGTCTTCTGTCTCAGCCTGCCCCTCGACCTCCCGGGCGGCAACCGGCTGGTGCCCCACCGGCATCCGCCCCGGCGCGGCATCGCCACCCGGGCCGAGGGCCTGCCAACGGTCAACTTCCCGATGGAGGTCGTCGACCCGCATTTCGTCGACGTCTCCTGCGACGACCACGTCACCCTCTACACCCAGTATTCGACCCAGTGGGACGCGTTGTCCCACGTGGGCCGGCGCTTCGATGCCGACGGCGACGGGGTGGCGGAGCTCGTCTACTACAACGGCTTCCGTGGCGGCGAGGATGTGGTCGGGCCGCAGGATCCGGCGGCGGCCACCCGCGGGCCGGGCGCGCACCGGCTCGGCATCGAGAAGATGGCGGAGACCTGCGTCCAGGGCCGCGGGGTCCTGGTCGACCTCCACGCCCGCTTCGGCGCGGCGCGCCACCTCGTCACGTACGAGGACCTGATGGCGGTGATGGAGGCCGACGGTGTCGTCGTCGAGACCGGCGACATGCTCTGCCTTCACACCGGCTACGCCCAGGCGCTGCTCGACATGGGCGGCGACCCGGACCCGAAGGTGCTGCACGGCGCCTATCCCGCGCTCGACGGCCGCGACGACCGGCTGCTGCAGTGGATCGCCGACAGCGGCATCTCGGTGCTCATCGCCGACAACTTCGCGGTCGAGGGCTTCCCCTATCCGGACTATCCGGAGGATCGCGACCGCTACCCGGCGCTGCCGCTCCACCAGGCCTGCCTGTTCGAGCTCGGCGTCCACCTCGGCGAGATCTGGTACCTCACCGAACTCGCCCGCTGGCTGCGCGAGAACGGCCGCAGCCGGTTCCTCCTCACCGCCCCGCCGTTGCGCCTCCCCGGCTCCTTCGGCTCGCCGGCGACGCCCGTCGCGACGGTCTGACCGCTTCCCCCGGCGGCCGTGCCGCCGGGCGCGCGGCCGAGACGGCACGGGGCGAAGCGCGGCCCGGCGGGCCGGCGATCTACCCCTTGCTCGCCCCCGCCAGCAGCCCCTCGACCACGAACCGCCACACCAGCACCACCAGCGCCAGCGTCGGCAGCACGGCGATGAAGATCGCGGTGTTCAGCAGGCTCCACGACACGTCCGTGTTGCGAGCCAGCGCCGCCATCACCACCGACAGCGGCCGGCTGCCGGCGTCTCCGGAGAGCACCATCGCGAACAGGAACTCGGCGTAGGACAGCATGAAGGCGAACAGCCCGGTGGCGCCGATCGACGGCAGCGCCAGCGGCAGCGCGATCCGCACCATCCGGGTCCAGCGGCTCGCGCCGTCGATGCGCGCAGCCTCGAAGATCTCGGCCGGGATGCGGCGGTAGAACAGCGACAGGATCAGCACGGTGAACGGCAGCGCCCGTGCCGTGTGCACCAGGATCACCGCCAGCCGGGTGCCGAGCAGGCCGAGGCTGTCGATGATGACGAAGAACGGCACCACCAGCGCCACCGTCGGCACCAGCGGCGACAGGATCAGGTACATGAAGCTTGCCTTCTTCCCCCGGAAGCGGAACTGGGCGAAGGCGAAGGCGGCGGGTGCGCCGAGCAGGATGTTCAGCACCATCGCCGAGAGCGAGATGATCGCGCTGTTGAGCAGGCTCTGCGGCACCTGCCGCGCCGCGTCGGAGATCATCGCCCGGTTGGCGCCCTCGGTGAGATAGGCGTCGGGCAGTTCGCCGGTGAAGATGTAGCGGTAGTTGTCGAAGACGAGGCCGTAGTCGAACAGTCCGCCGTCGCCGAACAGCGCGCGGTCGGGGATCACCGAGCCGAGCCCGGCGAGCACGATCGGCCCGGCCGCGAACAGGAACACCAGCCCCGCCGCCAGCAGGGTCAGGCCGCGCCCGAGGATGCTGCGGTCGCGCATTGATCAGCCGTCCGCGAACAGGTCCGAGGGCAGGGCCTTCACGATCGCGAAGATCATCAGGCCGGAGATGGCGACCACGATGAACGCCACCGCCGAGCCGCTGCCGAAGTCGTACATCGAGAAGCTCTCGCGCCAGATCTGGAACGACAGCAGCGACGTCGCCGTCCCGGGCCCGCCGCCGGTCATGGCGTAGACGACGTCGTAGGTGGTGAAGGCGACCAGCGCGTTGTAGACCAGCAGCACGACGATGATCGCCCGGATCTGCGGGAAGATCACATGGACGAAGCGCTGCCCGGCAGTGGCGCCGTCCACCGTCGCCGCCTCCATCAGCTCCCGCGGCAGCGTCGCCAGCGCCGCCATCACCAGCACCACGGCGAACGGGATCTGCGACCAGACGTGGGCCACCGCCACCGAGGCGAAGGCAAGCGCGGGGTCGGTGAGCCAGGGAATCGAGCGGTCGATGAGGCCGAGCCAGCGCAGGAGCCCGTTGAGCACGCCCCAGCTCGGGTTGAACACCCAGACCCACAGCACCGCCGTGATCGCGCCCGGCAGCGCCCACGGCAGCAGGATCACCGCCCGCACGATACCGCGCCCGATGAAGCGACGCGACAGCAGAAGGGCAATCAGCACCCCCAGGGCCACCACCGACGGCGCCGCCACCAGCACCATCTTCGCCGAGTTGATGAGGCCGGTGACGAAATAGTCGCTGGCGATGACGCGTTCGTAGTTGCCGGTCCCCGCCCAGGTCACCATCGGGAACAGCAGCTGCACGTTGTGCAGGCTGGTCCACAGCGCCTGACCCACCGGGTAGAGGGTGAACACCAGCACCGGCAGCAGCGCCGGCGCCACCCACAGCCACGGGTAGCCGGATCCGCCCTCCCGCGTCATGGCCGTTCCGGGGACAGGGAGGGGCTGCAAGAGATGCCCGGCGCGAGGCCGGGCATGTGGCAGGTATCGAGGGAACGATTCATGTCCGACGCCGGACCCGGCCACTGACGAGAGGCCGGAGATCCTCACCGGCTGGCGAACTGCTCCTTCATCTCGTTCCAGCGCTGGGCGCCCTGGCGCATGACGTCGGCGACCTCGGCCTCGCCGACCATCGCCTGCGCCATCAGCGGCCGGAAGAAGGCGGACCACATCGAGGTCCACTCGGTCCAGGTGCCGGCGCGTGCGGTCTCGACCTGCTGCTTCAGCACCTCCATGTCCACCCAGCCTTCCCAGGCAGCGATCACGTCCGGGTCCTGCAGCAGCGGCAGCTGGCCGAAGCCGAGTCCCTTCTCCACCGCCCAGCGCTTGGCGACGTCGTACGGCGGGCCGGCCATGAACTCGAGGAACTTCCACGCCGCCTCGCGCTGCGCCGGGTCTGCGGCGGCCGCGGCGGTGATGGCGTAGAACTTGGTGAAGCCCAGCGTCGCGTGCGCATCGCCGGGCATCGGCGCCAGCGCGAACTCGCCTGCCCGCGGCTGCTCGGCCGCATTGTTCATCGCCGCCAGCACGTAGTTGTAGACGATGGTGAAGGCGTGGTTCCCGGTGTTCATCGCCGGGATGATGGTGCTCTCGTGGCTCTCGAAGGCGACGAGGTCGGCACCGACTGCCTGCTGCAGCCATTCGAGCTGCTGGTAGGCGGCGTTCGACGGGTCGTCGAAGATGGCGTTGCCCTCGGCGTCGAACAGGTCGCCGCCGCGCCCGTACACCTGGGCGACGAAGGCATCGAAGAAGTTGGGCAGCTCCTGGTCGTATTCGTAGACGATCGGGTGCTCCATGCCGTCCGCCTTGAGCTGCCGGGCGGCGGCCATCAGGTCGTCCCAGGTCTCCGGCACCGCAATGCCGGCCTCCTCCAGGATCTTCGCGTTGTAGACCAGCGAAATGGTGTCGGCGTAGTAGGGCAGCCCGTAGATGTTGCCGTCGTGGGTCATGTCGGAGACGGTGAACGGCGCCATTTCCGCCTTCCACTGCTCGATCTGCTCCGGCGCGATCTCGTTCAGCGGCGCGAGGAAGCCCGCCGCCGCCCACCCGGGCAGCCAGTCCTGGCCGGCGTAGATCACGTCGGTCTGGGTGCCGCTGCGGAACCGCAGCACCAGGCTGTCGTGATAGTCCGGCCAGGTGTAGTCGGTGACGTTCACCTGGATGCCGGGATTGGCCGCCTCGAACTTGGCGACGTTGTCGAGAATGGTATCCAGCGAGTAGTTCCAGACGACGAATTCCAGCGTCACGTCCTCGGCGGAGGCCGGATTGGTTGCCAGCGCCAAACCAATTGCCGCCGCCCCGGCGGCCAGCGCCCGTCGATGCGCACCCATGGCGAGATCCCCCTGTTTTCCGTCCGCTCCGGCGCCTGCCCGCGCCCGGCGCAGACGCCGCGCGATTGACAAGCGTGGGCGGATGATCAAAAACGCTAGCCCAATTTGGCTCGCGCGGACAACCAAAAAGGTCCGCCCGGAGCCGCGGCAGGGGACCGATGGCGAACGACAGGAAACCGCCGCAGCGGCAGCGTTGCGGCCGCGACGGGAAGCCCGCCGCGGCGCGCGGGAAGGGCCGGCCGTGAGCGCGCAGCACTGGCACGCGCAGACGCGCCCGGACATCGAGGCCCTCGACCGCGAGCGCACGGTGGTGGTGCTGCCCCTCGGCGCGGTGGAGCAGCACGGGCTCCACATGCCGCTCGGCACCGATTCCATGCTCGCCGCCGCCGTCGCGGAGGGCGCGGCCCGCCGGCTCGCCGACACCCTGCCGGTGCTGCTGCTGCCGCCGCCGTGGTACGGCTACTCGCCGCATCACATGGCCTTCCCCGGCACGGTGACGCTCCGCTCCGAGACCTTCATCGCGCTGGTGAAGGACATCGCCGGCGCGGTGCTGGCCCACGGCTTCCGCCGGCTGGCGCTGGTCAACGGCCACGGCGGCAACGTCTCGATCCTCGACGTGATCGTCTCCGACCTCGGCCGCGACTGGCACGGCCGCGCCCGCATCGCCGCGGTGACCTACTTCGCCCTGGCAGCGGACCGCGCGCCGGAGTTCCGCGAGTCCGCGACCGGCGGCATGGGGCATGCCTGCGAGTTCGAGACCTCGCTGATGCTCCATCTCGCGGCGGAGACGGTGCGGATGGAGCGGGCGGAGACCTGCTATCCGCAGACGGGCTCGCCGTTCCTCACCACCGACCTGTTCGGCCGCTCGCTCGCACGCGCCTACACCGACTTCGCCGACCTGTCCGCCACCGGCACCTTCGGCGACCCGGGGCTCGCCAGTGCGGACAAGGGGGCGCGCATCTACGGCGTCTGCGTCGAGGAGCTGGCGCGTTTCCTTGCGGATTTCGCGCAGTGGCCGGTCCGGCCGGGGGCGCGGCCGTGAGCGGGGCGGCGCTGCCCGATCCCCGCACGGCGCTC
>CALKHQ010000159.1 GCA_937988735.1 uncultured Alphaproteobacteria bacterium
CCTCGCTGTCCAGCGAGGCCGTCGCCTCGTCGAGGATCAGGATCGGCGCATCCTTCAGCAGCACGCGGGCGATGGCGACCCGCTGGCGCTGGCCGCCGGAGAGCTTGACCCCGCGGTCGCCGACATGGGCGCGGTAAGCGGTCCGGCCTTCGCTGTCGGCAAGCCCGGCGATGAAGCCGTGCGCCTCGGCAAGCTCCGCCGCGCGCTCGATCTCCGCCTGCGTCGCATCCGGCCGGCCGTAGCGGATATTGTCGCCGACCGAGCGGTGCAGCAGCGACACCTCCTGGGTGATGACGCCGATGCTGCCGCGCAGGCTTGCCCGGGTCACCTCGCGGATGTCCTGCCCGTCGATCCGGATCGCGCCGGACTCGATCTCGAACAGGCGCAGCAGCAGGCTCACCAGCGTCGTCTTGCCGGCGCCGGACGGTCCGACGAGGCCGATCTTCTCGCCCGGCCGCACGGTCAGCGACAGGTCGCGGATCACCCGCTGCTCGGGGCGGTAGCCGAATTCGACCCCCTCGAAGCGGATCTCGCCGCCGGCGACGACCAGCGGCTTCGCGTCCGGCCGGTCCACGATCCGGGGCGGCGTGGTGATCACCGGCATGGCGTCGCGGATCACGCCGACCGCCTGGAATACCTGGTGCCCCATCTGCAGGAATGCTCGGCCGTTGGGCGCGATCCGCTGCACCACGGCGACCGCGGCGACGAAGTCGCCGGTGGTGACGAAGCCGGCAACCAGGCCCCACAGGCCGATGCCGAACGTCGCGAGCCACAGCAGGACGTTGATCAGCACCACCGCGATGTCGCTGGTGAGGAAGATGCGGCGCTCGCTGTGCTGGGTGTCGATGGTGTCGGTCAGCACGCGGCGCATGGCGCCCGCCTCGCTGTCCTCGGCGGCGAACAGCTTCACCATCTGGATGTTGGAATAGACGTCGGTCATCGCGCCGACGACGACGCTGCGCGCCCGGGCGGCGCTGCGCGAGCGCCGGGCGAAGTGCGGCACCACCACCACCGCCAGCGCGATGTTGGCGAGAATCCAGCCCAGAACCGGCAGCGCGAGCGGCCACGACAGGACGGCGAGCAGCCCGAGCGCCCCGACGAACTGGATGAGGAAGCCCGGCAGGCCCTGCACCGCGACCACGATCTGCTGCTGGATCGCGTGCGCGACCTGGGCGATGCGGGTGGCGACCTGGCCGGCGAACAGGTCGTGGAAGAAGGCGAGATCCTGCCGCTCCACCGCCTTGTGCCCCTGCCACTGCATCGCCGCCGGCATGCACACCGCCAGCGCCTGGGAGGTCAGGACGTTGGCGACGAAGGAGAACAGCGGCGTCACCGGGAACAGCAGCAGGCCGAGCACCACCAGCAGCGGCCAGTCCTCCGCGAGGAAGGCCGTCGCCCCTTGCGCCACGACCCCGTCCACCACCACCGCGAGGCCCCAGATCACCGCGAGGTTGATGCCCTCCACCACAATGCCGAGCAGCGCGATCGCCACCAGCACGCCGCGGAACATCCGCGCGAAGTGCAGCAGCAGCGCGAACGGCCCGCCCGATGGCAGCGGCCGGTAGGGAATGTCCAGCGGCCGGATCAGGGTCTCGAACGGCCGGTAGACGAGATCGGCAAACGACATGGCAACCCCGGTCCGGAGGGGCGACGAAAGCAGGCGACGGGAACAAGGTAGTACAACGCCGCCCGACTACCCCCCCCTCTCCCCTTGCGGAAGAGGTTGCGCAGCCTTGCCCCGCCTCAGCGCGCCGCAGGCGAAGCCCGGTGAGGGGGGCGCGCGCCGCAGGGCCGCGCCTGTCGGCGGATCCCCCTCATCCACCTGCGGCTACGCTCCGCTTCGCCTCGCGAAGCCTCCGCATCCTTCTCCCGCAGGGGGAGAAGGTGGGCCGGTGCGAGGGGAGAAGGAAAAGGGGCCGCCCGTCGTTCGGGGCGGCCCCTGGGATCAGCCCTTCGGCGACTGCTTCGGCCCCGGCATCATGTCGCCGGGAAACCGGGGGTCAGCTGTTGGCGGCCTTCCACACCGCGTCGAGGATGGACTGGGTGCGGAACGTCGCGTCGACGTAGGCGGCCTGGAGCGCCTGGTCCTTCGACGCCGCGAGGTCGGCGAAGTCATCGCACATCAGCACGTGCTGGCCGAGCTTCGCGGGTACCTCGATCTCCGTGAAGCCCTTGCGGGTAGTGACGCCGCTGCGGTGAACGTAGCGCGGCAGCATGTCGGGGTTCTGGAACGCGAGGCTGTCGTGCACGTCGAGCACGAAGTCGTCCATCTCGATCGCGCCCTTCGTGCCGAGAAGGTCGAGGTCCATGATCAGCGACCCGGCCGTCCAGCCCGCGTCGAAGGTCGAGACCTCGCCGCTGTCGAAGGCGACCAGCGCTATCATGCGGACGACGGCCCCGGTCTCCGGGTCGCGGTCGGCGACCGCTGTGACCCTGGAGATGGCGCCCTTCGGCTGCAGATACTCCACCATCGCGCGGGCCGAATACCAGGCGAGGTCGCCCAGCGCGCCGGTCGGCTCCTGCTTCGGGTCGAAGCGGATGTTCGTCTTGTCCTCGAACGGGAAGTAGAACTTGGTGTGCAGCGAGCGCGGCGTGCCGATCTTCTCCGGGATCGCGGCCTTGATCGCGGCGGTGCGGGGATGGTGGACGAAGTGGGTAGCGTCCATGAAGATCAGCCCCTTGGCCGCGGCGGCGTCCGCCATCCGTTTCACCGAGGCCGCGTCGGTGAACGGCTTGTCCACCAGGATGTGCTTGCCGGCCTCGACCGCGGCGAGCGCGATCTCCTCCTTCGCATTCGTCGGGGTGGCGACGTAGACGGCGTCGATGTCGGAGCGGGCAATCAGCGCCTTCCAGCCGTCCACGGGCTCGCCGCCGTACTGGTCGGTGAAGGCCTTCGCCCGCTCCAGGCTGCGGCTGGAGACGGCGCCGAGCCGGCTCTTCTCCGCGCGGGCGAGGCCGCCGGCCACCACGCCTGCGATGAAGCCGGTGCCGACGATGCCGTAGCTGAACTTGGTCATTGTGCGTTTCCCCTCCGTGACGTTGGTGCGACTGATGGCGCCCTACATAGCAGAAACCGGCTGCAGCCCAAGGGGCTAGCGCCAGCGGCGGCCGCATGGCAGGGTCGCGGCCGTGCGGGAAAGGCCGGCGCCGTCCGCGGGCGGCGCCGGGTGCACGGGCCGAGGCCGGAAGCCCGTCCCGCCGCAAACGGAATTCCGGCCGTCTTCGGGGGGAGGAGCAACGGCCATGTATGTGGTAGGCGAGGAAGAGATCGAGGCGCTGGCGCGGGTGATCCGATCCGGCGCGCTGTTCCGCTATGGCGTCGGCGGCGAGTGCGACCGCTTCGAGCAGCGCTATGCGGAATGGCTGGGCACGCGGCACGTGGCGCTGACGGTCAGCGGCACCTTCGCGCTGACCGCCTCGCTGATCGCGCTGGGCATCGGGCCGGGCGACGAGGTGCTGGTGCCCGCCCACACCTACATGGCCACCGCCACCGCGGTGCTCGCCGCCGGCGCGATCCCGGTGATCGTGGACGTGGACGAGTCGATCACCATCGACCCGGACGCGGTCGAGGACGCGATCGGCCCGCGGACGAAGGCGGTGATCCCGGTGCACATGTGGGGCGCCGCCTGCAACATGGATGCGATCATGCGCGTGGCGCGCCGCCACGGACTGAAGGTGATCGAGGACACCTGCCAGGGGGTCGGCGGCGGCTACGAGGGCCGGAAGCTTGGCACCATCGGCGACATCGGCGCCTTCAGCTTCAACTACTACAAGAACATGACCGCCGGCGAAGGCGGCGCGATCTGCACCGCCGACGACCGGCTGGCGGAGCGGGCGCGCTGCGCCATCGACCCCTGCCACTACTACTGGACCGGGCGCGCCGACGACCAGAAGCCCTTCGCCCACAACGGCGGCCGCGCGTCGGAGCTGGTCGGCGCGATGCTGAACGTCCAGCTCGACCGGATCGACGGCATCATCGAGGCGATGCGCGCCGAGCGCCGGCGGGTGCTCGAAGGCACCAAGCACCTGGGCAACCTCGGGCTCCGGCCCTCGCCGATGCACAGCCCCGACTACGACTGCGCCGCGCATGCGATGTTCCTGCTGCCGTCGGCGAAGGCCGCCGAGGATTTCGTCGCGGTGTTCCCCAGCGTCATCGTCGGCAAGACCGGCCGCCACAACTACACCGAGTGGGACCAGGTGCTGATGGGCGAAGGCGCTGCCCATCCGGCGATGAACCCCTACCGGATGAAGGAGAACGAGGGCTGCCGGCGCGCCTACTCGCGGGACATGTGCGCCCGGTCGCTGGAGATCCTGGACCGCACGGTGATGGTGCCGATGCACCCGAACCACGGTGACGCCGAGATCGAGGCGATCATCCACAACATCGACGCCGCCGCGCGCGTGGCGCTGGGCGACCTCGCCCGCGAGGAGGCGCAGGTGCGCCCGGTCGGCCGCCTCGACGCGCAGAAGTTCGACATGGCGACGGAGTGACACCGGCCGGGCAGGAGACGTCGCCGATCGGCGACGACGACGTCCGACGCTTCATCGCCGACGGCTTCCTGCGGCTGGATGCAGCCTTTCCCCGTGCGGTGGCGGACGCGGGCCGGGCGATCCTGTGGCAGGCGACCGGCTGCAATCCTGCCGACCCCGCCACCTGGATCCGGCCCGTGATCCGCCTGGGCGAGCACGGCGAGCCGCCGTTTGCCGCAGCGGCCACCGCGCCGCGGCTGGTGGCGGCGCTCGACCGCCTGGTCGGCCGCGGCCGCTGGCTGCCGCGCCGGAGCCTCGGGACATTCCCGGTCCGCTTTCCCGGCGGCGATCCCGGCGACACCGGCTGGCATGTCGATGCGAGCTTTCCCGGCGACGACCCGTCCGACTATGCCGGCTGGCGGGTCAACGTCGCCTCGCGCGGGCGGGCACTGCTGATGCTGTTCCTGTTCTCGGACGTGGGCGAAGACGACGCACCGACGCGGATCCGGGTAGGCTCGCATCGCGACGTCGCCCGCCTCCTCGCCCCCGCCGGGGAGGCCGGCCTCGGCTTCATGGAGCTTGCCGCCCGGCTGGACGCGACGGCGGAGCGGCCGACGGCGCTGGCGACGGGGCTCGCCGGCACCGTTTACCTGTGTCACCCGTTCCTCGTCCATGCCGCCCAACCCCATCGCGGCCGCACGCCGCGATTCCTCGCCCAGCCGCCGTTGCTGCCGGCAGAGCCGATCCGCCCCCACCGCGACGACGGCGCGTATTCGCCGGTCGAGCAGGCGATCCGCGAGGCGCTGGCGGACGACGGCGGAGCCGACGCGCTTCCCGGCGGCTAGAGCCGGCAAGCGACGCCGGAGACGGAGGGTGGCGAAAGCCGCCTCACGGGAGCGTCCGCCGTCGATCCCCTCCCTCCGGCCTCCCCCGTGCCGGGAGAGGGAGTCACGACGACGTTGCTGGAACGGGTCAGAACACCCGGCCGCGGAACAGGCCGGAGGGGCGGACGATCAGCATCACCACCATGATCGCGAAGGCGACGCCGGTCTTGTAGCTCGGCTCGAGCAGCGGCGCGGTTCCAAACCAGGGGTAGGCGGAGAGCTCCTCGGCCAGCCCGATCACCATGCCGCCGGCTATGGCGCCGTACGGCCGGCCGATCCCGCCGAGGATGGCGGCGGCGAACACCGGCAGCAGCAGGTCCCAGCCCATGTAGCTGTCGAGCTCGGTGTCCATGCCGAGGAAGATGCCCCCGGCCGCGGCCAGCGCGGCGCCGAGGACCCACGTCCACAGCACCACCCGCTCGGTGTCGATGCCGGAAACGCGGGCCAGCGCCGGGTCGTCGCTCATCGCCCGCATCGCCTTGCCGATCCGGGTGCGGGTGAGGAACAGGTGCATGGCGACGACCAGCGCCGCCGCGACCCCGATGATCACGATGTGGCGCTCGAGGATGCGCAGCGGGGCCAGCGCCTCGATCGGGCGCTGGATGCCGCGGCTGTAGGAGGCCACGTCCACGCCCCAGATGAGCTGCACCGCCGAGCGGACCATCAGCGCGACGCCGAAGGAGGCGATGACGACGATGATCGTCGGCCGGGCGCGGAACGGCCTGTAGAAGGCGCGGTCGATGCCGACGGCGATGGCGGCGGTAGCGACCATGGCGAACGGCAGTGCCACGATCACCGGCAGCCCGGCGGCGGTCACCCCCGTCAGCGCCAGATAGGCGCCGAGCGTCATCACGTCGCCGTGGGCGAAATGGGCGAAGCGCAGGATTCCGAACAGCAGCGACACGCCGATGGCGCCGAGCGTGTAGATGCTGCCGAGCACCAGCCCCGGGATCAGGTAGAAGTTGATGAACTCCATCTCGGCCCCGCCCGCGCCCTCATCCGCCCAGGAAGGACTCGGCGACCTCGCGGTTCGCCAGCAGGTTGGCACCGGTGTCGGTGAGCCGGTTGCGACCGTTGGCGAGCACGTAGCCGCGCTGGGCAATGGCGAGCGACTGCCGCGCGTTCTGCTCCACCATCAGCACGCCGATCCCTTCGCGGTTGACGGCGACGATCCGCTCGAAGATCTCGTCCATCACCTTCGGGCTGAGGCCGGCCGTCGGCTCGTCGAGCATCAGCAGCCGGGGCTCCACCATCAGCGCGCGCCCGATCGCCACCATCTGCCGCTGGCCGCCGGAAAGCTCGCCCGCCGGCTGGCGCCGCTTCTCGGCCAGCGCCGGGAACAGGGCATAGACCCGGTCCAGCGTCGCCCGGATCGGGTCGCGGCGCACGAAGGCGCCCATCTCCAGGTTCTCCTCGACCGTGAGGTTGGGGAACACGTTCCGCTCCTGCGGCACGAAGGCCATGCCGCGGCGGACCAGTGCCTGCGGCGGCAGCCCGGTGATGTCCTCGCCCCGGAACGCAACCCGGCCCGCCCGCAGGGTGACCAGGCCGAACATCGCCTTCATCGCGGTGGACTTGCCGGCGCCGTTGGGGCCGATGATCACCGTGATCTCCCCCGGCCACACCGCGATGTCCACGCCGTGCAGGATGTCCATCCCGCCGTAGCCGCCGACGAGACCGCAGGCGGCGAGCACCGGCTCCCCGTTGCCGGCGGTGGCCGCGGCGGTGCTCATGCGGGCGCCAGCACGCCTGCGGCGTCGCCGCGCGGCAGGGCGTCGCCCCCCGCCGACGGCTCGGGACGGCGCGACGGGCCGCCGAGATAGGCCTCGATCACCCGCGGATCGGCGCGGATCTCCGCCATGGTGCCGCGCGCGAGCACCGTCCCCTCCGCCATCACGATCACCGGATTGCAGAGCCGGGCGATCATGTCCATGTCGTGCTCGATCACGCAGAAGGTGTAGCCCTGCTCGCGGTTCAGCCGCTCGATCATGCCGGCAAGCTCGGCGAGCAGCGTGCGGTTGACGCCGGCCCCGATCTCGTCCAGCAGCACCGTGCGACAGCCGGACATCATCACCCGGCCCAGCTCCAGCAGCTTCTTCTGCCCGCCGGAGAGCCGCGCCGCCGGCTCGTCGGCGAGGTGGTCGAGGCGGAGGAAGGCGAGCACCTCGCGCGCCTGCTCGGTGAGCGCGGCTTCCTGCCGGCGGACGGCGCCCCAGCGGGTGAAGCCGGACCACAGCCGCTCGCCGACCTGGCCGGGGGGCGGCACCAGCAGGTTCTCCAGCACCGTCAGGCTGCCGAACTCGTGCGCGATCTGGAAGGTGCGGGCGAGCCCGAGGCGGTAGATCTGGTGCGGATGCAGGCCGCCGATCGACCGGCCGTCGAGCAGGATCCGGCCGCGATCGGGCGCGTAGAGGCCGGCGATGATGTTGAACAGCGTGGACTTGCCCGCGCCGTTGGGGCCGATCAGCCCGGTGATCGACCCGCGTCGCACGCTGAGCGTGCAGTCGCGGACGGCGCGGATGCCTCCGAACGACTTGCATACGCCGGCGACGACGATCGCGTCGTCCGGCATCCCGGCCCCGCCTTCGGCCGCGGCGCCCACCGGCTAGTGGGCGAGCAGGCGGAGGTCGGAGACGTAGTAGGTGCCGGTGATGTCGACCTCGAAGTTGTAGACGGTGAACTCGCCGCGCCGCATGCGGCAGCTCTCGATCTTGTAGGTGGCGCCGTCGTAGGCAATGATCGTGTTGCCCACCGAGTTCTCGATCACCCGCTTCCAGCCGTTGGTGGTGAGGAACGGATGGTCGCGCGTCACCTGGATGGTCTGGCCGCCGATGCCCATCTCGTAGATGACGTGCTCGACGCGGCTGTTGAACCCGCTGATCCGCTGCTCGACGACCCGCTCGTAGTCGCGGTCATAGGAGAGCACCACGTCGCCGTTCTTCAGGTCCTCGATGTTGCGCAGACCCGACGGAGTCAGGATCTTGGTGCCGGCGACGAAGGAATTGTCGACCGGGCCTTCCAGCGGCGGCTCGTAGGGCGGCACGTAAGGCATTTCCGCGTTTGCGGCCGCGGCGCCAAGCGCCGTGGCGATCACGGCACCTGCCAGTAGCATCTTCATCGCAGAAACTCCCCACATCGGACCGAAACCAGCCCCTGGGGGGAGGGTCAACAGATTCCGCGACGGGCGTCAACCGCAAGCTGTGCCGCAGACGGGGGAGCCGGGCCGGCGGACGCCGGCCCGGTCGCAAGGGTCAGCTTCCGTAGCGCGCGGACAGCGCCGCCTCGACCTCCGGGTCGGCGGGCGCGGCGCCGGTGGCGGCCGCGATGTCGGCCATCCGGTCGACGAGGCGGAGGGTGAGCGGGTCGTCGGCGCCCAGCT
>CALKHQ010000160.1 GCA_937988735.1 uncultured Alphaproteobacteria bacterium
ACATCCGCGACACCCTGAAGGTGCTGCTGCAGATGACGGTGGTGCTGATGTGGGGCGCCAGCCTGCCGGTGGTGAAGGTGGGCCGGCTGGCCGGCCAGTTTGCCAAGCCCCGCTCCGCCGATACAGAGGTCATCGACGGGGTCGAGCTGCCCAGCTACCGCGGCGACATCATCAACGACATCGCCTTCACGCCCGAGGCGCGCACGCCCGACCCGTCGCGGATGGTGCAGGCCTACAACCAGTCCGCCGCCACCCTGAACCTGCTGCGCGCCTTCACCCGCGGCGGCTTCGCCGACCTGCACCAGGTGCACAGCTGGACGCAGGATTTCCTCCGGGGCAGCCCGGCGGGCGAGCGCTTCAGCAAGGTCGCCGACCAGATCGGCGAGGCGCTGGAGTTCATGCGCGCCTGCGGCATCGACGAGCACGTGCCGCAGGTGTCCGAGGCCGAGTTCTACACCTCGCACGAGGCGCTGCTGCTGCCCTACGAGGAGGCGCTGACCCGCCAGGACAGCCTGACCGGCGACTGGTACGACTGTTCGGCGCACATGATCTGGATCGGCGAGCGCACCCGCCAGCTCGATGGTGCCCATGTCGAGTTCTGCCGCGGGGTCAACAACCCGATCGGGCTCAAGTGCGGCCCGACCATGACGCCGGACGAGCTGCTGGCGCTGATCGACGTGCTCAACCCGGGGAACGTCCCCGGCCGCCTCACCCTCATCACCCGCATGGGGGCGGACAAGATCGAGCAGTGCCTGCCGCCGCTGGTCCGCGCGGTGCAGCGCGAGGGGCGCGCCGTGGTCTGGTCGTGCGACCCGATGCACGGCAACACGCTGAAGTCGGCGACCGGCTACAAGACCCGGCCGGTGGACCGGATCCTGGGCGAGGTCCGCGGCTTCTTCGCCGTCCACCACGCCGAGGGCACCCATGCCGGCGGCGTCCACTTCGAGATGACCGGCCGCGACGTCACCGAGTGCATCGGCGGGGCGCAGGCGATCACCGAGCAGCAGCTTGCGGACCGCTATCACACGCACTGTGATCCCCGGCTCAACGGCAGCCAGGCGCTGGAGCTCGCCTTCCTGATCGCCGAGGAGCGGCGCCGGGCGCGCGACGCGCGGCGGCTGGCGGCCGCGTCCTGAGCCGGGCGGCTCCGCTTGACTTCGCCGCAGCCCGCGGCACTGTCCAGTCGCCTTCCGTACTCAGAGGCCCGGATGTCCCCGAACGCCCAGGAGGTCGGTCGCCTGACCGACCAGTACTTCAACCGCACCAAGGCCATCATCGGCCGCTTCGGCGACGCGACCGTCACCTACGCGATCTTCATGCGGCGGCCGGTGGTCTCCGCCCCGCGCCTCGCGCTGGAATGGCTGGAGGCGATGGGCCGGGAGCGCGGGGTGCGCTTCGAGGTGGACCTGCGATATGCCGAGAGCCGCTGGGTCGGCGCCGGCGAGCCGCTGATGTACATCACCGGCTCCTTCTATCACCTGGTCGACCTGGAGACGCTGCTGCTGCAGAAGATCGGGCCGGCCTGCGTCGCCGCCTACAACGCCTTCTCCATGTGCTCCGACCTGCCGAAGGTCGCGTTCATGGCGATGGACGCGCGTCACTGCGCCGGGCGCGAGATGGCGGAGATGATGGCCTATGCGGCGAGCGTGGGGTCGGCACGGGCGCGGCGCAAGCAGGGCGCGGTCGGCTTCACCGGCAACGCCAATGACGAGACCGCGCATTTCTTCGGGCTCGAGCGCGGCCGGGGGACCATGCCGCACGCGCTCATCGGCTATGCCGGATCGACGGTGCGGGCGGCCGAGATGTTCCACGAGACCTTCCCCGACGAGCCGATGGTCGTGCTGGTGGACTATTTCGGCCGGGAGATAACGGACGGGCTCGCGGTGTGCCGCCGCTTCCCCGATCTGGCCGCCTCCGGCCAGCTCTCTCTGCGGCTCGACACCGGCGGCGGCCGCTTCTGCGAGGGCCTCGACACCCAGGCGTCCTATGCGGTGCTGGAACGGAACGCGCCGGACTCGATCCGCGGCTACCGCAGCGACTCCGAGCTGCGCCACCTGATCGGCACCGGCGTCTCCGCCGCCGCCATCTGGTACCTGCGCGAGAAGCTCGACGAGGCCGGCTTCGACAAGGTCAAGATCGTCGCCTCCTCCGGCTTCGGCCCGGAGAAGTGCCGGGTGATGGCGATCGCCCACGTGCCGGTGGACGTCATCGGCACCGGCTCCTACCTGCCGGAGAAGTGGTCGGAAACCTACGCCACCGCCGACATCGTCGAATACAACGGCGAGCCGCGGGTCAAGGTGGGCCGCGAGTTCCTGCTGCGCAAGCAGGCGGCGGAATAGCGGCCGCCCGCACGCCGGGCGCCAACCACAAGCACATGCGGGGAGGAAGGAAGACGATGGCGGCGATGCATCCCGCAATCGGATTGCGGCAGCGTTTCGGCCGGCCGCTGCGCATCGGCATGGTGGGCGGCGGGCTGGATTCCATCATCGGCCCCACCCACCGCTTCGCGATGCGGGTGGACGGCATGTACGAGCTGGTCGCCGGCTGCCTGTCGATCGATCCGGAGATCGCGCTTGCCACCGGCGCCGCCGACCTGATGGCGCCGGAGCGCATCTACACCGACGCCTTCGCCATGGCCCGGGCCGAGGCGGCGCGCCAGGACGGGATCGAGGTGGTGGTGATCTGCACCCCGCCGCCGGCCCATGCGGCGCAGGCGGAGGCGTTCCTCCGCGCCGGCATCGACGTCATCTGCGAGAAGCCGATGACCCAGACGCTGGCCGAGGCGCGGTCGCTGGCGGCGACGGTGGAGGAGACCGGGCGCGACCTGCTGCTCACCCACTGCTACGTCGGCTATCCGATGGTGCGCGAGGCGCGCGCGCTGGTGCAGGCCGGCGAGATCGGCAAGGTCCGGCTGATCGAGGTCGATTTCGTCAACGGCGACGTGCCGGCCGACGACCCCGATCGCAACAGGCGGCCGTGGCGCTGGCGCGCCGACATCGGCGGCCGCGGCATGATCCTCGGCGACATGGGCAGCCACGCCATGGTGATGGCGAGCTTCGTCAGCGGTCTCGCGCTGACCGAGGTCCAGGCCGACATGATCACGGTCGTGCCGGGCCGCGAGGTGTTCGACGACGGGCGCATCAACCTGCGCTTCGAGAACGGGGCCGCCGGCCGCTGCTGGCTGAGCTACGTTGCCATTGGGTCGGAGCACGGCCACGCCTTCCGCATCTTCGGCGAGACCGGCAGCCTGCACTGGCGCCAGGTGCGCGGGCACGAGCTGAAGCTGTGCCGCTTCGGCGAGACCCGCGTGCTCACCCCCGGCTATCCGGCCCGCTCGCCGGCGTCGCTCGCCGCCTGCCACGTGCCGCACGGCCACCCGGAGGGCTATGCGCTCGCCTTCGCCAACCTTTACCGGGACTTCGCCATGCGGCTGATGGCGAAGAAACTCGGCGAGCCCGCGCCGGAGCTCGACGGCCTGCCCGGCGTGGCGGAAGGCGTCGCGACCCTCGCCTTCGTCGAGGCCGCGCTGGCCTCTACCGATGCCGGCGGCACGTGGGTGAAGCTGGAAGCCTGACCCGGCCGCGGCGGCCGTCCGCGACGGTGATGCTAAAGAGCCTGCGCCGCAGCGGCCCGGGTCTTGCCCGTGGCCAGCCGCTCGAGCAGCCGGGCGAGGGCGGTGACGGCCTCGCTGCCGTAGCGGCCGATCAGCGCGGCGCGGCCGGCCGGGTCGAACAGCCGCCGGCCGAGATCGCGGTAGAGCGCGGCGAATATCCGGTCGAAGCCGGCTTCGTCGAGCAGGGTCTGGCGGGCAACCGGGCGACCGGCGGCATCGGGGCGCTGATGCTCCGGCTGGTGGCGGTCCACCACGGTGATGAACCAGCGCCGCCGCTTCTCGAAGTCGGCGAAGTAGGGCAGGATCGCCATCCGCACGTCGTCCACCAGTTCCGTCGCCTCCGCATCGTGCTCGACCTGCTCCCAGTCGAAGGCGCCGCCATGGCGCATCCGCAGGCCGGCGACGATGTCGACGCAGCGCCGTCGCGCCTGGTCCCACAGCGTGCCGGGGGTCATCGTCGCGACGGCGGCGAGGATGCCGGGGAGGGCTGCGCGCGGGATGGCCGGCGTGCCGTCGGCGAGCTCGGTCAGCGACGACCCTGCGGGTGCCAGCAGGTGGGCGAAGCGGTCCACCAGCAGCCGCTGCAGCGGGGCCGCGCGCCGGTCGGGCAGGTCGGCGCCGCGCCGCGTCCACCCGGCGGCGGTCCACAGCGTGCGGTACCGCTCGGCCAGCAGCGCATGGTCGCTGCGGAAGCGTTCGGCGAGGGCCCCGAGCTGGTCCGGCGTCACCGGGCCCGTGGAGTGGGCGGCGACGAAGGCGACGAACGCGTCCACCGCCACCTCGCCCACATGCCGGCACAGCTCGGGCCCGGACAGCTCGTGCAGGTCTGGCGTGTCGTGCAAGGTCATGGCCGTGGCGAACCCGGGGCGCGCCGGATCGGCGCAATCGCGGGCGATGCTGGCATTGCCATGGTAAAGATGGGATTAAGCGGCAACCGCGGCGCCGCGGCGCGCGGCCGATCCCGCACGAGAGCGAGAGCATGACCGACAGCCTGACCATCGCCGTTGCCCAGCTCAACCCGACGATGGGCGACATCGCCGGCAACATCGGCCGCGCGATCGCCGCCCGCCGCGAGGCCGCGGGCGCCGACCTCATCGTCTATCCCGAGCTCTGCGTCTGCGGCTATCCGCCGGAGGATCTGGTGCTGAAGCCGCTGTTCCTCGACCACGTCCGCGCGGCGGTCGAGCGGCTGGCGGCGGAGACGGCCGACGGCGGGCCGGCGATCCTGATCGGCGCGCCCTGGCGCGGCGACGACGGCGCCGTCTACAACGCGGTCGTTCTGGGCGACGGCGGGCGGATCGCGACCTGGCGGGCCAAGGTGGAGCTGCCGAACACACACGTCTTCGACGAGAAGCGCACCTTCCGCCAGGGCCCGATGCCCGGCCCGATCAGCTTCCGCGGCGTCCGCATCGGCGTGCCGATCTGCGAGGACATCTGGACCGAGGATGTCTGCGAATGCCTTCAGGAGGCGGGCGCCGAGCTCTTCATCACCCCCAACGGCTCGCCCTGGCACATCGGCAAGGACGAGCTGCGGATGAACGTGGTGGTGAGCCGGGTGGTCGAGACCGGGCTCCCCATGCTCTACGTCAACCAGGTCGGCGGCCAGGACGAGCTTGCCTTCGACGGCGCCTCCTTCGTGCTCAACGCCGACCGCAGCATTCCGGTGCGGCTGCCGAGCTGGCGCGAGGCGGTGGCGCTCACCCGCTGGGTGCGCGGCGACGACCATCGCTGGCGCTGCGAGGAGGGGCCGTGGACGGCGCCGCACGAGGGCCTCGCCGCCATCTACCAGGCGATGATGTGCGGGCTGCGCGACTATGTGAACAAGAACGGCTTCCCCGGCGTCATCCTCGGCCTGTCGGGGGGCATCGATTCCGCGATCAGCGCCGCGGTGGCGGTGGACGCGCTCGGGGCGGAGCGGGTGCGGGCGGTGATGATGCCCTCGCCCTACACCAGCCGCGAGAGCCTGGAGGACGCCGCCGCCGTCGCCGGCTTCCTCGGCATCCGCTACGACACCATCCCGATCGGCCCGGCGATGGTTGCCTTCGCCGAGATGCTGAAGCCTGCCTTCGACGGCCTGCCGCCCGACATCACCGAGGAGAACATCCAGAGCCGCGCCCGCGGCATCACCCTGATGGCGCTGTCGAACAAGTTCGGTCCGATGGTGCTCACCACCGGCAACAAGTCGGAGATGGCGGTCGGCTACGCCACCCTCTACGGCGACATGTGCGGCGGCTATTCGGTGCTGAAGGACGTGTACAAGACCCAGGTCCGGGCGCTGAGCCACTGGCGCAACCAGCAGAAGCCGGAGGGCGGCCTGGGGCCGGAGGGCCGGGTGATGCCCGAGCGGGTCATCACCAAGCCTCCCAGCGCCGAGCTGCGGCCCGACCAGAAGGACGAGGATTCGCTGCCGCCCTACGACATCCTCGACCAGGTCCTGCACGGTCTGGTCGAGGAGGAGCGCTCGATCGACGAACTGGTCGCCCAGGGCCACGACCGGGCGCTGGTGCACCGGGTGTGGCGAATGCTGGACCGCGCCGAATACAAGCGCCGCCAGTCGCCGCCGGGGGTGAAGATCACCACCCGCGCCTTCGGCAAGGAGCGCCGCTACCCGATCACCAACCGGTTCCACGAGCAGCTGTAGGGAAGAAGGGGGCTGTCCGGCGGGCGCCATCCGGCTCCGGACCGGCGCGACCGGTCGGTCACGGCCGCGCCAGCTCGTCGGCGGTGAAATCCGCCGCGACCGCGATGTCCTTCTGCCGGTCGGGCTCCGCGATGTGTCCGCGGAGCGCGACGCCGACGCGGGCATGGGCCGCGGCGCGACGGGTTCACCGGTTGGCGAAGGCGGTGTGGCCCTTCGCGGGAGCGGCTCTCAGAGCTCCAGCGCGAGGCTGGTCCAGGCCGCATTGTTGCGGCTCGACTCCACCGCCGCCTCGATGAAGCGGACGCCCTTGGCGCCGTCCTCGACCGTCGGAACCAGTGCCGCCGTCGGCGGGGGCGGGGCGCCCTCCATGCGGGCGTGGATCATGTCGGCGATGTCGCGGTAGAGGGTGGCGAACGCCTCCTGGTAGCCTTCCGGATGGCCCGGCGGCACGCGGGTGCTGTGGCCGGCGGCGTCGCCGAGTCCGGCGCCGCCGCGGGTGATCCGCTGCGGGCGTCCGCCGAGCGGCAGGAAGGTCATCTCGTTCGGAGTCTCCTGCGCCCAGACCAGCCCGCCCTTGGTGCCGTAGATGCGGAGGGTGAGGTTGTTCTCCTCGCCGACCGCAACCTGGCTCGACCACAGGGTGCCGCGCGCCCCGCTCTCGTAGCGCAGCAGGATCTGCGCGTCGTCGTCCACCTGCCGTCCCTCGACGAAGGATGTGAGCTGCGCCGCCAGGTGCGATGCCTCGAGACCGCTGACGAAGCAGGCGAGGTTGTAGGCGTGGGTGCCGATGTCGCCGATGCTGCCGCCGGCGCCGGAGCGCTTCGGGTCGGTCCGCCATGACGCCTGCTTCTGGCCGCTCGCCTCCAGCTTCGTGGCCAGCCAGCCCTGGATGTAGCAGGCCTGGATCACCCGGATCTCGCCGAGCTCGCCCGCCGCCACCATCTCGCGCGCCTGCCGCACCAGCGGATAGCCGGTGTAGTTGTGGGTGAGGCCGAACACCAGGCCCGAGCGGCGGACGCGGCGCACCAGGTCCACCGCGTCGGCGGTGGTGGTCGTCATCGGCTTGTCGCAGATCACGTGGATGCCGGCTTCGAGGAACGCTGCGGCCGGGCCGTGGTGCATGTGGTTCGGGGTCACGATCGCAACCACGTCGATCCCGTCGGGCCGCTTCGATTCCGCAGCGGCCATCGTCCGGTAGTCGGGATAGCAGCGGTCCTCGGCCAGCCCGAGCGCGCGCCCGGAGGCGATGGATTTCTCGGGCGTGGACGAGAGTGCGCCGGCCACGAACTCGTAGCGGTCGTCGATGCGGGAGGCGAGCCGGTGGACGGCGCCGATGAAGGCGTCGGCGCCGCCGCCGACCATGCCGAGGCGCAGCCGGCGCCGGGGGTGTGCGGTCATCTGGGAAGCTCCTGCTGAATGTCGGTACGGCCGGACGTCCGGTCGGCCAGGGTGTCGCGAACCGGCGGGCGGCGCGGCGACCGGGGCGGCCCCGGGGGATCGCCGCGGCCGCGCCGCAGTCCTGCGACGGACCCTAGAGACCGAGGATGCGGCGGTTCTGCTGCTCGTCGATCGCGCCGGCGGCGAAGTCGTCGAACGCCTTGTCGGTGACCTTGATGATGTGGTCGGCGATGAACCGCGCGCCCTCGGCGGCGCCCACCTCCGGGTGCTTCAGGCAGCACTCCCATTCCAGCACCGCCCAACCGTCGAAGTCGTATTGCGCCATCTTCGAGAAGATGGCCCCGAAGTCCACGTCGCCGTCGCCGAGCGAGCGGAACCGGCCGGCGCGGTCGATCCAGTTCTGGTAGCCGCCATAGGCGCCCACCCGCCCGTTCGGCCGGAATTCGGCGTCCTTGACGTGGAACATCTTGATGCGGTCATGGTACAGGTCGATGTACTCGAGGTAGTCGAGCGCCTGCAGCACGAAGTGGCTGGGGTCGTAGAGCAGGTTGGCCCGCGGATGCTCGTCGACCTTGTCGAGGAACATCTCCCAGGTCGCGCCGTCGTGCAGGTCCTCGCCCGGATGCACCTCGTAGCAGAGGTCGACTCCCGCCTCGTCATAGGCGTCGAGGATCGGGCGCCAGCGGTTGGCGAGCTCGGTGAAGCCGGCATCGACCAGGCCTGCCGGCCGCGGCGGCCACGAGTACATGTACGGCCACAGCAGGGCGCCGGAGAAGGTGACGCTGGCCTTGAGCCCCAGGTTCTTCGACGCCTTGGCCGTCTTCAGCACCTGGTCCACGGCCCATTCCTGGCGGGCGGCCGGGTTGCCGTGCACCTGCGGCGGGGCGAACTGGTCGAAGCCGATGTCGTAGGCGGGATGGACGGCGACCAGCTGGCCCTGGAGATGGGAGGACAGCTCGGTGATCTGGATGCCCTTGTCGGCGAGCATGCCCTTGATGTCGTCACAATAGGTCGGACTGCTGGCCGCCTTGTCGAGATCGAACAGGCGGCTGTCCCAGGTCGGGATCTGGATGCCCTTGTAGCCCAGATTCGCCGCCCATTCCGCGATCGACGACAGGCTGTTGAACGGCGGTGTGTCGCCCGCGAACTGGGCAAGGAAAATGGCTGGCCCCTTGATCGTTTTCATGCAAGCTCCCTCCCGTAGGTTTCTTATCCAGCAGATCCGGCGGCGGATGCTAGCCGATTACGCCGGGCAGGGGCAGCCTTTGCGCCAAGCCTACCGCAAGTTAAGGGATGGCAGGCCGCTGCGCGCGTTACGTGCCTCCCTGCTGCTCGTCCTCGCGCTGGCGACCGCCGCAGGCCCGGCGGCGGGGCAGCCCGCGGACCAGCCCGGCGACGACCGCCTCGCCCGCCAGGTCGCCGCCTTCGCCGAAGCCTACGATCACGGCCGTTACCAGGAGGCCGCCGAGCTCGGCGCCGTCGCGCTGGCGATGAGCCGCCAGGCCTTCGGCGACACCGCAGACCAGACCGGCTTCCTGATGCTGAACCTGGCGCGGGTGCACCTGCGCACCGGGCAGACGGCCAAGGCAACCCAGCTGTTCAACGAGGCGCGGGCGCTGTTCGAGCGCAAACACGGCGCCTCCCATCCGGCGGTGCTGGAGGCGGAGCTGGGCCTGGCCGCAGCGGCGGAAGTGGACGACCCCGCGGCGGCGGCGGTGCGTTACCGGGCGGTGGTGGCCCGGCTGCGCAACACGGCGGATGCAGATCCGGTGGCGCTGGCGAACGCCGAGGTCGGGCTGGCCGGCGCGCTGCGCCGCTCCGGCGACGAGGCCGGCGCGCTCGATGCCTACGCGGCGGCCGCGGACCGGTTCGCGCTCGCGCTCGGCGCCTTCCACCCGGCGACAGTCCAGACCCGCGCCACCTGGGCGAGCCTCCAGCCCTCCGGCTGGATCGCGGCGGACACGCTGTTCGAGAGCTGGCGGTCGCTGCGCACCACCCTGGGCGACAGCCATCCCGAGACGGAGCGGGTGGGCCTGGTCGCGGCGCACACGCTGATGTCCCTGGGCGCCGCCGGCGTGGCGCTGGAGACCGCACTGCCGCTTGCGGCGCGTGCGCCGGAATCGCGTGACGAGGCGGCAGCCATCGCCGTGGAGGCGTGGCAGGCGCTGCGCGACCCGACGGCGACCATCCGCACCATGCGTGCGGCCTCGCCGCCGGAAGGGGCCGAGGCGCAGGCGAAGGAGGCGGCCGCCGCCTATCTCGCCACCCTGCTCATCCGTTTCGACCGCCCGGTCGAAGCGGCGCTCGCCATCGACCGCGCCCGCCGGCTCACGGGGTCGCTCAGCACCTCCGGCGCCCAGCTCGCCGAGGCGCTCGCCCGCATGGCCGAGCCACAGCTCGCCGACGCCGCCTCGCTGCAGGCGGCCGACCTGCTGGCGGAGGCGGAGTCGATCGCAGAGCAGCTCGATCCCGCCCATCCGCGGCGGGCGGAGCTGAGCGCGCTGATCGCCCTGGTCCGCGCCCGACGTGCGCTGGCGGAGGGCAACCCGAACGAGGCGCGGGCGATGGCGCGGGAGGCGCTGGACTCGCTCACCGACGACGCGGACCCGCGCGGCGTGCTGCGCCTGCGGTTGCGCACCGTCCAGGCGGCAGCCTTCCTCGCCTCCGGCAACGACCGGCTCGCCGCCATCGCCTACAACGGGCTGGAGCGCGACATCGCCGCCGCGCCGAAGTCGATCGCCGCGGCGGCTGCCGCCGGCGGGTCGCGGCTGCTGCTGACGCCGGGCGAGGCGATCGCCGTGCTCACCGCCTGCGCCGACTACTGGCGGGAGCAGCCGGCGGTCGAGCGTCTGGTCGCGATCCAGGCCCAGATCGCGCACTGGCAGGTGGTGGAATCCTTCTGGCCGGCGGAATCGCCGCCGGAGCCGAGGGACAATTGACCGCGCCCGTCGTGCCGGCCTAGCTTGGCGGCATATCCCCGCCACCGGAAGGAAACGGGAAACTGGCTGAGGCCCCGGGCCGGGCCGCGTCGGACCATCCGGCGCTGACGGCCACCACCTTCATCGTGCTCAGCACGCTGTGCTTCTCGCTGATGCACGCGTGCGTCCGTCATCTGGGGACGGTCGAAGGCCTGCATCCCTTCGTCACCGCCTTCTGGCGCTGCCTGATCGGCGGCGGGCTGCTGCTGGTCTGGGCGCTCCTGCGGGCGAAGCCGCTGCCGGGGGCCCGCGACGTCGCGATGATCGCCGGGCGCTCCGTCCTCAACATCGCGGCGATGCTGTGCTTCTACGCCGCGCTGGCGCTGACCGAGCTCACCACCATCACCGCGCTCAACTTCACCGCGCCCCTGTTCGCCACCCTGGGCGCCTGGCTGCTGCTCGGCGAGCGGCTGCGGGCGCGGCGCCTGACGGCGCTCGCGATCGGCTTCGTCGGGGTCATCGTCGTGCTGCGCCCCGGCCTCGCCGGCGACCCCCTGGGGCCGATGCTGGCACTCGCCTCCTCGGTGATGTGGGCGCTGGCGATGCTGATGATCAAGCGGATGACCGATACGCTCGACAGCGTCAGCATCGGCGCCTACAGCGGGCTCAGCATGGCGGCGATGGCGCTGGTGCCGACCCTGTTCGTCTGGCAGTGGCCGACGCTGCCGCAGTGGGGCTGGCTGGTAGTGACGTCGCTGGTCGCGTCCGGCGCCCAGCTCGCGCTGACCGAGGCGTTCCGGCGGGCGGAAGCGAGCGCCGTGATGCCGTTCGACTTCCTGAAGCTGATCTGGGCGAGCCTGCTCGGCTGGCTGTGGTTCGCCGAGGTGCCCAGCCTCGCCGCGTGGATCGGCGGCGCGGTGATCTTCGCCAGCAGTGTCTACATCGCGCACCGGGAGCGGCAGCTCCGCGGCGCGTGACTCCAGGCGGGTCAGGGCAGGTGGAGCTCGCCGCTCATCATGCGGACGGCGCCGCCGCCGATGCGGATCTCCTCGACCGCGCCCGCCGTCTTGCGCGCGGTGGCGTGGAGCACGCTCGGGCGGCCGATGTCCTCGCCCTGCAGGATGGTGAGCGCGAGCGTCAGATCCCGCCGCCGGTCGAGATGGGCGAGGAGGCCTGCGAGCGCCGCGTTGGCGCTGCCGGTCGCCGGGTCCTCGTTCACGCCGTCCAGCGGCGCGAACATGCGCGCGTGGATGTCGGCGCGGACGCCGTCGCCCGGCACGTAGAGGTG
>CALKHQ010000161.1 GCA_937988735.1 uncultured Alphaproteobacteria bacterium
GACGCCGAGCTCTACCGGACCGGGAGCGAGGAGCTGCTGAGCCGGGGCAGGCGCCGGCACTGACCGCACAACCCCGGGTGCTGCGGCGCAGTGGAGGCTTCAACCCCGTGCCGCCGTGGCGCATGCTGCACCGGCCGGCCTTCCTGCGGATCCGGTCGTCGGATCCGGCCGGCGCAACCCCGGGGGTGAATGATGGGATACCGCACGATCCTGACCTACCTGCCGAACGAGAGGCAGGCGGCCGCCGCCATCGAGGCGGCGGCTGTCCTGGCCCGGCGCAGCAACGCCCACCTCACGGGCCTCTACGTCGTGCCCCTGATGCGGCTGTACGCGACCGCGCCCTATGGCGGGGCCGACGCCACCGCCGAGCTGCTGGCGCAGCACGAAGCCTTCCATGCCGCCCAGGCCGAGGCGGTGCGGGCGCTGTTCGAGCGCAAGGTCGCCGGCGACACCTTCACGGCGGCGTGGGCAAAGGTGGACTCCTCTTTCGTCGATCCGCTGGAGACGATCATGGAGCACGGCCGGACCGCCGAGCTCATCGTCGCCACGCAGGACGACCCCGAGGAGCCGGACATGGCCACCGGCATCGCCCAGCGCCTGATGATGAACGTGGGGCGGCCGGTGCTGATGGTGCCCGCGCGGGCGACCGTGACGTCGATCGGGCGCGACATCACCGTCGGCTGGAACGGCAGCCGGGAGTCCGCCCGGGCAGTGTTCGACGCGCTGCCCCTGCTGCGCGAGGCCGAGATGGTTCATCTGGTCTGGGTGGACCCGCGGGTGGACCCGGGCGAGAGCCCGTCGCGCGCCGCCGATGCCCTGGCGGCGACGCTGGCACGGTCGGGCGTCACCTGCGAGGCAGTCCAGGGTTCCTCCCAGGGCCGCGACGTCGGCGACGAGCTGCTGCAGCGGGTGGCCGATTACGGCTCGGACCTGCTGGTCATGGGCGGTTACGGCCATTCCCGCCTCCACCAGTGGGTATTCGGCGGCGTCACCCGCAAGGTCCTGGCGACGATGCCGGTGCCCGTGCTGATGTCGCACTAGAACAGCGCGAAGCCTCTTACTCGCGGCCGTCCGGTTCGGGCATAATGGCGAGCCCCAGACCGGATGGTGTCCCGCCTTGCCCCCGACCGCGCTCACCTCCGCCGTGCTGTTCGCCGACATCTGCGACAGCACCCGCCTTTACGACCGTCACGGCGACGGCACGGCCTATCGTCTGGTCTCCAGCACGCTGGCGCGGGTGGCGCGCGCGGTCGAAGCCAACGGCGGCACCGTCATCAAGGCGATCGGCGACGGGGTGATCGCGCTGTTTCCCCAGGCCGACCAGGGTCTGCTGGGGGCAACGGAGGCGGTGTCGCCGGCGGAAGGGGAGGAAGTGACGCTCCGCGCCGGCCTCCACTTCGGCCCGCTGATCATGGTGGACGGCGACATCTTCGGCGACGTGGTAAACGTCGCCTCGCGGGTGGTGGCGCTCGCCCGGCCGGGCGAGGTGCTGATGACCGGCGAGCTTCGGGCGCAGCTCAACCCGATCCTCAAGGGCGGGATCGGCTTCCTGTATCCCATCAGCGTGAAGGGCAAGCCGGAGCCGATCGAGATCTACCGGCTGATCACCGGCGCGGTGGACGCCACCGTGGTCGGCGTGCCTGCGGTGCCGCGCGAGGCGCAGGCGGTGCTGGAGGTCTCCGGCGCGGGGCAGACGCGTCGCATCTCGGGCCCGCACGCGCGGCTGGTGATCGGGCGCCAGGCCGACTGCGACCTGATCGTGCTCGGGCCGCGCATCTCGCGGCAGCATGCGCGGATCGAGCAGGCGGACGGCGACTTCTACATCCACGATTCCAGCGCCAACGGCACCTTCGTCCAGCAGGAGGGCGGCAGCATCGTCGCCCTGCGCCGCACCATGGCCCCCCTCGGCCGTGCCGGCCGCATCGCCCTCGGCGAGCCGCCGGGCGACGGCGCCGACTTCACCCTCAGCTACCGGGTGGTGGACTAGACCCGAGGCGCTCTGAAGCCCTCTCCATCTACCCCGCCAGCAGCTCCGCGACGTGCGCGGCGATGGCCAGCGATGCGGTCAGCCCGGGGGATTCGATGCCGAACAGGTTGACCAGCCCGGGCACGCCGTGGTCGGCCGACCCCTGGATCAGGAAGTCCTGCACCGCGACCTCCGGCGGCACGATCTTGGGCCGGATGCCGGTGTAGCCGGGCTGCAGCGTCCCGTCGCGCAGCCCCGGCCAGTAGCGGCGGATGGCGGCATAGAAGCTGTCGGCGCGACGCGGATCGATGGCGTAGTCGATCCCGTCCACCCATTCCACGTCGGGCCCGAACCGCGCCCGGCCGGCGAGGTCGATGGTGGAATGGGTGCCGAGGCCGCCGGGTACCGGCACCGGATAGATCAGCCGGGTGAAGGGCGAGGGACCGGACAGGGTGAAGTAGCTGCCCTTGGCGTAATAGGGCGTCGGTACCCGTTCCGCCGGCATGCCCGCGATGCTGCGGGCGACGCCGGGCGCGGCGAGCCCGGCGCTGTTGACCAGCATCCGGCAGCGGAGCCGCGTCGGCTCCGCACCCCCGACCTGCAGCACGAAGCCGTCCCCCGTCGCCTCGCCGGCGACGAGCGGCGCGCGGAAGACGAACACCGCCCCGGCCGCCTCCGCGTCGCCCTGCAGCGACAGCATGTAGCCGTGGCTGTCGAGGATGCCGGTGGACGGCGACAGCAGGGCGCCGTGGCAGCGCAGGTTCGGCTCCAGCGCCATCGCCTCTGCCGCGTCGAGCACCTCCATGTCGTCGACGCCGTTCGCCTCCGCCCGCGCCTTGATGCCGGCGAGGGTCGCCACCTCGTCCGCGCTGGTGGCGACGATGAGCTTGCCGCAGCGGCGGTGCGCGATGCCGCGCTCGGCGCAGTAGGCGTAGAGCGCCTTCCTGCCGGCGACGCAGAAGCGGGCCATCAGACTGCCGGCGCGGTAGTAGATGCCGGCGTGGATCACCTCGCTGTTGCGCGACGAGGTCTCGTTGCCGATGAGGCCGTTCGCCTCGAGCACCACCACTTCGCGGCCGCCCTGCGCCAGCGCACGGGCCACCGCAAGCCCGATCACGCCCGCGCCGACGACGACGCATTCGACCTCGTCCACGCTCCCCGCCTTTCCCTGCCGCGCCTTGCCGGATGCTCATTTGTCAAAGCGCGGCGGCCGCCGCAAGTGTCGGCGCCGCATCATGAGGAGTGAGTCGCCGTGAGTCCGCGCCCGATTCCCCGCCGCCATGTCCTCTCCGGCGCTGCCGCCCTTGCCGCCGGGGCCCTGTTTCCCGGCCGTGTCCGCGCCCAGCCGGCGCTCGACGGGCTCGCCGAGGCCTTCGCCGCGATCGAGACGAGAGCAGGCGGCCGGCTCGGAGTTGCCGTGATCGAGACCGGGAACGGCGCCACCGCCGGCCACCGCACCGACGAGCGCTTCGCCCTGTGCAGCACGTTCAAGCTGCTCCTCGCCGCGGCGGTGCTCAAGCAGGTCGAGCTTGGGCGGGACAGCCTCGACCGCCGCATTCCCTTCACCGCCGACCAGCTCGTCCACCATTCGCCCGTGACCGGGAGGCATGCCGGCGGCGCGGGGCTGACCCTGGAGGAGCTCTGCGCCGCCGCGGTGACGGTCAGCGACAACACCGCCGGCAACCTGCTGCTGGTCGCCGCCGGCGGACCACCCGGGCTCACGGCCTTCGTCCGCGCGCTGGGTGACAGCGTGACCCGTTTCGACCGCATCGAGCCGGACCTGAACGAGGCGACGCCGGGCGACCCGCGGGATACCACGAGCCCAGCCGCGATGGCCGCCGACGTCGCGGCGCTCGTGCTCGGCGACGCGCTGGCGCCGGACTCGCGCGAGCGACTGAAGGGCTGGCTGCTCGCCACGACAACCGGGGCGGACCGGCTGGCCGCCGGGCTCCCCGACGGCTGGCGTCTCGCCCACAAGACCGGTACCGGCGGCCACGGCAGCACCAACGACGTCGGCGTCCTGTGGCCGCCGCAGGACCGCCCGCCGGTCGTGGTCGCAGCCTATCTCACCGAATCCGTGGCGCCGCTTGCCGAGCGCACAGCCGCGCTCGCCGCCGTGGCCGAAGCCGTGGCGGCGGCGATCGGCTAGCCCTTGACCGCGCCGGCGGTGATGCCGGCGACGATATGCTTCTGGGCCAGCAGGAACATCAGGATCGCCGGCGCAATGGTCAGCGTCACGTAGGCGAGCAGCGCCGGCCAGTTGGTCATGTACTCGCCCTGGAACTGCATCAGGCCCAGCGGCCACGGGAACATCGGGTCCGAGTTCAGCATGACCAGCGGCAGCAGGTAGTTGTTCCAGCTCTGGACGAAGATGAACACGGAGACGGTGGCGAGGATCGGCCGCGACAGCGGCAGCGTCACCGACCGGAAGAAGCGGACATAGCTGCAGCCATCGATCAGCGCCGCCTCCAGCAGGTCGGACGGAAGCTGGCGGAAGAACCCGCGGAACAGCAGGATGGACAGCCCCAGCCCGAAGGCTGCCTGCGGCAGCACCACACCCCAGTAGCTGTCGAGCAGCCCGAGGTCGCGGATCTTGATGAACAGCGGCAGGATCGCCGTTGCCGCCGGGAACAGCAGCCCGAGCATGAAATAGCTGAGCAGGTACCGGTCGCCGAAGAAGGTGAGGTGCGCGAACAGGAAGGCGACCATCGCCCCGGTGGTGACCGTCAGCGCCACGGTCAGCAGCGCGATGATCAGGGAGTTGAGCAGCATCTCCCAGAAGCGGTGGCCGGTCAGGATGTCGGTGTAGTTCGACCAGACCCAGCTGTCGGGCAGGCCGAACGGATCGGTCCGGAGCTCGCCGATGGTCTTGAGGCCGCCCATCGCGGTGGCCAGCAGCGGCACCAGCACCAGCCCGGCGACGAACAGCAGCGCCGCATAGCGGTAGAGCAGGCTGGTGTCGAACGCCGTCGGCCGCGGCATCCGCGCCGGCCGTATCGTCGGTCGTTCGAGCGCCGCGTCAGTCATTGCGCATCGCCGTCCGCTTGTAGGTGAAGGCGAACACGACGCAGATCACGAACAGCACCACGCCAACCGCGCTGCCGAAGCCGATGTCCATCCGCATCATGCCGAAGGAATAGAGGTAGGTGACCATGGTCTGGGTGCTGTCCGACGGCCCGCCCCGGGTCATCGGCATCACCAGGTCGAAGAGCTGCAGCGAGCCGATGACGGCGAAGAACACCGACAGCCGGATCGTCGGCGCCAGCGACGGCAGGGTGACGTAGCGCAGCACCTGCCAGCGGTTGGCGCCGTCGATGCGCGCCGCCTCGAACAGGCTGGACGGGATTGCCTGCAGGCCGGCGATGTAGATCATCATGTGGAAGCCGAAGTACTTCCACACGATGACGCCGAGGATCGCGTACATCGCCCAGCCGCGGTCCGCGAGCACGTGGGCGGATTCGTAGCCGAACCAGCGCGCGATCTCGGCGAGGATCCCGTAGTCGCCGTCATAGACGAAGCGCCAGATCAGCCCGGCGGCAACCTCGGCCAGCACGAAGGGCAGGAAGAACACCAGCCGGAAGAAGATCGCGCCCGGAATGCGGTTGGCGAGGATCACCGCCATCGCCAGCGCGAGCGGAAGCTGCACCAGCAGCGACACCAGGATGATCAGGCCGTTGTTGATCAGCGCCGACGTGAAGGCGCGGTGGCCGAACAGGCGCTCGTAGTTGCGGAAGCCGTAGTAGCGGGTGGGCTCGCCGTAGCCGTCCCAGTTGAACAGGCTGTACCACGCCGCCTCGCCCATCGGCAGGATGACGAAGATGGTGAACAGCAGCAGCGCCGGCGGCAGGAACAGCACCACCGTGGTCAGCCGCCCGCCGCTGAACAGGCCGGCGACGCGGCCGGAGCGCGCGACCGGGTGACGCGCGGCGGAACCCCGGGACGCGGCGCGGCCGCCGCCGTCCGGGGTTCCTTCCCTGGCTCCGCCCGGGCCGTGAAGCGTGTCCGGAACGGCCGAACGCATCGCGGCAGCGGGAGGTCCGGCCTATACGCCTATTGCTCGAACTCCCACGCCTCCTGCACCGTCGCCGCGGCCTCCTCGGGCGTGATGACGCCGGCGGCGAGGTCGGCGGAGACGTCGTTCACCACCCGGCCGACCGACGGCCCGAGCATCTGGTCGTAGAAGATCTGGTGGTAGCTGGAGGCCGCGATGTTGTCGGCGACCTGGCGGAAGAACGGGTTGGTCATCTCGGCCGACGCCCCCACCGCCACCGGGATGAAGTAGCCGCGCTTGCCCATCTCGGTCTGGTTCTCGGGGCTGAGGAAGAAGCGCAGGAAGTCCACCGCCTCGGGCGACGCGTCGGCAGAGATGAGCCAGCCGTTGATGCCGCCCAGCGTGTCGGTGGGCTCGCCGGCGCCGCCCGGAACCTGCGGGAAGGAGAAGATGCCGAGCTGCTCGTCGCTGAGCCCCTCGCCGTCGGCGGCGTTGGTCCGCGCGGTGTTGTAGTCCCAGTTGCCCATCAGGTGCATGGCGGCCTTGCCGTCGCCGAAGTAGCCGGCGGCCTGCGGATAGGTGAAGGCGAGATAGCCGTCCTGGAACGGCTCGAGCTCCGTGAGCTGCTGGAACAGGCGGCCGGCCTCGACGAAGATCTCGTTCTCGAAGCCGTCGCCCTCGCCGCTGGTCGCGGCCTCGAAGCCCGCCTTGCCGCCGAGGCGGATGGCGAGGTGGGTCCAGTAGAAGTGGAGCGGCCACTTGTCGGCGCCGCCGACCGCGATCGGCGTGATCCCGGCGTCCTTGAACGTCTGCACCGCCGCCAGCAGGTCGTCCCAGGTCTGGATCGAGTCCGCATCGACCCCGGCCTGCGCGAACAGGTCCCTGTTGTACCAGAACACCACCTGCGACACGAGCATCGGCGCCCCGTGGACGACGCCGTTGTAGGTGAAGGCGTCCACGCTCGCGGGGCTGAAGGTCTCCGCCCAGCCGTCGTTCATCTGCGCGGTCATGTCGCCCAGCACGCCGGCCTCGGCCTGGGCGTGGAACACGCCACCGCCCCAGCTGTAGAAGATGTCGGGCCGCTCGTCCGACTGCAGGATCGTCGGCAGCTTCGCCTTGAACGCCTCGTTCTCGAGGAACTGCATCGCGATGGTGACGCCCGGGTGCTCCGCCTCGTAGGCACGCGCGAGCCCGGCCCAGTAGTCCGCGATCTCCGGGTTCTGCTCGATGTGCAGCCAGTCCACGGTGGTCTGGGCCGCAGCGCCGCCTGCCAGCCCCGAGGCCAGGGCGGCCGGAACGGCATGGCGGAACAGCGATGAGCCGAAGGTCCTGTGGAGCATTGGACGATCCCTCCCAGTGATCGTGTGATGCGGCCCGTGCCGTTGTCGTCGGCCGTTATTTTTTCCGCATTGTGGAGAAAACTCTTCTGCCGCCCCGGACCGTTGTCAAGGCCGATTTTTCCGGCACCAGACCGGAGAATCCGCCCGGCGCGCCCCGTGTCGTGGGGTGCTGCCGCGCTTGATAAAATAAGTTTCCCGCAGTAAATGCGGGCGGTCGCCCGCAGCCGGGTGCGGAGCCGATGCAGCGCGGAACGGACGCCGGCGGGCAGCGCGGCGCCGGTTGCGCCCCCCGTCTCCGCCCGGATCACGGGCCGCCAGGGCAGGAGCCGATGAAGACCGCCGACCCCGAGCTGATGCGGGCGATCAACCGCTTTCACGTAATGGACACCATCCGCCAGCGCGGGCCGATCTCGCGGGTGGAGATCGCGCAGGCGATCGAGCTGTCGCCGACCACCATCTCGGCGATCACGGCCGCGCTGCTGGAAGACCGGCTGATCATCCCGCGGGCGGTGGTGCCGGTGCGCGAGTCCGCCCGCGGCCGGCCGCGGGTGATGCTGGAGCTGAACCCCGACGCCGCCCATGTCGTCGGCGTGAAGCTGTCGCCGCGACAGATCAGCGTCGCCACCACCAACTTCCGCGCCGACGTGCTGAAGAGCCTGACGCTCCCGGTGCGGACCAACCGGCAGACGGCGGAGGTGATCGCCGACATCGTCGAGGACGGCGTCCGCCATTGCGTCGCCGACGCCGGCCTCGCCTTCGACAGGATCGCCGGCGTCTGCGTCGGCCTGCCGGGCGTGGTCGAGCACGCCACCGGCATCTGCCGGCGCAGCCCGATCTTCCGCCAGCCCGACGTTCCGTTCGCCGCCGCCCTCGCCGGGCGGCTGGGCGTGGAGGTCTCGCTGGAGAGCGACGTCAATCTTGCGACACTCGCCGAGCACTGGTTCGGCCACGGCCGCGGCCTCTCCGACTTCGCGGTGATCGCCGCCGAACACGGCGTCGGACTCGGCATCCTCAGCAAGGGCGAGCTGATGCGCGGGGCGCAGGGGCTCAGCGCCGACCTGGGCGACCTGATGGTCCGGGCCGGCGACGGCGCCTGGGGCCGCCTCGCCGACCTTGCCGGCGAGGACGCCATCGCCGCCGCAGCCGGCACGGACGGATTCGACGCCGCGGTCGCCGCCGGCCAGGCCGGGGACGCCGCCGCCGTCGCCGCCTTCGCCCGCGCGGGTGCTGCGCTGGGCCATGCGGTGGCCACCGTGATCACGCTGCTTGCCCCCGGCCGGCTGATCATCGCCGGCGACGGACTGCGCGCCGGGCCGCTGCTGATGCAGCCGCTGATGGAGACGGCCGAACGGCTCGTGGCGCCGCCGGTGCGGCAGGCGGTCACCATCATCGAACACCACTGGTCCGACGACATGTGGGCGCGCGGGGCGGCGGCGCTGACGCTCCGCCAGCTCTACAGCGCGCCGTGGAGCACCAGCGGCCCGGCGGTCAGCACCGCCGGAGGACAGGCCGGAAGGGAACTGGAGGACGCGCAATGACCAGCGAGCGGGTCGGGATCGGCATCATCGGCTGCGGCACGATCAGCGGCGCCTATCTCAAGGCAGCGCGCCGGTTTCCGATCCTCGACGTGCGCGGCGTCGCCGACGTCAACATGGACGCCGCGCGGGCCCGGGGCGCAGAGTTCGGCCATCCGGCGGTCACCGTGGACGCGCTGCTCGCCGACCCGACGGTCGAGATCGTCGTCAATCTCACCGTGCCCCAGGCCCACTTCCCGGTGGCGATGCAGGCGCTCGACGCCGGCAAGCACGTGCACAACGAAAAGCCGCTGTGCGTCACGCTGGAGGACGGGCGGAAGCTGGCGGCGCATGCGAAGGCGAAGGGCCTCCGGCTCGGCTGCGCGCCCGACACCTTCCTCGGCGGAGCGCACCAGACCGCGCGCAAGCTCCTCGACGCCGGCGCAATCGGGACGCCCGTCGGCGGCACCGCCTTCTTCATGTGCCCCGGCCATGAATACTGGCACCCCAGCCCCGCCTTCTACTACGCCGCCGGCGGCGGACCGATGCTGGACATGGGCCCCTATTACATCACCGACCTCGTCAACCTGCTGGGCCCTGTGGCGCAGGTCTCCGGCCAGGCGAGCCGGCTGCGCACCACCCGCCCGATCCGCAGCCAGCCGCTGGCCGGCCAGCAGATGACCGTGGAGGTGCCGACCCACGTCGCCGGGCTGATGACCTTCCGCAACCGCGCCATCGTCACCATCACGATGAGCTTCGACGTGCCGAAGCACCGTCACCTGCCGCTGGAGATCTATGGCACCGACGCAACCCTGATCGTGCCCGATCCGAACCATTTCGGCGGCCAGCTCGAGCTGGCGAAGCCGCGGGCGGAGTGGGAGACGGTGGCGACAGAGCACGGTTATGCCGACGACAACTACCGCATCATCGGCGTCGCCGACATGGCGCATGCGATCCGCGGCAACCGCTCGCACCGGGCCAGCGGCGATCTCGCCCTGCATGTGCTGGAGGTCATGACGGCGATCGAGCGCTCCGCAGCGATGGGGGGCCAGCCCATCGCGATCGAGAGCGCGCCGGAGCGCCCGGCGATGCTGCCGGTGGGACTCGCCGACGGGCTGCTGGACTAGCGCCGCCACGCGGCAGACAGGAATGGGCGACAGGGAGGAACATCGGATGCGCGAAGCGCTGATCGTCTGGGGCGGCTGGTCCGGTCACGAGCCGGAGCAGGGGGCCGCCATCGTGCGCGGGATGCTGGAGGAGGAAGGCTTCCGGGTTTATGTCGAGAACACGACCGAGGCCTTCGCCGACCCCGCGATCCGGGACATGCACCTGATCGTGCCGATCATCACCATGAGCAAGATCGAGAAGGAGGAGCTGGACAATCTCTGCGCCGCCGTGCGCGGCGGGGTCGGGCTCGTCGGCTATCACGGCGGCATGTCGGACGCGTTTCGCGAGGCGGTGGACTACCAGTTCATGGTCGGCGGCCAGTGGGTGGCGCACCCCGGCGGCATCATCGATTTCCGCGTCACCATCACCGACCGCAACGACCCGATCACCGCCGGCCTCGACGACTTCGACTACCGGTCGGAGCAGTACTACATGCACGTCGATCCCGGCATCCAGGTGCTGGCCACCACCACCTTCTCCGGCGCGCACGCGCCCTGGATCGAGGGCGTGGTGATGCCGGTGGTGTGGAAGCACCGCTACGGCGCGGGGCGGGTGTTCCACTGCACCCTCGGCCACGTCGCCAGCGAGTTCCAGGTGCCCGAGATGCGCACCATCGTCCGCCGCGGGCTGCTGTGGGCGGCGCGGGACGCGCAAGGCGCCTGAAGGAGAGCAGACCCGGTCCATGAGCCGAGACCAGCTCGAAGCGCTCTACCGCGACTACATCGCCTGCCTGAACCGTCAGGACTGGGCGCAGCTCGGCCGGTTCGTGCACGACGGGGTGACCCACAACGGCCGGCCGTTCGGGCTCGCCGGCTACCGCGCGATGCTGGAGCGGGACTTCCGCGAGATCCCGGACCTGCACTTCACCATCGAGCTGCTGGTTGCGGATCCCCCCCGGCTCGCCGCCCGGCTCGCCTTCGACTGCCGACCTGCGGGGCAGTTCCTCGGCCTTCCGGTCAACGGCCGGCGCGTGACCTTCTGCGAGAACGTGTTCTACGGATTCGACGACGGGAAGATCCGCACCGTCTGGTCGGTGATCGACAAGACCGCAATCGAGGCGCAGCTCTAGAGGCGCAAGGCCGCTCGCGGCTGGCATGCGCGCGGCTCTGTGCTAGGATCGCCCGCGTCGTCCGCCCCTCGGGCACGCCTGCAGACAGAGCATGAGGCCGGCCATGCAACCGACCCCCGCCCCCGCTCGAGCGCGACCCCTCCTCGCTGCGCTCGCCCTTTCCTGCCTCGCCACCGCTGCCGTCGCCGACGGGCTCGACAGTGCCGGCGGAGAGGCTGCGGCGGCGCGCTATGCCGAGGTCCTCGACGCGGCAGGCGGCGGATTCCAGCGCCCGGTCGGCGCGGCGGTGGTCGTGTTCGACCCCGCAGAGACCGAAGCCCTGGTCGCCGCCGGCTGGCAGCCCTCGGCCGATACCCGCGGTTTCCGCGACCTCGGCGAACGCGTGACCACCTTCGTCGCCATTGCCGAGGCGCTGGGGATGGACCCCGCAATCGGCGCCCTGCAGGCGAACTGGGGCACGCCGCAGGAGAACGGCATCGCCGAGCTGGCCGAGAACGCCAATGCCGCCCGCTACGCCCGCGACGTCGCCCGCTACGACATCGCCGAGCTGGAGCGGCACCGCGCCGACGCGCTGGCCGTGCTGGAAGAGATGCAGGCGCGCGCCACCGCGGGCGATCCCGCGGAGACCGCGGACACGGTCGCGGCGCTGGAAGCGGAGATCGCCAGCGTCGATGCGCGTCTGGCCGAGCTGCGGGCGCAGGAAGAGGTGCTGACCGGCGAGCTCGCCGCACTGGAGAACGAGCTGGCTGCGGCGATGGGCAAGGCGGACGAAACGATGCCCGTGGGCTGGGCGACGGCCGACCTGGACGTCAACGGCGACGGCACGGTCGACCGCGCCGACCTCGAGGCAGCGCTGGATGGCGCCAAGCCGGCGGAGGGAGGCGCCGTTGTGCAGTGAGCCGGGTGCACACACGCCCCGGCCATCCGCTCCGCCCCACGCGGCCGCAGTCCTGATCCTCGCCGCGCTTGCCGCCGGTTGCCGGACTTCGGCGGCCCCGGACATCCCCTACGACCTCTACGAGCTGATGAGCGACTCCGACGTGGCGCTTGCCGTGGAGACGATGCAGCTCGGGCTGGAGACCGGCTCCGACGGCGCCGTCGCACGCTGGAGCAACCCGGAGACCGGCAACAGCGGCGCGATCAAGCCGGTCCGCACCTACCAGACGGCCGGCGGCTACTTCTGCCGCGACTTCGAGGAGCTGCTCAACGTCGAGGGCATCGTCCGGATCTACGAGGACAACCACGCCTGCCGCGCCGACGACGGGGTCTGGCGCTTCATCGACGACTGAACGGCGGAAGCGAGGGCTCCCGCCGGACCTCAGGGCCGCAGCAGCGCCTTCGCCTCCTCCGCCGACAGCGCTTCCGGCCGTTCGACCGCGGCGTCGATGGCGACGTAGCGCCGCTCGGCAGCCGCCGTGGCGATGGCTTCGGCGACCTGCAGCACGTGCAGTCCCAGGCGGCCGGACGCGCGGTGCGGCCGGTTCTCCCGGATCGCCGCCGCCATCTCGGCGAGGCCCAGGCCGCGGTCGTTGGCGAGCCGTGGCGTGTCCGCCGGCCAGTTCGGCGCCCCGAACGGCCGGGTCGCCGGGTCGATCTCCGTCCACTGGTCGCGGTTGCGGCCGACTTCCACCATACCGCCCATGAAGTTGGGATCGGGTGGGCGCAGGCTCGCGGTGCGGCCGTAGAGTTCCATCGGCCGGTGGCCATGGGCCGGGATGTCCCAGCTCGCGCCGAACATGATGCGGGCGCCCGACGCCATCTCCAGCAGGCTCATCGCCGTCGTCGGCACCTCCACCCGGATGCGCTGGCCCCGGTTCGGGCCGTCGGCGGTGCAGACCCGCTCGGCCGTGCCGATCGCGTCCAGCGCCGCCACGCCCTTCACCGGCCCGAGCAGGTTGACCAGCGCGGCGATGTAGTAGGGGCCGACGTCCAGCACCGGCCCGCCGCCGCGCTGGAAGAAGAAGGCGGGGTTCGGGTGCCAGCCTTCCATGCCGGCGGAAAGGACGAAGCAGGTGCCGGCCACCACCGGGCCGACCTCGCCCCGGTCGATCAGCTCGCGGCAGATCTGGTGGGCGCCGCCGAGGAAGGTGTCGGGCGCGACACCGATCCGAAGCCCCCGTGCCTCCGCCTCGGCCACCAGCCGCTCGCCCTCGGCCACCGTGACCCCGAGCGGCTTCTCCGAATAGACGTGCTTGCCCGCGGCAAGGGCGGCCGCCGAGACCTCGGCATGGGCCAGCGGCACCGTCAGGTTGAGCACGATGTCGATCTCCGGGTCGGCAAGCAGCGCCTCGACGGGAAGGGCACGGATGCCGGCCTTCTCCGCCACCGCGCGCGCCGCCTCCGGCAGCAGGTCGGCGCAGGCGACGAGTTCGATGTCGCGAAAGCGGGGAATGTTGCGGATGTAGATGCCGGAGATGTTCCCGCATCCCACCATCCCGACGCGCATGCGGCTGCTCATGGTCAGGCCCGCCCTTCCCAGCCGGCGACGGTGGCGTAGGACCGCCGTGCGCAGCGTTCGAAGTCACTGGGCGCATCGTGCTCGACCACCAGCAGTTCGGCGCCCGCATCGACCGCGGCCGGGGCGAGCACCGCCCAGTCGAGCCGGCCGTGGCCGACGTCGGCCCAGCCGTCCTCCTCGTCCGTATCCTCGACCGCGATGTCCTTGATGTGGCAGGCGATCACCCGCCCGCGGTAGCGCTGCAGCCATTCCACCGGGTCGACGCCGCCCTTCACCGCCCAGGCGAGGTCGAGCTCGAGCGCCACCTCCGGCGCGGCGTCGAGCAGCAGGCTCATCGGCACGCCCCCGTCCGCGAGCGGTGCGAATTCGAAGTCGTGGTTGTGCCAGGCCAGCACCAGGCCGCGGTCGGCATAGTCTTCCGCCAGCCGGTTCAGCGTCGCGCCGATCTGCCGCCAGCCTTCGCTGTCGGCCGGCCGCTCGTCAGCCGCGAGATACGGCACCACCACATAGCGCATGCCGATCCGCTGCGCGATCGCCGCCACCCGGTCCGGCGCGTCGCGGACCGCGGCCAGCGCGACATGGCCGCTGGGCGCGGTGAGTCCCGCGTGGGCCAGTGCATCCGCCAGCCGCCCGGGATCGTCGTAGAGCCCGCCGTAGGGCTCGACCTGGCGATAGCCGATGGCGGCGAGGGTGGCGAGCTGGGTCTCGAGCGGCGGGAAGTTGCGCGACGAGTAGAGCTGGAACGAGAGCTTGTCGAGGTAGCACATGATGGCGTGCCTATTGCGGGGATTGCGGGGGCTGCGTCGGTGCGGGCCACCGAAAGGCCTCGCGATGGCGACGGGTGTGGGGCATCGCGGGTCCGGGCCTCAGAGCCGGTCGCCGGTTTCGGGGTCGAACAGGTTGAGCCGGTCACCGGGGAAGCTGACCCGCAGCCGCTCCTGCGGCTGCACCGCGGCGTCGCCGTCGACGCGGATGGCGAGCGAGGCGGACCCGAGGCGGCTCCACACCACGGTCTCCGCGCCCATCGGCTCGACCAGATCGACGCTGGCGACATGGGTGCCGCGGTCGGCATCGATGCGGACGTGCTCCGGACGGATGCCGAGCTCGACCGCAGCGCCCGGCGCCGGCTCGCGGATGAAGGCGTAGCCGTCGAGCGGCTGGGAGAAGGCCTCGCTGACGAACACCGGCGCGTTGCCGTTGGCCTCGATCCGGCCGGTGAAGAAGTTCATCCGCGGCGACCCGACGAAGCCGGCGACGAACCTGTTGGCCGGCCGGTGATAGATGGTCTTCGGGTCGGCGAGCTGCTGGATGACGCCGCGGTGCATCACAGCGATCCGGTCGGCGAGCGTCAGCGCCTCGACCTGGTCGTGGGTGACATAGATCATCGTCGCCCCGCCCAGCTCGCGGTGCAGCCGCTTCAGCTCGACCCGGAGCTCGGTCCTGAGCGCCGCGTCGAGGTTGGAGAGCGGCTCGTCGAACAGGAACACGTTGACGTCGCGCACCAGCGCCCGGCCGATGGCAACGCGCTGGCGCTGGCCGCCGGAGAGCTGCACCGGGCGGCGGTGCATCAGGTCCTCGATGTGCAGCAGCTTCGCCGCCGCCGCCACCCGGCGCCGGATCTCGGCCTTCGGCACCCGTGCCATCTTCAGCCCGAAGGACATGTTCCCTTCCACGGTCATCCGCGGGTAGAGCGCGTAGGACTGGAACACCATGCCGATGCCGCGGTCCTTCGGCTGCTCCCAGGTCACGTTCTTCCCGTCGATCCAGATCTCGCCGTCGGCAATGTCGATCAGGCCGGCGATGGCGTTGAGCAGGGTGGACTTGCCGCAGCCGGACGGGCCCAGCAGCACGACGAACTCGCCGGGCTCGATCTCCAGGTTCAGCCTGCGGATGACGGTCAGCGCGCCGAAGGAGACGTCGAGGTCGCGGATGGAGACGCTGGCCATCGCTCAGCCCTTCACCGCGCCGGCGGCGATGCCGCGCACGAACCAGCGGCCGGAGACGAAGTAGACCGCAAGCGGCACCGCCGCCGTGAGGATCGTCGCCGCCATGTTGACGTTGTACTCGCGGGTGCCGGTGGTCGAGTTGACGATGTTGTTGAGCTGGACGGTCATCGGCATGTTCTCGCGCCCGGCGAACACGGAGCCGAACAGGAAGTCGTTCCAGATGCCGGTGGTCTGCAGGATCACCGCGACGATGGTGATCGGCACCGACATCGGCATCACGATGCGGAAGAAGGCCATCCAGAAGCCGGCGCCGTCCACCCGCGCGGCCCGGAACAGGTCCTCGGGCAGCGCCGCGAAGTAGTTGCGGTAGAGCAGCGTGATGATCGGCATGCCGAAGATGGTGTGGATCAGGATGATTCCCGGCAGGGAGGCGAACAGGCCGAGCTCGCGCTCGAAGATGATCAGCGGATAGATCACCGCCTGGTAGGGCACGAAGGCGCCGAACAGCAGCAGGCCGAAGAACAGGTTGGCCCCCCGGTAGCGCCAGAAGGAGAGCGCATAGCCGTTCAGCGCCGACAGCGCCACCGAGATGATCACGCTGGGCACCGTGATCTTCACCGAGTTCCAGAAACCGGGGCTGATGCCGCTGCAGTCGAGCCCGGTGCAGGCGGTGGCCCAGGCGCGCGTCCACGGCTCGAAGGTGAGATCGATCGGCAGGCCGAACAGGAAGCCGAGGCGGATCTCCTCCATCGTCTTCAGCGACGTCACCACCATCACGTACAGGGGCGCCAGGAAGAACAGCGCCGCCACGATCAGGAAGGCGTAGACGCCCACGCGGGCGGGGGTGAGCCGCCTCGGCCGCGCGCCGCGGGCGTGCGCGACGCCGCGGGCGGCAGCGGGGGCGAGGGCGTGGGTGGTCGTCATGGCCGGACCGCCCCGGCGCGGCGCACGGCGCGATAGTCGGCCATCGCCTTGATGAACAGCAGGACCACGACCGGAACCAGCATCATGGTCGCGGCGGCCATGCCCAGCGCCACGTTCTGCCGGTTCTGCAGGTGCTCGATCACGAAAACGGCGGGCATCTGCGAGGCGACGCCGGGCCCGCCCTGGGTCATCGCCACCACCAGGTCATAGACGCGGACGATCTGGGTGCACTGCAGGATGAAGGCGGTGAGCACCGCGCCGCGGATCATCGGCAGCACGATGAACAGGTAGGTGCGCCAGGCGGGAATGCCGTCGACCCGCGAGGCCTTCCAGATCTCCTCGTCCACCCCGCGCAGGCCGGCCAGCATGATCGCCATGGTGACGCCGACGCCGTTCCACACGTTGCCGAGCACGAGGCCGAAGATCGCCTGGTCCTGGCGGACCAGCGGCGCGAACTCGAAATCCTCCCAGCCCAGCCGCCTGACCGTGGCGGTGATGCCGAGATTGGGGTCCAGCATCCACTGCCAGACCAGCCCTGTCACCACCAGCGACATGGAGAAGGGGTAGAGGAAGATGGTGCGGAAGGTGTCTTCCTGGCGGATGCGCTGATCGAGGAACACCGCCAGCAGGTAGCCCAGCGTCATCTGGAACAGGATGACCAGCACCCCGAACACCCAGATGTTCTGCACCGACACCAGCCAGCGAGATGTCTTCCACAGCCGCTCGTACTGCTGCAGGCCGACGAAGTCGAAACTGGCAAACAGCTTGGAGTCGGTGAAGGAGAGCAGGATGGAAAAGGCGATGCCGATGACGTAGACGCCGAGCCCCACCGCGATCATCGGCGACGAGCCGATGACC
>CALKHQ010000162.1 GCA_937988735.1 uncultured Alphaproteobacteria bacterium
GCGGCCCTTTCGTTTCTGCGGATGGCGTACGGCGCGGGGGACTGCGGTCCGGCCTAGCCCGCCGCGACGATACGCAGGCCCCCGGGCGGCTGATGCAGCGCGGCGTCGCGGTCGGCATGGCCGTAGATGCCGCGCATCCCGGCGATCGGGGCGAAGCGGTCGGTGACGCCCAGCACCGTCTCGGCGCCGCCGAGGTAGAGATAGCCGTCCGGCCGCAGCACGGTGCCGATCTGGTGCAGCACCTTCGCCTTGGTGTCCTGGTCGAAATAGATCAGCACGTTGCGGCAGAAGATCACGTCGAACGGGCCAAGCGGGCGCGGGTCGTCGAGCAGGTTGAACTCGCGGAACGTGACCATGTTCCGCAGCTCCGCGGAAATGATCCACCTGTCGCCCTCCTGGCCGAAGTACTTGACCAGGTTCTGGATCGGCAGCCCGCGCTGGACCTCGAACTGCGAATAGATGCCGCGGCGCGCCTTGATCAGCATCTGGCGGCTGATGTCGGTGCCGAGGATCTCGATCTTCCAGCCGGTGAGCTTCGCCGCATTGTCCTTCAGGATCATGCACAGCGAGTAGGGCTCCTGGCCGCTGGAGCAGGCGGCGCTCCAGATCCGGATGTGGCGGGTGGCGGCCCGCGCCTTCATCAGCTCCGGCAGCACGTGGTCGCGGAACTGGTCGAACGGCTTGATGTCGCGGAAGAAGAAGGACTCGTTGGTGGTCATCGCATCGACCACCTCGTCGATCAGCCGCGGGTCGCCCCGCTTGCGGATCGCGTCGATCAGCCCCGGCAGCCCGCCCAGCCCGGCCGCGCGCGCCACGGGGGTGAGCCGGCTTTCGAGCAGGTACAACTTGTCGCGGGTGAGCACCAGGCCGCTGCGCTTCCTGAGCAATGCGGTGATGAATTCGAAGTCCTCGGTGTTCATGCCGCATGCCTCATTGCAAGCCTGCTCACATAGGGGGCGATCTCGTCGAGCGGGAGGATCGCGCTGCAGACGCCGGCGCGCGCGGCGGCCTGCGGCATCCCCCAGACGACGCTGGTCGCCTGGTCCTGGGCGATGACGGCGCCCCCGGCGGCGACCAGCGCCCGGGCGCCCTTGGCCCCGTCGTGGCCCATTCCGGTCAGGATGATTGCCAGCGCGGCCGGTCCGTAGCTGGCCGCAATCGAGCGCAGCATAGGATCCACGGCCGGCCGGCAGAAGTTCTCGGGCGGGTTCTGGTCGAGGTGGAGCGTCGCGGTCCGGCCCTCGCGCCGGACGGTCATGTGCCAGTCACCGGGCGCGACGTAGATCCGCTCCGGCTGGATCGGCATGCCCTCCTGCGCCTCCACGGTGATCCGCTTGGTGGCGCGCTGGATGTGCTCGGCGAGGATCGCGGTGAAGGTGGCGGGCATGTGCTGGGTGATGACGATCGGCGTCTTCACCGACTTCACCAGCTCCGCCAGCATGTGCATCAGCGCCTTCGGGCCGCCGGTGGAGCTGCCGATCGCGATCAGCTCCGGGGCCCGCGTCGGCGCCGGGCGCAGGGGGAAGGCCCCCGTCGCCGGGGCTGCCCCGGTGCTGCGGGCGGCCGCGGACGTCTCCCCGCCGGCGGCAACCGGCCGGCGGCGTTGCGCCGACCGCCGCGCGGCGTCGCCCAGCGCGCGGATCTTGCGCAGGAGCTCGTCGAGGAAGCGCTGGGCGTCGTCCGCCAGCTTCGACGCGGACGGCTTGGCCACCGTCTCCGCCGCGCCCATCTGCAGCGCGCGCAGGCTGATGTCGGCGTTCCGCGCCGTCAGCGTGGACGCCATGATCACCTTGACCTGAGGCCGGGCCGCAATGAGCTGCGGCAGCGCGGTCAGCCCGTCCATGATCGGCATCTCGATGTCGAGCACGACCACGTCGGGGGCCTGGGCGGCGACGGCGGCGATGGCGGACCTGCCGTCGCCGCAGCTTCCCACGATCTCGACGTCATCGCACTTCGCCAGCTCGCGGCGAACGAGGCTGCGGTAGACGGCAGAGTCGTCCACCAGCAGCACGCGGGTCCGGTCGGCAGCCGGCGCGGCGCCGACGGCGGCTGGCGAAGGCATCGCGGCCGACATCAGAGCAGTCCGACCTGCTGCAGCTTCGACTGGATGATCTCGCTGTCGAACGGCTTCATGATGTACTCGTTGGCGCCCTGCGCCAGGGCGGAGGCGATCTTGTCGATCCCGTTCTCGGTGGTGCAGAACACCACGACCGGGCTCTGGCCGCCCTCCATCTGACGCAGGTTTCCGAGGAAGGCGAGCCCGTCCATCCTCGGCATGTTCCAGTCGAGGAGGATCGCGTCCGGCATCGCCTCGCGGCAGCGGTCCAGCGCCTCCGCGCCGTCGGCGGCCTCGACCGTCTCGAAGTTGAGCTCCTCCATGATCTTGCGGGTGACCGCGCGGATCACCTTGGAATCATCGACAATAAGACACCGCATGGGCATGGGCCGGCTTGCTCCGTGGCGCTCTGCGGCCGCCCGCCCGGGGCCGCCGCTTCGGAAGGATGTCACCGTCAGGCCGCCATCGCCCGGTCGATGGTCAGCAGACGGTCCACGTCGAGCACCATCATCAGCTCGTCCTTGAGCCGGTAGATGCCGACCGAAACCTCGCGCCAGACCGGGTCCATGGTGGCCGGGTTCCGCTCGAAGGCGCTGTCCGGAAGGCTCAGCACGTCGCCGACGGAGTCGATCAGCAGGCTGTAGAGCTCCTGGTCGTGTTCCACCACCACGGCCATGCCCTCGTCGCCGGGCTTGCGCGGCGGCAGCCGCAGGCGGCTGCGCACGTCGATCGCAGTCACGATCCGGCCGCGCAGGTTCAGCGCGCCGGCCACCTCGGGCGGGGCCAGCGGGATGCGGGTGATCCGCTGCGGTCCCAGGATGTCCTGCACGGTCAGGACCGGGATGCCGAACAGCTGCCTGGCGACCGTCACCGTCACGAAATCGGAATTGTGGCTCATTGCGTCGCTCATGATGTCGCTGGTGATCCTGCCATTCCTCAGGCGGCGCCGCGCATCGCCGTCACCGTCTCCGACAGCGTCAGCAGCAGCCCCTCGCGGTCGGTCTTCGCGACGTAGTCGTTGAAGCCCACCGTCTTCGCCCGCTCGATGTCGCGCTGGTTGGTGTGCGACGACAGCGCCACGATCGGCGTCTCGCGCCACTGCGGCGTCTCGCGCACCACCTCGGCGAACTCGAGCCCGTTCATCCCGGGCATCTCGATGTCGCTGACGATGACGTCGAACATCGCGCCCTGCTCGCACAGCGCGAGCGCCTCCTTCGCGCTCTCGACCGAGGTCACCGTGTAGCCGGCGGCCGACAGCAGCGGCGTCAGCATGTTGCGGAAGAACGGGCTGTCATCGACCAGGAGCAGGTGCCGGCCGCGGCCGCGCGCCTCGTCCAGGCGGTGGGCGGCGGTGAACCAGTCCTCGAACGCCTTGGCGAGGAAGTAGCCGGCGTCGATCACGTCGGTCGCCTTGCCGGCGATGACGGCGCTGCCGACATAGCCCGGCCGCTCGGCCGACAGCTCGATGTTCATCCGGTCCTCGACGATGTCGACGATGACGTCCACCGCCAGGCCCATGGTGTGATCCTCGTCGGAGAAGACGAGCACCGCCTGCGTGCCCTCGGTCCGGATCCGGTAGTCGTCGGAGATGGTGACGATCGGCATCAGCTTGCCGCGGTACTGCACCATCGGCCGGCCGCTCGACCACTCGATCTTGTCGGCCGGGATCTCCTCCAGCCGGGCGATGAGCGCGAGCGGAACCGCCTTCGGCGTGTCGTCGCCGGCCTTGAACACCAGCATCGCCACCGTGTCGTCGCTGCCGCGCTCGCGCACCCGGGCGGTGGTCTCCGCCGCCGCCTCCGGCGTGATCTCGCCGGTCGCGCTGGCGATCCCGTTCGGGTCCAGGATCATGATCACGCTGCCGTCGCCGAGGATGGTGTTGCCGGAGAACATGGAGATGTGGCGCAGGATCGGCGCCACCGGCTTCACCACGATCTCCTCGGTGTCGAACACCCGGTCCACCACGATGCCGAAGTCGTAGGTGCCGACCTTGGTCACCACGATGAAGTGCTCGCTGGACCCGTGCAGCAGCGCGGTGCCGTTGCCGGGCGCCGCCGCGTCGCCCTTCGCCACCTCCGCCGGCGGCTCGTCGTCGTTGGCCGACTTCAGCCGCAGCAGGTCGCGGAGCGAGATCAGCGGCAGGATGCGGTTGCGCAGCCGCAGCACCGGCGCGCTGTTCAGGGTCTCGATCCGGTGCTCGGAGTTGGCGGAGACACGGACCAGCTCGACCACGCTGAGCTGCGGCATCGCGAACTTCTCGCCGCCGGCCTCGACGATCAGCGCCGAGACGATCGCCAGCGTCAGCGGGATCTTGATGGTGAAGCGGCTGCCGCGGCCGGGCACCGACTGCAGCTCGATCGTGCCGCCGATCTTCTCGATGTTGGTGCGGACCACGTCCATGCCGACGCCGCGGCCGGAAACGCTGGTCACCGCCTGCGCGGTCGAGAAGCCCGGCTTGAAGATGAACTGCTGGATCTGCTGGTCGGTCATCGCGTCCAGCTCGGCCTCGGTGGCGAGCCCGTTGGCGATCACCTTCTGCCGGATGCGGGCGAGGTCGAGGCCGCGGCCGTCGTCCGAGATCTCGATGATGATGTGGCCGCCCTCGTGGAAGGCGCGCAGCACGATGGTGCCGGTCTCGCGCTTGCCGGCGGCCAGCCGCACGTCCGGCGTCTCCAGCCCGTGGTCGGCGGAGTTGCGGACCATGTGGGTCAGCGGGTCCTTGATCAGCTCCAGCACCTGGCGGTCGAGCTCGGTGTCGGCGCCGATCATCTCGAGCTCGATCTTCTTGCCCAGCTCGACGGCGAGGTCGCGGACGATGCGCGGCAGCTTGGCCCAGGCGTTGCCGATGGGCTGCATCCGCGTCTTCATCACGTTCTCCTGCAGCTCGGAGGTCACGTGGCTGAGGCGCTGCAGGGGAACGTTGAACTCGCTGTCCGTCTGGTTGCGGACCATCTGCAGGAGCTGGTTGCGGGTCAGCACCAGCTCGCTGACCAGCGTCATCAGGTTCTCGAGCAGATCGACGCTGACACGGATCGTCTGGTTGGCGACCGCCGATTCCTTCACCTCCGGATGGCCGTCGGCCCTCGCCTGCCGCTGGGGCGCATCGGCGGCAGCCGCGGCCTGCACGGCCACCGGGGCCTCGTCCTCCACCTCGGCGGCATCGGCCTCGTCGGTCTCCTCGACCGCCAGCGCGACCACGGCCTCCTCGTCGGCCACGGCCGGCGCGGCAGGTTCGGCGGGCCCGGCCGCCGCAGTGACGGGCGCCTGTTCCTCGACCGCGTTGCCCTCGGCGATGGCGTTCAGCCGCTCGATCAGCGCACTGTCGTCGCCGTCGGGCTCGGTCTCGTTCGCCTCGAGTTCGGCGAGGATCCACTTGATCTGGTCGAGGGACTCGAGAATGGTCGAGATCGCCACCGGCGTCACCGCGATCGCGCCGTCGCGGATCTTGCCGAGCACGTTCTCCGACGCGTGGGCGACCGCCTCCAGCCGCGGCAGGCCGAGGAAGCCGCAGGTGCCCTTGATGGTGTGGACCAGCCGGAAGATGCTGCTGAGCAGGTCGGGATCGTCGGGGGTCTGTTCCAGCCTGATCAGCTCGACGTCCAGGACGGCGAGGCTCTCGGCCGTCTCCGTCAGGAATTCGCTCAGAAGATCATCCATCGTCCGACACCCAGTGATTCCGGCAGCAGGGGCTGCGCATGCGGCGCGCGGAACGGGCCGCCCGTGAGCGTCGGATCGTCAGAGAAAATCATAAAAAAGGTGTAAAGGGTCCGGGGAGCAGGAACGGGTGACAATTACCAAGATGTGAATACAATTCGACTGCATCCGGCGCAGATCGATACAATAAACATCAAGAACAAGGAAGATGTGCCGAAGTGCCGGCCAAGACCGGCCCGCAGGGGTGCGCCCCCTGCGCGGCGGGCGGCCGCGGCGGCAGCCGGCGCCCTTCCCGCGCGCGCCCTTTTGCCGCGTCAGTCCTGGATCGGAACCGGCGCGATCGACAGGCTGATCCTGCCGTCGGCCTCGCTGAGCGCGACCCCGCTTCCGGTACGCGCGGCGACATGGCGCAGCAGGATGCCCTGGATGGAGCGGACGGTGAGCTCGACCTCCTCCAGCGGCCGGGTCAGCGTCTCGCGCAGTTCGTCGCGGATCCGCACCGACGGCCCGGTGACGTCGATCTTCAGATGGAGCTGCCCGCCGTCTGCCGGCGCCAGGGTGACGCGGACCTCGCCGCTGCGCGGCATGCAGTCCAGCCCGACCGCGACCGCGTTCAGCACGATCTGCGCCGCGTCGATGGAGAGCACCGCGTGGCTCACCGCGGGATCGACGTCCCAGGCGGACTGGCACTTCGCGTCGGCGACGAAGGGCTTCAGCAGCGTCTGCAGCGACTGCGGCGACTGGCCGGAGCCGCCGGAGTAGCCGAAGGCGACACGGTAATACTGCAGCCGGTCGGCCGCGGTCCGGGCGCTGGAGGTGATCAGGTCCATCGCCTCGTCGTCGCCCGCCATGGCGTCGCCGACCAGCTCCAGCCCGTTGTTCACGGCACTGACCGGGCTGATGAGGTCGTGGCAGAGCTTGGAGCAGGCCAGGCGCAAGATCATCAGCTCGTCGATTGCGGGCATGGGCCGAGTCCCTGTTCAGTTCCGGCGCAAACGCGCGGCACCCTAGCGAGCGGTCCGCGAGTGGTCCATTGATTCCGCGCAACGGCGGCGCCCGCGGCCGCCCGCTGTTGCCTCACCCCGGCCCCTTTGCTAACCGTCAGCCATGATGGCGCGGCTGCCCTGGCGGGCAGTTTCCCCGCCGCGCCCGGGAGCGGAGCATGGAGGCGGCGCTGGTGCCCGGCGTGTTCGTCACCCACCCGGACCGGCCGGAATGGGGGCTCGGACAGGTCCAGTCCGCGATCAACGGCATGATCACGGTGAACTTCGAGCACGCGGGCAAGCAGACGATCAACGGCAACGTCGTCACCCTGAAGCCGGTCGGGACCGGAGCGCAGGATTGACGGCGGCGGCGGCCGGTCGGCCATCGGGCGGCAGCCGGCCGAGGGGGGATTCACATGGCTAGCGAGCATGAGCGCCCGTCCGCGCTGGACGTGCAGCGCCGCATTCACCCCGGCTCCGGCCGCCGGGGCACACCCAGGGTCAAGGGCCGCCAGCCGGAGGACCAGGCGGTGGCGGAGGTCCGTGCGCTGCTCGGCCCCGGCCCGTGGCGCCGCGACCTGCTGATCGAATACCTGCACCTGCTGCAGGACCGCTACCATCACCTCTCCGCCCGTCACATGGTGGCGCTGGCGCACCTGATGCGGCTGCCGCTGGCCGAAGTATACGAGGTTGCCTCCTTCTACGCCCATTTCGACCTGGTGATGGAGGACGAGGCCCCGCCGCCGCCGCTGACCATCCGCGTCTGCGACAGCCTGAGCTGTGCGCTGGCGGGGGCCGAGAAGCTGCTGGCGGCGCTGCCGGACGCGGTGGGGCCGAACGTGCGGGTGGTGCGCGCCCCCTGCATGGGCCGCTGCGACCAGGCGCCCGTGTGCGAGGTTGGGCACAACCACGTCGCCGCGGCGACGGTGGAGTCGGTGACGGCAGCGGTGACCGCCGGCGCGGTCCATCCGGTGCTGCCCGACCATCCCGGCCTCGACGCCTACCGCGCCCAGGGCGGTTACCGACTGCTGGAGCGCTGCCGCAGCGGCGAGATCCCGGCCGAGGACGTGATCGCGGCGCTGGAGCAGTCCGGCCTGCGCGGCCTGGGCGGCGCGGGCTTCCCCACCGGACGCAAGTGGCGGTTCGTCCGCCAGGAGCCGGCGCCCCGGCTGATGGCCGTCAACGGCGACGAGGGCGAGCCCGGCACCTTCAAGGACCGCTGGTACCTGGAGCGCGACCCCCACCGCTTCCTCGAGGGCGTGCTGGTCGGCGCCTGGGTGGTGGAGGCGGCCGAGGTCTACATCTACCTGCGCGACGAATACCCCGCGCTGCGCGAAGTGCTGCTGAAGGAAATCGCGGCGGTGGAGGCGGCCGGGCTCACCGGCGGCACGAAGCTGCACCTGCGGCGCGGCGCCGGCGCCTACATCTGCGGCGAGGAGTCCGCGATGCTGGAGAGCATCGAGGGCAAGCGCGGCTATCCGCGCCACAAGCCGCCCTTCCCCAGCCAGGTCGGGCTGTTCGGCCGGCCGACGCTGATCAACAACGTCGAGACCCTGTGGTGGGTCCGCGACATCGTGGAGAAGGGCCCCGACTGGTTCGCCGGCCACGGCCGTCACGGGCGCAGGGGCCTGCGCTCCTTCTCCGTCTCCGGCCGCGTGCGCGAGCCCGGGGTGAAGCTCGCCCCCGCCGGCATCACCATCCGCGAGCTGATCGAGGAATACTGCGGCGGCATGGCCGACGGCCACCGGTTCAAGGCCTACCTGCCGGGGGGCGCCTCCGGCGGCATCCTGCCGGCGTCGATGGACGACATCCCGCTCGACTTCGACACGCTGCAGCCCCACGATTGCTTCATCGGCTCCGCCGCC
>CALKHQ010000163.1 GCA_937988735.1 uncultured Alphaproteobacteria bacterium
CGACGCCATCGGCCGCGACGACTTCGACAGCGTCACCGTCCAGGGAACCCTGCGCTTCGCGTTCTGAAGGCTGCGGCTGCGGTGCGCGGCGGCCTTCGGCACCCCCCCCGCGGACGCGGCACCGTGCGGCGCGTCCTCATCGCGCTCTGGAACCATCGCTCCGCGAGCCGGGTTCCGGAGAGCGCGGGACGCCCCGCACCACAAACCAGGAACCGTCGCAGGATGATGGCGGATGGGGTGGGATTCGAACCCACGAGGCGCCGGAACGCCTGCCGGTTTTCAAGACCGGTGCCTTCAACCGCTCGGCCACCCATCCGCGGCAGGTCGTAGCGGGGTAGCAGAGGCGGCGCCCGGCTCGCAAGCGTTGCGTGGCGGGCCGAAGCGCGGCCGAGGTCGCGCCGCCAGGGGTGGCGGATGGCTGACCGGAACGGCGGGCGGCGGTGCAGGCGAAGTTTCCTTGTGCAGTCGCCAGATGCCGGGCGAACTTAAACAAAGATAACGGCCGCGGCATGCCACCTTAAGCGCGCCCGGGGCGAACCTGCGTCCGCGTGCGGATGGGCACGCAACGGGATGGAGGACTTATGCGATGCACAGGTTCGTCACGATCGCGGGCGCGAGCGGGCTGGCGCTGGCGCTGGCAGCGTGCGGCAACAATCCGGTGGACCGCGGGCTTTCGGGCGCAGCACTGGGCGCCGGGGCTGGGGCGGTGGGGGCGGCGCTGCTCGACGAACATGTCGGCCGCGGCGCGATCCTCGGCGGCGCCATCGGCGCCGGTGCGGGCATCCTGACCAACCAGAGCCAGCTCAACCTCGGCGCGCCGGTCTGGTAGCCGGCAGCAGCGCGGGGGACAGGTTGCCGCAGTTGCCGATGTGTTCTCGTGAACCTATAACGAACATATGGCAGCGCGGACCCTGCAGCAGAAGCTGGCGATCCTCAGCGACGCCGCGAAGTACGACGCCTCCTGCGCATCCTCGGGCGGGCGGAAGCGCGACAGCAGCGACGGGAAGGGGCTCGGCTCCACCGGGGGCATGGGCATCTGCCACGCCTATGCCCCGGACGGGCGCTGCATCTCGCTGCTCAAGATCCTGCTGACCAACTTCTGCATCTACGACTGCGCCTACTGCGTGAACCGCGTGTCGTCGAACGTGCCGCGGGCGCGGTTCACGGTTGACGAGGTGGTCCGGCTGACGATCGCCTTCTACCGGCGCAACTGCATCGAGGGGCTGTTCCTGTCGTCCGGAATCGCGCGGTCGCCGGACGCGACGATGGCAGAGATGGTGGAGGTGGCGCGCCGACTGCGCGAGCAGGAGAACTTCCGCGGCTACATTCACCTCAAGACCATCCCCGACTGCGCGCCGGAGCTGGTCGCGGCGGCCGGCAGCTACGCCGACCGGCTGTCGATCAACGTCGAGCTGCCCACCGACGCGAGCCTCAGGCGGCTGGCGCCGGAGAAGGACCCGGCGACCATCCGTCGGGCGATGGCGAAGGTCCGGCTGCTGGGTGAGGCCGCCGGCGATCGCTCCCTCGGCGGGCGGCAGCCCCCGCGCTTCGCCCCGGCCGGCCAGTCGACCCAGCTCATCATCGGCGCCGACGGGGCCGCCGACACCACGATCCTCGAAGGCTCGCTCCGGCTCTATGCGAGCTACCGGCTGAAGCGGGTCTACTACTCCGCCTTCTCGCCCATCCCGGATGCGGCCGCAAGCCTGCCACTGGTCCGCCCGCCGCTGGAGCGCGAGCACCGGCTGTACCAGGCGGACTGGCTGCTGCGGTTCTACGGCTTCGGCCTCGACGAGATCGCCAGCGCGGCACCCGGCGGCAACCTGCCGCTCGACATGGATCCGAAGCTCTCTTGGGCGCTGGCCAACCGCGGACAGTTTCCGATGGACGTGAACCGGGCCCCGCGCGAGCTGCTGCTGCGCGTTCCCGGCCTCGGCGTGAAGGTGGTGGACCGGATCATCGCCTCGCGCCGCAGCCGCCGGATCGACAGCCGGGCGCTGCAGCGGATGGGCGCGAGCCTGAACCGCGTCCGGCCGTTCGTGATCACGGCGGACTGGTCTCCCGGCGCGCTGACCGACAGCGCCTCCTTGCGGGCGCGGCTGGCGCGCCCGGATGCGCAGCTCGCCCTGCTGTGACGCGGGTGATCACGCTCCCGGATCTGGACACCGCCCGCGCCTGGCGGCAGGCGGCGCGCGCCCTGATCGCCGACGGCGTGTCGCCGGACGACGTGGTCTGGCGCTACGGGGAAGGGGCGGGTGACCTGTTCGCCGAGGCCGGCGCGACCAGCGAGGAGCCTGCTGCGGGCCCGTCGCTCACCGTGCCGCGCACCTATGCGGAGCTGGCCGACAGCGTGGTCTGGCACAGCGACCCCGAGCGCTTCGCCCGCCTCTATGCGGTGCTGTGGCACCTGCGGGCGAGGGCGGTGCGGATCGACGACCCCGGCGATCCGGATGTCGCGCGCCTGCATGCGATGGCGAAGGCGGTGCACCGCTGCCAGCACAAGATGAAGGCGTTCGTCCGTTTCCGCGAGATCGGCCGGTCCGACAGCGGGCGGCTGCAGTTCGCGGCGTGGTTCCAGCCATCCCACTTCACACTGGAGCCGACCGCCCCCTTCTTCGCCCGCCGGTTCGGCGACATGGACTGGCGCATCGTGACGCCGCGGCTGACGGCAAGCTGCAGAAAGGGCGTCCTCGGCTTCGGCCCCGGCGCGCCGCGGCCGCAGCTGCCGGAGGACGCGGCGGAGGCACTGTGGGCTACCTACTTCCGCAGCATCTTCAACCCGGCCCGGCTTCGGGTGAAGGCGATGCAGTCGCAGATGCCGCGGAAATACTGGGCCAACATGCCGGAAACGCGGGTCATCCCGGAGCTGGTCGCCGGCGCCGGGGCGCGGGTGCAGGCGATGCGGGAGGCGGCTCCGACCGTGCCGCCGCCTCGCGCTGCCCGCATCAGGGCGCGCGCCGCGCTGGCGGAACCGGAGCCGGCGCCGGCGGGCGGGCTCGCCCTGCTGCGGCGGCAGCTTTCGGACTGCATCCGCTGTCCGCTCCATCGCCAGGCGACACAGGCGGTACCCGGCGAAGGCCCGGCGGATGCGGCGCTGATGATCGTCGGCGAGCAGCCGGGCGACCAGGAGGATCTGGCCGGGCGGCCGTTCGTCGGCCCGGCGGGCCGGCTGTTCGACGCGATCTGCGCGGCGGCCGGGCTGGACCGGGGCGCCGCCTATGTCACCAATGCGGTGAAGCACTTCAAGTTCGTGCCGCGGGGCAAGCGCCGGCTGCACCAGCGCCCGAACTCCGGAGAGATCGCGCACTGCCGCTGGTGGCTCGACCACGAGCGGGCGCTGGTCCGGCCGCGGCTGATCCTCGCCCTCGGAGCAACCGCCGCCGAGGCGCTGACCGGCTCCGGCGCCGGCATCCTGAAGCGGCGCGGCGCCATGGAGAGGACGGAGGACGGCACGCCGGTGCTGCTGACCGTGCATCCGTCGTGGCTGCTGCGCCTGCAGGATCCGGCAGAGCAGACGGCGGAGGAACGGCGCTTCCGGACCGAGCTGGAGCGGGCGGTCGAACTGCTGCGGGCGCGGCAGGAAGACGGAGGCGCCGGAGCGATCCGGCCCTAGTGTGACCGCGGTGCCTCCCGCACCATCTCCGCCAGCTCGCGGCGATGCTCGTGCATGCGCAGGAAGGCGCGGTAGCGGCGGTCGTAGTGCGCGCGCTGCACCGGATCGGGCGCGATCTCGCGACCGCTGCGCACCATGGCGCGGGCGGCCGCCGGCAGCGAGGGGTGCAGGCCGCAGCCGGCCGCCGCCAGCGCGGCCGTGCCCAGCAGCACGCCGTCCTCCTGCTCCGGCAGCACCACGGTGCAGCCGGTCGCCGAGGCGTAGAGCTCGACCAGGAGCGGGTTGCGGGCGTGGCCGCCGGTCAGGTGCAGGTGGCTGATGCGGAAGCCGGTGGCGTTCATCGCGTCGATGATGTGGCGGGTGCCGAACACGATGCCGAGTGCGGTAGCAAAGTAGAGGCGGGCGAGCGCGTCCTCCGAGGCGTCCATGGTGAGGCCCGAGATCACGCCGCGGGCATGGGGGTCGGCCAGCGGCGAGCGGTTGCCGTGGAAGTCCGGCAGGACCATCAGCTCCGGGTCCAGCCCGAAGCCTTCCGCAGCGCGCAGGGCTTCGATCCGTTCGATCAGCGCCCGGTGCGTCTCCGGCTCGGCGCGGCGGCCGGTGAGGGCGATGATGTGGTCGAGCAGGGCCCCGGTGGCGCTCTGGCCGCCCTCGTTCACCCACATGCCCGGAACCACGGCGCCCCAGTACGGCCCCCAGACGCCGCCGATGAAGCGCGGTTCCGGTGACAGCGCCATGTGGCAGGTCGAGGTCCCCGCGATGAGGCCGATGCGGTCGTCCACCGGGCCGCCGTCGGCCGCGCCGATTGCGGTGCCCAGCACCCCGAGCACGCCCGCATGGGCGTCTATGAGCCCGGCCGCGACGATGCAGTCCGTGGTAAGGCCAAGAGCCTCGGCGGCTTCCGGAGCAAGAGGGCCAATCGGTTGACCGACCGGGGTCGCCAACGCCGGCACGCCGGTGCGCTGCATCGCGTCATCGAGGCCGACGGCAGCGTGGAGATCGGCGGGCCAGGGGCTGTCGCTGTGGCCGAGATAGGACCACTTGCAGGTCAGCGTGCAGGCGGAGCGGGCGTCGAAGCCGGTGCAGCGCCAGGTGATGAAGTCGGCGAGGTCGAACACCGCCGCGGTCTGCGACCAGGCCTCCGGCAGATGCCGCTTCACCCACATGCACTTCGGGATCTGCATCTCCGGCGACATCACCCCGCCGACGTGGCGCAGGGCCGGATGGCCGGTGGCGGTGCATTCCTCGGCCTCGGCGATGGCGCGATGGTCCGCCCACTGGATGACGTTCCACTGCGTGTCGCGGGTGGTGGAGATGCTGACCGGCCGCTCGTCGCGGTCAAGGAAGACGAGCGTGCAGGAGGTAGCGTCGACGCTGAGCCCGTGCACGGCGGCCGGATCGACACCGGCTTCGGCGACCGCGCGACGGGTCGCGGTGCAGGTCGCGGCCCAGATCTCCTCCGACGACTGCTCGCGATGCTCGCCCTGCGGCCGGTGGGTTGCGATGTCCACCGCAGCGCGTGCCAGGATCCGGCCCTCGGCCGACACGATCGCGGCGCGGACGCTGCCGGTGCCGATGTCGATCGCGGCGACGTAAGCCTCGCGGGATGCGGCGTCGGACATGGGCGGACCTCGGAAATATCTGGCTACGGCGGGCTTTGTGCTTGCCCCGGCCAGAGGCTATGGTCAACCCGAATCGCTGCTTGATGAGGCACCCCGGCCACCGCCGGGGAGGGGGAGAATTAAATGCTCAAGGGACTGGACCCGCTGCTCAACGCGGACCTGCTCTACACGCTCCGCGCCATGGGGCATGGCGACGACATCGCGATCGTCGATGCGAACTTCCCGGCGGAAACGATGGCGACGAAGCGCCTGATCCGAATGGACGGCCACCCCGCCCCGCGGGTGCTGGACGCGGTGCTGTCGGTGATGCCGCTCGATACCTTCGTCGATCCGGCCGCCTGGCACATGGAGGTGGTCGGCGACCCGTCCGCCGTCCCGCCGATCCGCGTCGAGTTCCAGAACGTGATCGACAAGCACGAGGGCCCGGGGAAGTTCCCGCTCGGCACGCTCGAGCGCTTCGCCTTTTACGAACGCGCCAGGCAGTGTTTCGCTGTTGTTGCAACCGGCGAAACGCGATTCTATGGCTGCGTCATCCTGAAGAAGGGCGTGATTCCGCCCAAGGAGTGAGGCATGAGCGGACGGGTCGGCCTCGGCGCGTTGACGGCGGCAGCGCTGGCGGCGCTCGCCGCCTGCAGCGACACGCCGACCCTCGGCGTGCTTACCCCTTACGGGGCCGGTTATTCCGACGGGTGCGACAGCAGCTATGCCGACCAGGGACTCGCGGAGTTCGAGTACCGGCGCGGCGGCGGCGTGTTCGGCGGCGGCGATTACAGCAGGGGCTGGGAAAAGGGCTACGCCGACTGCCTCGCCTTCCTGCGCGCGGCAGACCTCTAGATTCCGGCTCCTCCCGTCCGCCGGCACGCCAAGTAATCGCGCGCGCCGGCCCAGTAACGACCAGATCAGACGTCGGCATCGTCGCAGGGTCCGCCGCGCAGGTTGCGTCCATACCCGGCGCAGCTCTGCGGCATGCTCCCCGTCGGCTGCACCGGGCCGAAGCCCCGGGCGCGAACCGCCTATGCTTGCCGTATCGATTTTGATTACTCTGCTGCCACGAATCACACTGGGGGCGAGCGCCATTTTCATTCGGTCGAACATATGGCGGCACTGTGCCGGCGCAGTTGCCTGCATCGCCGGCCTCTGGTTCGGCGCGGCGGAGGCCCAGGTGTTCGAGGGGCCGCGGGTGGCGCTGGTGATCGGCAACAGCGCCTACGAGCAGGTCGGGGTGCTGAACAACCCGCGCAACGACGCGGCCGCCATCTCCAACGCCCTGCGCGCCCTCGACTTCACCGTCATCGAGCGGACCGACGTCGGCCGGGAGGAGGTGTTCGACGCCCTGCGCGAGTTCAGCGCGGCGCTGACGCCCGGCAGCCTCGCGCTGTTCTTCTACGCGGGCCATGGCGTCCAGATCGACGGCGTGAACTACATCGTCCCGGTGGACGCCCATTTCAACGCCGGCGTCTCGCCCGACCTGGTCGCGGTCAGCGCCGCCGACATCATGGGGATCATGGAGGCGTCGGGCGCCGAGCTCAGCGTCATGATCCTCGACGCCTGCCGCGACAACCCGTTCCCGGAGCTCGAGGCCGCCGCGGACCGCGGGCTTGCGCCGATGGAAGCCGGCACCGGCCAGACGCTGATCGCCTACGCGACCGCGCCCGGCTCCGTGGCCGACGACGGCAACGGCGTGCACAGCCCCTACACCCAGGCGCTGCTGCAGGTGATCCGCGAGCCGGGGCTGGAGATCGGCCTGATCTTCCGCAAGGTCGGGCGGCTGGTGCGGGAGTCGACCGGCGGGGCGCAGATCCCCTGGTTCTCGGGCACGATGGAGGACGAGTTCTTCCTGACCCCGCCCAACGCGCCGCCGGACGCAGCCACTTCCGATGTGCTCGCCTGGCAGTCGATCCAGCAGATCGCCGACCCTGCACCCCGCGCCGATGCGCTGCGCCACTACCTCAACCGATTCCCCGACGGCCGCTTCGCCATGCTGGCGGTGCTCCAGTTGCGCGACCTGGGCGCAGCCGGCGCTGCGATGGAGGAGGGGGAGACTGTCAGCCGCACGGTGTCGCCCGAGCAGCTGGTCGTCGAAGAGCGGGAGATGTCGCTGTTCGAGCGGCAGCGCATCCAGCAGGCGCTCAAGCTGGTGGACCTCTATTACGGCGAGATCGACGGCGTGTTCGGCCCCGGCACCCGCGAGGCCATCCGCCGCTTCCAGCTCGGCCTGTCGGCTGCAGCGACCGGTTACCTGACCCACGAACAGCAGCTCGGCCTCGCCGTGGCGGCGGCCGACCAGGCGGCGCAGCGCGCCTACGAGGTTGCAACCGAGGCCCGGGCCGCCCGCCAGCGGGCGCTGGAGATCGCCGCGGCCGGCGGCGCGATCTCGGGCAGTTTCTCGGCCGGCGCCTACACCGGCGAGCCGCTGATGGGGGAGGGCGCCTCCTACGGCGTGCTCGGCCTTGCCGCAGGCGACGTCTTCGCCGGCGAGTTCCAGCAGGGCCGCGCCATCCTTGGGGTCCGGTCCTTCGCCAACGGCGATACCTATTACGGCGCCCTGCGCGACGGCCTGCCGCACGGCTTCGGCGTCTACCAGTTCGCCGCGGGCGGCGAGATTGCAGGGCAGTGGGATGCCGGGGTCGTGGACGGCTATGCAATCAGCAGCGACTACGATGGCCGGCGGATCGCGGGCGCCTGGCGGCAGAACATGCCCGATGGCTACGGCGTGGCGCAGATGCCGGACGGCGCGCTGGCCCGGGGGCTGTGGACCGGCGGCGAGCTCGCCGACGCCCTCTGACCGGCGTCAGCGGCCTTCCTGCCCGGCGAGCAGGGCCTGCGCCTGGGGGATCCAGCGGTCCCGCGTCACTCGGCCCTTGAAGCCCAGGGCCGCGTCGATCCTCTGGATGTCCTCCTCGGTGAGCGCCGCGATCTGGGAATAGGTCGAGATCCCCAGCCCCTTGAGCCGTGCCTCCAGCGCGCGGCCGATGCCGTGGATGCGGGTGAGATCGTCACCTTCGCTCTCCGCGGGAGCCGACGACAGCAGGGCGGGCTCCGGCGCAACCAGGGCCGTGCCATCGACCGGGGCAGGCGACGGCTCCGGCGCAGGCGCCGCCGTCTCGGCCGCGTTCTCCGCTGCCGGGATCGGCGCCGCCGCGGCTTCCTCCCCGGCGGGCACGACCGCCGGTCCGGCCACCGTGGTGGTGACGATCTGCGGCGGCGCCTCGCCGCGGAGGGCGGCGAGCTCGGCTTCGCGTTCCGTCGCCCGGTCGCGCGCCTCGGCCAGCTCCAGGCGGAGCTGGTCGCGCTCGGTTTCGAGCGCCGTCACCCGCTCCCGCC
>CALKHQ010000164.1 GCA_937988735.1 uncultured Alphaproteobacteria bacterium
TCCGGGAAGCGCGCCGCGAGCTCGGCGTAGCTCAGTGCGGTCAGGGCGGCGAGGAGGCCGGCGAGCAGGAACGACCACGGCGCCGCGGCGCCCGCCGCCGCGACCACGCTGCCGACCAGCACGTAGATCCCGGCGCCGATGATGACGCCGAGGCCGTAGAACACAAGCAGCCGCGTGCCCAGCACGCGGCGCAGGGCTGGCGACCGCGCGCCGGCGGTGTCATCTGCCGCAAGGGACATGCCCGACTGTCGGACGAGCGCAGGGGTGCTGGCAAGCGCCCGCGACGGAACGGCTCACGCCGGCGCCGCCAGCGGCTCGGGGCCGGTCTCCGGGTCGGCCGCGGTGCGCGCGCTGCGCAGGCGGTCGGCGGCCTCGTCGGCAAGGCGCTCCAGCAGGATGCGGTCGCGCGGCGTCATCTCGCGCGGCCGCCTGTCGATGACGCACAGCGTGCCCACCGCCTGCCCGTCCACCAGCAGCGGCGCGCCGGCATAGAAGCGGATGCCGTGCTCCAGCAGGAACGGGTTGTTGGCGAACCGCTCGTCGCGCAGCACGTCCTCGACCACCAGCAGGGTGCGGCCGGCGACGACATGGCCGCAGACCGACGTCTCCCGCGGCGACTCCCCCGCCGCCATCAGGCTCTCCGGCAGCCCGGTCGCCGCCCGGAACAGCTGGCGGTGCGCATCGACCAGAGAGACCATGGCGGCGGGCACGTCGAACGCTTTCGCCACCTGCCGCACGATGAGTCCGAGGCTCTCGTCGGCCGCCGCATCGCCGGCCACAACCGTCTGCAGCGCCGCCAGCCGCGCCGGCTCGTCCTCCGGCACCGGCGCCGGCACCATCGGCGCCTGCAGCGGCTCCGTCGCCAGTGCCTCGATCTCGTCGGCCGCCTGGACGAGCGACGAGGCCATCAGGTCGGCGGCGAGCCCCTTGGCCTGCTCGCCACCCTTGGATTCGTCGAGCTGGCCGTTGAGGAAGGCCACCATCAGCCGCGAGCGGACCCCGTGCCGCCGCAGCCGCCGGCAGAGCTGCTGCGCGCGGACGACCGCGGAGCCGCCGAGCCAGCACAGGCAGACCAGCTCGGCCGGATCGGCCCTCAGCGCCTCGATCGCCTCCGGCAGCAGCGTGTCGGGCGGCAGCACGCGGGCGCCGATGCCGCGGCGCGCGAGGATCTGGGCGAGCATCATGGCCGCGATGCCGTCGAGCCCGCTGCGCCCGCCGATGCACAGCACCGCGTCGCCCGTCCAGGTCACCGCCGGCGGCGCAGGGGGCGGGGCTTCCTCCCCCTCCCCGTCCCCCGGTTCGGTGGTACCGTTGGCCGCCTCGTAGTCGGCGAGATCGCTGACCAGCGTCTCGAAGGAGCGAACCAGGATCGCCCGCCGATCGTCGCCATAGGCGCGCCGGTGCCGGTCGCGCTCGGCGATGCGCAGCGCCGGCAGCACGATCTCCTCGTAGAACGCGGGGAGCGAGCGCTCCTTCAGCTCCTCCTTGGCGATCTCGTCGCCGGCGTCCACATCCCCGGTCAGCATCCGGTGGTACAGGCGCTCCTCCGGCCGGAACACGGGCTCGCTGCCCAGCAGCACGCCGAGGAACTCGAGCTGCGGGATGTAGCGGCCCATCACCGCCAGGCACACCGTCAGCGGGGTGGCGAGGAACAGCCCGGCCGGCCCCCACAGGGTGGTCCAGAACACCGCCGCCAGCAGGATGGCGATGGTCGAGATGCCGGTGCTGGCCCCGTAGAGCCGGGGCTCGATGAAGTTGCCCGTGATCGCCTCCACCGACAGGAACAGCACGACGGTCCACACCAGCATCGACCAGCCGGGGTCCACCGCCAGCGCAATGACGGCCGGGAACAGCGCCGCGAGGAACGGCCCGACATAGGGGAGAAAGCGCAGCACCACCGACAGCACTGCCCACAGCAGCGCATTCGGCACTCCGATGAGGTAGAGTCCGATGCCAATCGGCACCGCCGACCCCGCGTTCACCACCAGCTGCATCAGCAGGTAGCGGCTGACACGCTTCGCCGCCTCGTCCAGCGCCTCGGTGGTCACCGGCATGTTGCCGCCGCCCCCCGCCAGCCGGATGAAGCGGTCGCGCATGTCCTCGCGTTCGAGCAGGATGACGATCACGAACACGATGACCAGGCCCGCCGTCACGATCGGCTCCAGCAGCGGCACCGCCACGCTGCCGAAGAGCTGGAGCGGCGACGGCGGCGGCTCCACGACCCGCACCAGCGCCGGCGGCTGCTGTTCCGGCCGGGGCTCGGGCGCCGCCACCGGCCCCGGCGATACCGCTACCGGGTCCGGCGCAGCTTCCTGGTCCGCCTCCTCCAGCTCGTGAAAGAGGTCCATCACCCCGCCGAACAGGTTCACGTCGGCCGCATCGGCCTTCAGCGCCTGCACCTTTTCACGGATGTTGGTCTGGTAGCGCGGGAGGTTTTCCGCCAGCTCGACCACCTGGACGCCGATCGCGATCGCGACCCCGCCGAGCACCACGAAGGCGAACAGCACCGCCAGCACCACCCCGGCCACCCGGCCGACCCAGCGACGGAGCCGGTTGGCGAGCGGGCCGAGGACGAAGCTCAGCAGGATCGCCAGGGCGAACGGAATGAAGATGTCGCGGGCGAAGTAGAGGGCGATGGCGGCGAGCCCCAGCACCGCCACCGCCACCAGCGTCGAGCGCCCGCGCGCGGCGGGCGGCAGGGCCGTTCCGGGCGGCGGTACGTCAACCATTGCTCGAACGCACTCCGCACCGGCGGCCGCGCAGGCCCCTGGGATGCCAGGCCATACCGGATGAAACTGCCCCCATGGCACGGAGAAACACCCGGCGACGGGTTCGGTTCGCCTGGAGGTCGAAGAAGACCGGCAGCACGCGCCGGCCGGCGCCGTGGAGGCGCCGGCCCTGGACGCGACAACCGTCAGCCGGCGGCCGCACTCCTGAGCGCGAGGAAGCGGGTCGCCGTGCCGCGCAGGTTCTCCTCGAGGAACGTCGCGAGCGCCCGCTCTTCGCTCAGGCACTGCTGGATCGGGCGCAGCGCCTGCACCTCGCCCGCCGCTTCGCCCAGCACCAGCAGCGACTCGTAGGCCGCGGCGAGGAAGCGCGCCTGGGCCACGCCGGCGAAGCTGTTCTTCAGCACCTCGTCGTCGGCCGCGGCGTTGGCCATGCCGGCGATGCCGGCAGCGAAGTCCAGCGCCGCCTCCTTCAGCGCCGACCGGCTCTCGCCATGGCTGTCGAGCAACGTCTCGAGCCGCTTGAGCTGCACCTTCCTGTTCTTGACGTGCGCCTTCAGCGCCGCCTTGACGTCGGGATAGTCATCCAGGCGTCGGACCTGCATCTCCAGCATGGTCTGGCCCTGGCTGGCGGCCGCATGGGCGTTCTTGAGGCCGAGCAGGAAGAAGTCCCGCGCCTCGTCCTTCGAAACCGGCATCGGTGCCACCTCGCTGAGCTTTGCCCTGGCCGCTCCGGCGCGGCCGACCATGTTGAAGAGCGCATCGACCCGCCGGGCCGCGACCAGCCGGCCGACGTGGTAGAGGTCCATGCCGCTGTCGCGCACCGCCGGGAACAGCCGGTTCTCCTCCTCGTCCACGTGATGCGCGATTTCCGCCGCGAGCGCGCGCATGCGCTCGCGGTAGCGCACACCCACCGTCCTGGCCTTCTGGAGATCCGCGATCAGGGCCTTTGCGTCCTCGTGCTCGCGGATGGCCTCGGCCACCAGCGCCTTGTCGCCGGTCGCCTCCGCGGCCGCGGGATAGAAGATCTCCTCCTCCGCGACCATGTGGGCGAGCAGGGCGACGCAGATGCGCCGCCCGATCGCCGCCTCCGCCGGCGTGTCCTCGGCCCGCTGGAACCAGTCGAACCAGCCGAGGACCGTGCGGTGGTCGTCGGCCAGCAGAAGGGTCGCGTCGGGCGCGACCTTCTTGCCGGCCATGAGCGCGCCGCCCAGCGAGATCGGCTCGCCGGTGCCGCGCTCGGCCACGAGCGTCAGCATGGCCGCCTCCGCTCAGGCCGCGAGACGGCTGCAGCGGGCGTATTCCGTCTCCGCCCCCTTGCGCTCGCCGCCGTTGCGAAGGCCGGGCACCGGATGCGGCCCCTCGGTCTCCAGCCGGTACTCCTGCCCGTTCTTCGCCGCGTTCTCGCGGATGACCTCCTCGGTCGGAACCCAGTCCCCGTTCACCGCCGCCTGATAGGCGAAGTAACGGTCGTCGCCGGGGAGCGTGGATACCGGGACGAAGTCCGACATCTGCGAGGTGAGGTCGATCTGGCTCTCCAGCACCTGGCGCACGTAGGCCTTGTTCGACTGGAAGGTCAGCGCCCGCTCGAAACCCTTCGCCGGCAGGATCGCCTCCGGATCGCGCTTCTCCACCTTGCGCATCAGCTCGCAGGCGACCTGCAGGTGCTCGATCTCCATGTTGCAGTGGAGCTCGTAGATGGCGCGGACCTTCGGGTCGGTCTCGTCCTGCATCATCGACCAGTACATCCACACCTCGTGCCACTGGTGCAGCACCAGGTTCTCGAACCAGCTCGCCGCCGGATCGAGGATGGATTCGTAGTGGCTGACGTGCTGCTCCTCGATCATGCCGATCTCGAGGTAGGTCGCGCGGGCGATCGGCTCCTGGTAGCGGTTGCCGATGGTCATGTAGAAGTTCATCGTCTGCTGCTCGCCGGCGACGATGGTCAGCGCGTTCAGCACGGACTGCGGGTCGGCGGCGACAGCCGTCATCGGCCGGCGGATCTCGTCGAACGGGTGCCGGTGCTCGAAGATCGTCGGGCGGCCCGGCATGATCTCGGTGAGATCGCTGGTGATCTTGTCCGCCTGCCGGCCCTCGATCAGCTCGTAGAGGTTCGCATAGCGGTAGAGGTGGTCGAAGTCCTCGAGCAGCGCGAAGTCATAGACCTGCTTCAGGTACGGGTCGGGCTCGTTCTGCGCCAGCCAGGCGGTGAGATCGACGGCGACCTGCTCGTAACCAAGCGTCACCTCGATCGTCGTCTCGTCGCCGGGGATCAGCCAGTTGATCACCTTCTGCTGCTGCTGCTCCACCCGGCGGATCATGGCGAGCTGGCGCTTCACCTCGCTGTCCAGCGTGTTGCGCGCCATCTGGTGCGAGAAGATGACGGCCTCGACCTCGATACCGTTCATCAGGATGCCGCGGGCGCGGCTGTAGGGATGGACCTTGTCCTTCCTGTACGGCTCGACGTTCAGCTCGGACCACGGGCGGAGCTGGCGCTCGAGCGGGATCCCCTTCTCTTGCAGCGGGTTGAACGACATGGACATGCTCCAGCAATGCGTTTGTGTGAGGGGGAAACGATCCCGCCCCGCAACCGTCGCCGACCCGCTGCCAATTTAATGAAGGGCGGGGCCGGGCGGCCCGCGCAGCCGGATCAGAGGGACACGAAGGTCGCCACCGCGATCACCGCGATCGCCGCCGCAGTCGAGGCGGCGACGACCGCCCACACCCGCGCCGGCTTCGGCTTCGAAACCGACGGCCGACCCGTCTCGTAGCGATACGCCGCGTCGGCAGCCTCCGCCGGGATGGGCGTTCCCGCGGCCTCCTCGTCGGTGCCGAGGGGCGCGGCCGCAGGATCGCCGGCATCGACCTTGTCGCCGGTGGCGCCGCGGTCGATCGCATGTCGCAGCCGCTGGGCCGCGCCGCTGCCGGATTGCAGGGTCATGTGCAGCAAACCGCGAAGGCTGCTCCGGGTTCCGGCGGGGTCAGGCGACGGTGGAAGGGAAGCTGGCCGGCCGCAAAATGCAATCGACCCCAGGGCGCTGCCGCTGGGGTCGATGTGACACGGCTTCAGGCGTGTCGTGCTGTGGTTTCAGTGCCTGCCGCCAGGCCAGGGCCGGCGGTCGTCAAGATCCTGATTGTCGGGCGACCGGCCCGCTTCGCGCACGTGACGTCAGGCGTGGCGAACGAACCGGACCGCTGGCTCCGCGCGAAGGCAGAGCCCGAACCGATTGCTCGGTGGTTCCATGCCGTTACGCACCCTCCCTGTCCGGTTGAGCCTGGTGACGGTCCGCGCCGATGCTGACCCGCGACCCCGCCTGGCGCAGCGCCAGACGCTGACCCGGCGGCGCTGGCCGGGCGTGGCCCGGGCTGCGCGCAGTGCCGTCGCAGATGATGCTGCGACTCCGGCACCGGGAAATCAAGCCTGGAGGGCAACTTCGCAATTTCCGTTCGCGGACAGGTGGTGCGCCCGCGTCAGCGCGCCGGTTGCCGTCGCGGCCCCAGCGGCCACATCATGCGGCACCGGAGCGGCTGCCGCACCGCCCCTGTCGCGCCAGCCGCCCCTGCCCCTTGGCCGGTCCACAGGAGATCGCCCGTGCCCATGCTCTCGCGACGCCGGTTGCTCCAGTCCGCCTGCGGCTTCGCCGCCGCCGCGGCGGTGCAGCCCGCCTGGGCGGAGCCAGCCCCCACGGCGCTCGCCGCCACCACTCGCATCCTCGACATCCGCGGCCGGCCGGCGACGGTGCTGGGCCTCGAGGCGGGCGGCCGCTTCGACGGCCTGCGCCTTGCCGTCGGCGACCGGTTCCGCGTGCGGCTCGACAACCGGCTGCCGGACGAGGACACGCTCATCCACTGGCACGGGCTCGCCCCGCCCTGGCGGCAGGACGGGGTGCCGTGGGTCAGCGCCGACCCGCTCGTCCCCGGCGCCGGCGCGGACTACGACTTCGTGCTCGCCGCCGGCGGCACGCACTGGATGCACTCCCACCACGCGCTGCAGGAACAGCGCCTGCTGGCGGCGCCGCTGATCGTGCGCACCCCGGACGAGGCCGCCGAGGACCGGCAGGAGGTGGTCGTGATGCTGCACGACTTCTCCTTCGCCCCGCCGGAGGAGCTGCTCGCCGCACTTGGCGGGGGGCACGGCCACGGCGGGATGAACCACGGCGGCATGGATCACGCTGGCCATGGCGGCCACGGGGGCATGGATGTCGGCCACGGCGGCATGGCGGCGATGGACCTGAACGACATCGAGCACGACGCCTGGCTCGCGAACGACCGGACGCTGGACGACCCGGAGGTGGTGACGGTCGAGTCCGGCGGCCGCGTGCGGCTGCGGATCATCAACGGGGCCGCCTCGACCAACTTCACCATCGACCTCGGCGCGCTGACCGGCCGGCTGGCCGCGGTGGACGGGCGCGCGGTGGAGCCGGTGGAGGGCAGCCGCTTCCCGCTGGCCATGGCCCAGCGGGTGGACCTGCTGCTCGACCTGCCGTCCGGGACGGGCGTCTGGCCCGTGCTCGCGCTCCGCGAGGGTGGGCGCCAGCGCACCGGCCTGCTGCTGGCGACGCCGGGGGCTGCGATCGCGCACGTCGATCCGGAGGGTACGGCGCCGGGGCCCGTGGTCGGGCTGGAGCTGGAGCATCGCCTGCGCGCCGTCGCGCCGCTCGCCGAACGCCCTGCCGACCGCCGGCTGGACATCGTGCTGACCGGCAGCATGGACGGCTATCGCTGGGGCATGGACGGCCTCGACCCCGACCTGCGGCTCGTCGCCGGCGAGCGGGTGGAGATCGCGATGCGCAACGACTCGCCGATGTCCCACCCGATGCCCCTGCACGGCCACGCCTTCCAGGTGGTGGCCATCGACGGCCACCGATTCGCCGGCGCCGTGCGCGACACGGTGCAGGTGCCGGTCGGCACCACCGTCACCATCGCCTTCGACGCCGACAATCCCGGCCACTGGGCCTTCCACTGCCACCACCTCTACCACATGGCCGCCGGCATGATGGCCGTGCTCCACTACGCGGACGTGTAGCCGCGCCCGCCTGCGACCGCACGCAGCCCCCGCACGCCCGCAACACGTCACGGCAGTGGTGCCACCCCTCGCGCGCCATGGCCGGGCCGCGTCCCGGTCATCTCCCCCGCGAGCGCACATGCGGCGGCAAATGCCCGGCACAAGGCCGGGCATGACGAAATGCAGTCGTTGTGACCGCCACGCCGCGGTCGATCAGATTTTATGCAATTACCGGAGATCCCGGATCGGCGATTACTTCCCTTGCCCTTCGCTCCGGGTCACACGCCACAGTCGAACCCGCGTCCGGTGCGTCAATCTGACGTCGGCCCGGCCGTTTGCCTTCAACCGTTCTTAACCGGCATTGGCCAAGGGTGCGCCTCGCGCGGAAACGGCTGTCGTGCCCGAAGCAGACACGCCGGCCCCTGACAGGACGACAGACCCATGAGACTCGCAACCCTCAACCGCCTCGCCTATGGCCTCACCGCCGTGCTGACGCTGGTGATGGCGATCGCGCTCTATCTTTCCTCCCGGGCGATCGAGGACGAACGGACGGCGCTCGCGCGCCAGGCCGAGCTGAAGCAGCTGGGTCAGGAGCTCGCCGCCGCCTCCGACTACCTGACCGAGGAAGCGCGGCGTTATACCGTGTTCGGCGACCGCCGGCACTTCGACAACTACTGGCGCGAGGTCAACGAGACCCGCACCCGCGACCGTGTCGTGGCCCGGCTGGAGGCGCTCGGCACGCCGCAGGCCGAACTCGACCTGATCGAGGCGGCCAAGGCCAGCTCCGACGCGCTGATCGCGACCGAGGAGGCGGCCATGGCGGCCGTGGCCGAGGGCGATCTCGCGGCTGCCCGGGCGCTGATGTTCGGGCCGGAGTACGACGCCGAGAAGGCGCGCATCATGGCGCCGATCGACGAGTTCATCGCCCGCATGACCGCGCGAACCGCGGCCGAGGTGGCCGCCGCCCGCGGCCGGGCCGACACGCTCACCTGGATCGCCTACGGCTTCGTCGCGCTGAACGCGCTCGCCTTCTTCGCCCTGATCTACGGCGTGTTCGGCCGCCGCGCGATCGCCCCGCTGACCCGGCTCAGCACCGTCGTCGCCCGGCTCGGCGAGAACGACTACACCGTGGCGGTCGGCGATACCGACCGCAGCGACGAGATCGGCGATCTCGCCCGGGCGCTCCAGGCGTTCCGCACCGCCGCCGTCGAGCGGCAGGAGCTGCAGCAGCGGCAGCAGGCGGAGACCGCGGCCAGGGCCGCGCGCGCCGAGGCGCTGGAGGAGAGCATCGGCCGCTTCCAGGACGAGCTCGCCGCCGTGCTCGACACCCTCGCCCTCGCCGCCGCGGAGATGAACCGCACCGCCCAGGCAATGGACACCGCCGCGGGCGAGAGCGACCAGCAGGTGGTGGCGGTCTCCGCCGCCGCCCAGCAGGCCAGCGCCAACGTCCAGACCGTCGCCACCGCGAGCGAACAGCTGTCGAGCTCGATCCGTGAGATCGGTGACCAGATCCTGCTGGCGAACGGCATCGTCACCCGGGCGGCCGACGGGGCGGCGCGCACCACCGGCACCGTCGCCGGCCTGCAGCAGGCGGCGCACAAGATCGGCGAGGTGGTCGAGCTGATCAGCGGCATCGCCGCCCAGACCAACCTGCTCGCGCTCAACGCCACCATCGAGGCCGCCCGCGCCGGCGAGGCCGGCAAGGGCTTCGCGGTGGTTGCCTCCGAGGTGAAGAGCCTCGCCACCCAGACGGCGAAGGCGACCGAGGAGATCGCCGCTCAGATCCAGGCGGTGCAGGACATCAGCGCCGAGGCGGCGCAGGCGATCGGCGGGATCGGCGCCACCATCACCGAGCTCAACGAGGTCGCCACCGCGATCGCGCGCGCGGTGGAGGAGCAGGACGCCGCCACCGCGGAGATCGCGCGCAACGTGCAGGAGGCGGCCCAGGTCACCGGGCAGGTCGCCGTCGGCCTCGACGACGTGCGCGAGATCGCCGGCCAGACCGGCTCTGCCGCCGCCCAGGTGCTCAGCGCCTCCGAGGACCTGACCCGCCAAGCCGAATCGATCCGCGCCAGCGTCGACCAGTTCGTCGCCCGCATGCGCGCCGCCTGAAAGGCGGCGCCTCGCCCCCTGCCGGCCGCCTGCGCCGCCGCCTCACCCGACGCTGACGCGCGTCAGCCTCTCCCGCAAGGGGGAGAGGAGAAGGGTGAGGCGTCGCCGCAAGGGAACCGGCGGGCACAGGTCGCGAGGATGGTGAAATCATGGCACCTCGGGTCGACGCTGTCAAGAACATTTCATGAACCATCTCCCCCGGCCGCCCCGATCCGCCCGCCGCGCGAAGGCTTGCATCGCCGGGCCTGACAGGGCAGCTTGGCGGGCAGACGCGCCGGGAGAGCGCGCGGGAGGAAACGGACAGGCCATGGAAGGCGGGACGCCGGCGACGGCGCCGATTCTCAAGCTCGACGGCATCGCGAAGTCGTTCCCGGGCGTACGTGCGCTGAAAGGGGTGAGCTTCGAGGTGCGCCCCGGCGAGGTGCATGCGCTGCTCGGCGAGAATGGCGCCGGCAAGTCGACGCTGATCAAGATCATCTCCGGCGTCTACCAGCCGGACGAGGGCACCATCGCGCTGGACGGCCGGCCGGCGCGATTCGCCAGCCCGCAGGAGGCGCAGGCTGCCGGGATCGCCACCATCTACCAGGAGCTGCTGCTGTTCCCGGAGCTCTCGGTCGCCGAGAACATCTGGATGGGGCATGCGCCGCGCGGGCCGTTCGGCACCATCGACTGGGCGAAAGCCAGGGCAAAGGCGCGCGAGCTCCTCGAGTCGCTCGACATCCACGACCTGGACGTGACCCGGACGGTCGGCTCGCTTTCAGTCGGCAACCGGCAGCGGGTCGAGATCGCCAAGGCGCTGTCCCACAACGCCCGCATCCTGATCATGGACGAGCCGACGGCGGCGCTGACCGAGCACGACGTCGAGCGCCTGTTCGGCATTGTCCGCCGGCTGCGCGAGCGCGGCGTCGGCATCATCTACATCAGCCACCGGCTGGAAGAGATCTTCACCCTCGCTGACCGGGTGACGGTGCTGCGCGACGGCGAGTACGTTGCCACCCGCGACGTGAAGGACATCACCACCGACGACCTGATCGCGATGATGGTCGGCCGCCGCATCGAGGCGCTGTTCCCGAAGATGGAGGCGAAGATCGGCGAGCCGGTGCTGGAGGTGGAGAACCTCGTCCGGCGGCCGATGACCCGCGGCGTGTCGCTGACGGTGCGCGCCGGCGAGATCGTCGGGCTCGCCGGCCTGGTTGGCGCCGGCCGCAGCGAGTTCGCCCAGGTGATCTTCGGCGTGACCCCGGCGGAGAGCGGCACGATCCGCATCGGCGGCCAGCCCGTGCGCATCCGCTCCACCGGCGAGGCGAAGCGTCACGGCATCGCCTATGTCCCGGAGGATCGCGGGCTGCAGGGCCTGGTCCGGCCGATGAAGATCCTGGAGAACGCCTCCCTCGCCGTCCTCGGCCGGCTTTCGCGCAACAGCTTCATCGACCGCAAGGCGGAGCGCCAGCTCGCGGTGGACGCGGTGCGCAAGTTCAGCATCCGGGCGAGCAGCGTCGAGCAGGTGGTCAACGAGCTTTCCGGCGGCAACCAGCAGAAGGTGGTGCTCGGCAAATGGCTGGCGACGCAGCCAAGGCTCCTGATCATGGACGAGCCGACTCGGGGGATCGACGTCGGCGCCAAATCGGAAATTCACCGGCTGATGAGCGAGCTCGCGCAGCAGGGCCTCGCGATCCTGATGATCTCTTCCGAACTGCCGGAGATCCTCGGCATGAGCGACCGCATCCTGGTGATGCGCCAGGGCCGCATCGTCGCCGAGTTCCCCCGCGCCGAGGCCACCCAGGAGAAGATCGCCGCCGCGATGATGAGCGACGTGCCCGTCGCGGGGGCGGCGTGATGGCAGGCGGCAGGTTCCCTCCCCTCCCCGCGCGTCCTGGCCGGGCCCGCGCCGGCCATCGCCCCGGCAACGGGGCGGGGATGGCACGGGATGCCCGGATCAGGCCCGGGCGTGACGCCAGCATCCGGTCGGTTTCCGCGCAATGACCCCTGCGACCGCCACCCTGCCGCCGGAGCGCCCGGTGTTCGACCGCGTGCGCCGGCTGTTCGGCTCCCAGGAAGCGGTGCTGTTCCTGGCGCTGATCCTGCTGTTCACCATCGTCGGCAGCTACAACGAGCGCTACGTCGCCGACCGCAACCTGTCCTCGATCTTCCTCGGCAACGCCTACATCGCGGTGGCCGCGATCGGCATGTCGATGGTGATCATCTCCGGCAACATCGACATCTCGGTCGGCTCGCTGATCGGGGTGCTGGCGACGATCAGCGGCACGCTTGCGGTGGAGGGCTACGGCATCGTCACCGCCTGGGTGGTGCCGATCATCTGCAGTGTCGTCTTCACCTCCATCACCGGCGCGCTGGTCGCCTACCTGCGGATGCCGGCGATCGTGGTGACCCTCGGCATGCTGTCGATCCTGAAGGGCGGGCTGATCAGCGTCACCGACGGCGCGTGGATCAACAACCTGCCCGAGGGCTACGGCCTCGCCCAGCTGAAGCCGCTCGGCATCCCGATGCCGATATACTTCATGGTGGTGCTGACCATCCTCGCCGCGCTGTGGATGCGTTACACCGCGGCCGGCCGCGCCATCTACGCCGTCGGCGGCAACCCGGAGGCGGCGCGGCTGTCCGGCATCAGCCGCGAGCGCACCATCATGATGGTGTTCGCCGTCCACGGGGTGTTCACCGGCATCGCGGCGGTACTGTTCGCCACCCAGTTCCAGACCATCCAGTCCACGGTGCCGCCGAACCTGGAGCTGATCATCATCACCGCCTCGGTGGTAGGCGGCGTCTCGATCCTGGGCGGCACCGGCACGGTGATCGGCTCGACGCTCGCCGCGATCCTGCTCGCCGCCATCGGCTCGGCGCTGATCTTCATCGACGTCTCGGCCTACTGGCTGCGCGCCGTCCAGGGCGTGCTCATCCTGCTCACCGTGCTCGCCGACCTCGAACGGCGGCGTCGCCAGCGGAAGGCGCTATGACCGACGCCACCATCAGCACCGGCCAGCGCCTGCGCCGCAGCCTCGGCAGCCACGAGGCGATCCTGTTCGTGATCCTGGTGATCGCGCTGATCGTGCTCGACCAGCTCACCGACCGCTTCTTCACCACCAGCAACCTGCTGAACCAGGGCCGGCTGATGACGGAGGTGGCGCTGGTGGCGCTGCCGATGACCTACATCATCATCACCGGCGGCATCGACCTGTCGGTCGGCTCCACGCTCGGCCTCTGCGCCATCGTGCTCGGCGTGACGTGGCAGAACGTGGGCCTGCCGCTGGAGCTGGCGGTGGTGGTGGCGCTGGCCACCGGGGCGCTCGCCGGCTTCATGAACGGCTGGTTCATCACCCGGGTGCGGGTGCCGCCGCTGATCATGACCCTCGCCACCCTCGCCCTGTACCGGGGGCTGGCCGAGGGCATCAGCGAGGCGCGCTCGGTCCGCGGCTACCCCGAGGGCTTCTACATCCTCGGCCAGGGCGAGGTGCTGGGCGTGCCGACCCAGCTGTGGATCCTGCTGGTGGCGATGATCGTGTTCTGGGTGGTGCTGGAGAAGACCACCTTCGGCCGCGCGCTCTACGCCATCGGCCACAACGAAACCGCGGCCCGCTTCTCCGGCATCCCTGTCGACCGCATCAAGCTCATCATCTACACTGCCTCCGGGCTCATGGCCGGGCTCAGCGCCGTCATCTTCGTCTCGCGGGTGACCACCACCCGCTCCGACATGGGCACCGGCCTCGAGCTCGACGTGATCGCCGCCGTCGTCCTTGGCGGCACCAGCATCTTCGGCGGCGTCGGCACGATCACCGGCACCATCATCGGCTTCGTGCTGATCCAGCTGCTGAAGAACGGTCTGGCGCTGACCGGGGTGAAGGGCGACGCCACCATCATCGTGATCGGAAGCGTGCTGATCCTGTCGATCCTGATCACCACGCTGCTGGAGCGGCGCAGGAGCCGCGACTGACCATGGGACGCCACCTTCCGCGGTTGCCGGCGGCAATCCGGGAAGGGCAGGAGCGCGGCCTCCGCCCCC
>CALKHQ010000165.1 GCA_937988735.1 uncultured Alphaproteobacteria bacterium
CCGCCAACCCTGCGAGCCAGGCCAACGGCGCGCTGATGCGGGTGGCGCCGATCGGCATCCTCGCCGCCGGCGATCCCGCCCGGGCGGCAGCGCTGGCCGCCGCCGACAGCGGTTTCACCCATCCGCACCCGACCAGCCGCGCCGCCTGTGCCGCCTTTACCGCGGCCATTGCCGTCGGGATTGCGGGCGGCGACCGGCAGGCGATGCTGGCCGCGGCGCACGCCCACGCCGGTACGGGCGAGGGCGGCGCCGCGGTTCGCGCGGCGCTGGATGCGGCCGCCGCCGACGGCCCGCCGGCCGACTTCATGACCCACCAGGGCTGGGTGCTGATCGCGCTGCGCAACGCCTTTGCCCAGCTCGCGGCGGGCCGGAGCGCGGAGGAGGGGATCATCGACACCGTGGCCCGCGGCGGCGACATCGACACCAATGCCGCCATTGCCGGCGCGCTGCTCGGCGCCGCCGACGGCCGCGACGCGATCCCGCTGCGCTGGCGGCGTCCGGTCTTCACCTGCCGCGCGCTGCCGGAAGCCGGCGCCCGCCGGCCCCGTCCGGCGGAATACTGGCCCGACGACGTGCTGGCGCTGGCGGAATCCCTGCTCGCCGCCGGACAGGCGACCGCGACCTCGTGAGACCGCCGTTCGGCCGTCGGACCGGCGCGCCGGCGGGCGAAGTCAGGCCCAGACCTCGCCGATCACGGAACAGGCCTCGTCAGCGATGACCTGTTCCTCGTCCGTCGGGATGACGAAGACCCCGACGCGGCTGGCGGCGGTGCTGATGCAGGCCCGGTTGGCGGCATTGGCAGCCGGGTCGAGCGTCACGCCGAGCCATTCCAGCCGGCGGCAGACCTCTGCCCGCACCGCGGGCTGGTTCTCGCCGATGCCGGCGGTGAACACCATGGCGTCCAGCCCGCCCAGGGTGGCGGCAAGCCGCGCGATCTCGCCGGCGATGCGGAAGGTGAACAGCTCGATCGCCTCGCGCGCCTCGGGCCGGTCGCTCGCCAGCAGCACCCGGCTGTCGGCGCTGATGCCCGACACGCCGAGCAGCCCGGAGCGGTGATAGAGCAGGTCCTCCGCCTCGGCGAGCGTGCGCCCGCCTGGCCCGAGCAGGTGCAGCAGCACCCCGGGATCGATGGCGCCGCAGCGCGTCGCCATCGGAATGCCGTCCAGCGTGGTGAAGCTCATGCTGCTGTCGCGGCTGACGCCGTTGTCCATCGCGCACAGGCTGGCGCCGCTGCCGAGGTGGGCGGCGACCACCTTGCCCGCGGCCGCCTGCGGAAAGCGCTCGGCCAGTGCGCCGGCGATGTAGCGGTATGACAGGCCGTGGAAGCCGTAGCGCCGGATGCCTTCGTCGTGGAGCGCGCGGGGCAGGGCGAAGCGGGTCGCGACGGGGGCGTGGGTCCGGTGGAAGGCGGTGTCGAACGACGCGGCCTGCGGCAGCGCCGGGTCGATCCCGCGCACGGCCCGGATCAGCTTCAGACACTGCGGCTGGTGCAGCGGGGCAAGCGGGGTCAGGGCCTCGATCGCCGCGATGGCGTCGTCGTCGAGGCGCACCGGCCCGGCGAACCGGTCGCCGCCGTGCACCACGCGATGGGCCGTCGCCGCGACGTGGCCGATGTCGAGGTGCGCGGCGATGGCGGCAAGGGTCTGCGAGACGATGCCGACGAGGTCGTCGTCCGGCCGGGCGTCGAGCCCGATGGCAAGCCGGCTCCCGTCCCGCTCGACCTCGAAGGCCAGCGGCGCGCGGCGCAGGTCGATCACGCCGCGGGCGATCCTGTGCGGCCGGCCGTCGTCCACCCGGAACAGCCCGATCTTCACCGTGGACGATCCGGCGTTGAAGGTGAGGAGCGTGTCGCGCGTCATGCGGGCAGGCCCTTCGCCGGGCGCGGCGCCGCCACCATCTTCGCCAGCGCGGCGGAGGCGATGCGGGCGGACAGCGGGTCGGAGCGGCTGGTGAGCACGATCGGCACCCGCGCGCCGAGCACGAGCCCGGCCGCCGTCGCGCCCGCGAAGTAGATCAGCTGCTTGGCGAGCATGTTGCCCGCTTCCAGATCGGGCACGAGCAGGATGTCGGCGGCGCCGGCGACCGGCGACACGATGCCCTTGGTGCGGGCGGCGTCGGGGCTGATCGCGTTGTCGAAGGCGAGCGGCCCGTCCACCCGGGCGCCGGTGATCTGCCCCCGCGCGGCCATGACGGTCAGCGCAGCCGCGTCCAGGGTGGCCGGCATCTTCGGGTTCACCGTCTCGACCGCCGCCAGCACGGCGACGCGCGGCTCCTCCATGCCGAGGGTCCGCAGGAGGTCGATCGCGTTCTGGCAGATGTCGCGCTTGTGCTCCAGCGTCGGCTGGATGTTGATCGCGGCGTCGGTGACGACCAGCGGCTTGTCGTAGGCCGGCACGTCCATGGCGTAGACGTGGCTGATGCGCCGCTCGGTCCGCAGGCCGGAGGTCGGGGCGACCACGGCGCCGAGCAGCTCGTCCGTGTGCAGGCTTCCCTTCACCAGCACCGCGACCTTCCCGGCCACCGCGAGCTCGACGGCCCGGTCTGCGGCGGCATGGCTGTGCTCGACCGGCTCGATCGGGATCCCGTCCAGCGAGACCTGCGCCGCCTCGGCAGCTGCCCGGATCTTGTGCTCCGGGCCGACGAGCAGCGGGTCGAGGAGTCCCTCGTCGCGGGCCTCGATCGCGCCGGCGATTGCCGCCGCCGAGCAGGGATGGACGATCGCGGCGCGGACCGGCGGCAGGCGGCGCGCCTCCCGGACCAGGTCCTCGTAGCGGTTGTGGTGCCGCAGCGAGACGTCCGGCGAGCGTTTCAGCGGCCATTCGATGGTGCGGTCGGGGGCGACGACGGTTGCGGTTCCGGTCAGCACCGTTTCGCCGGCGATGCTGGTGCACCGGGCGTCGAGGGTGACGAGCCGCCCCTCCGGGCGCTTCTCCCGCACGGTGACCGTGGCGGTGATGGTGTCGCCGCGCGCGACCGGCCTCACGAACTCGAACTCCTGGCGCTGGCAGACGGTACCCGGCCCGGGCAGCCGGCTGCCGAGCACCGCCGTGACCAGCGCCGCGGTCCACATGCCGTGGGCGACGACGTGGCCCCTGCGGTCGGTCGCGGCAAAGGTGGCATCGAGCTGGGCCGCGCTCGCATCCCCGGAGACGGCGGCGAACAGCTCGAGGTCGTCCCGCCCGATCACCCGGACGATGGAGGCGCTGTCTCCGGGCTGGAGCTCCTCGAACGTCCGGTTCCTGAGAAACTCGCCCATTTCGGCTCTCCTCCGCCAGACGTCAGGCAGCGGGTGTGCGTGCCCCGCCCGCCACCGGCGCGCCGCCATCATGTCGCCGCCGGCGATTCGCCGCCAGCCGCGATCGCTCCGGTCGGAGGTCGCTGGCGCGCGCCTTCCGTCGCAGGCGGGGGCAGTCTTCAGGCCGTCAGCGCCGGTCCGGCATTATCCATACCAGAAATCCAGATATGTATCGCAAACGTTGACGCACTCTCGTTCGGCGCATTAGGGTTGCGGAAAAAGAGAAGAAGTGCACACGCACCAAGACCGGGAGGAACGGGAGATGAAGCTGGCACGCCTGCTGGTGCCCCTTGCGGCTGCCCTTTTCCTGAGCACTGCGGTCCATGCCCAGGACGCGAGCCCGCCGCCGCGCAACCAGACCCTCATCGTCGAGAACCCGCAGGGGACCATTCCCAATGCGGATTCCTTCAACCTCTGGCTTCCCGGCCTCCGCGGGGTGTCGACGGGGTTGCACCAGCTGGGGATGGACACCTTCTGGTACATCGACCCCGACCACGGTCTCGACGGTGTCTGGGACAACTCGCTGGCCGCGGAGCCGCCGATCTACAACGAGGACTTCACCGAGATGACGGTGAAGCTCCGCCAGGGCATCTACTGGAGCGACGGCGTCGAGTTCACCGCCGACGACGTCGTCTTCACCACCGAAACCCACCTCAACACCGACGGGCTGCTGCGCAGCTCCAGCTACCAGTTGAACGTCGAGAGCGTCGAGGCGCCCGATCCCTACACGGTGGTGTTCCACCTGAAGCGGCCCAACTCGCGCTTCCACGCGCTGTTCACCGTGCGCTGGAATGCGGCCTGGATCATGCCCAGGCACGTGTTTGAGGGGCAGGACCCGCTGCAGTTCGACTTCAACCCGCCGGTGACCCTCGGCGCCTACAAGCTCCACAGCTACGACCCGAACGGGCAGTGGTTCACCTGGGAGAAGCGGGAGGACTGGGAGCGGACGACCATCGCCCGCTTCGGCGAGCCCGGGCCGCAGTACGTCACCTACGTCGATCCCGGCCCGCCCGACCGGCGCGTCATCGCCCAGATGAACCACGAGCTCGACATCATCCACGACGTCTCGCCAGAGGGCATGTTCACCCTCGCCAAGGATTCACCCTCGTCGATCGCCTGGTTCGACGGCTTCCCCTATGCCCATCCGGACCCGACGCTGCCGGCGCTGATCTTCAACCACCAGTTGGAGAAGTTCAAGTCGGCGGACGTGCGCTGGGCGCTGGCGCTCGCCATCGACATCAAGGCGGTGTCTATGGCCTCGTACCGCGGCGCGGCGACGATCTCTGCGATCCAGATCCCGCCGACCGGCACCCACCCGCAATACTACCACGAGCCGCTGACCGAGTGGCTGACCAGCTTCGAGCTCGACACCGGCCAGCAGGTGATCCGGCCCTATGACCCGACCATGGGTCAGCAGATCGCCGACATGCTGCGGCCGACGATGGGCGACGAGATCCCGACCGATCCGCAGCAGATCGCTGCCTCCTTCGGCATGGGCTGGTGGAAGCAGGATCTCGAGGCGGCGGCGCAGCTGCTGGAGAAGGCCGGCTTCACCCGCCGGGACGGCGAGTGGTACATGCCGAACGGCGAGCGGTTCTCGATCAGGATCATGGTCGAGGGCGACGGCCGGCCGGTGATGACCCGCGCCGGCACCATGGTTGCTCAGCAGTGGCGGCAGTTCGGCATCGACGCCACGGCGGAGAACGCGCAGGCTGCATTCTTCCCGCGCCGCGAGAGTGGTGACTTCGAGGTGTGCATCAGCTGGAGCGTGGAGACCTGGGGCGGTCACCCCGACCTTTCCTTCTTCCTCGACAGCTGGCACTCCGACTTCGTCGCCGCGCCGGGCGAGATCCAGCCGCCGCGCAACTGGCAGCGCTGGTCGTCGCCGGAGCTCGACGCGATCATCGAACAGATCCGCGAGGTCCCGTTCGACGATCCGCGCGGCGTCGAGCTCGGCCAGGAGTTCGTCAAGCTGACGGTCCGCGAGATGCCGACCATCCCGCTGATGTCCTACAACGTGTTCACGGTGATGGATGAGACCTACTGGACCGGCTACCCGACCGCGGCCGATCCGTACACCAACCCGGTGCCGAACTGGGCCAACTCCCGGTACATGATGGTCCGGTTGCGGCCGACGCAGCCGTAAGGGCAGCATGAAACGAGCGGGAAGGGGCGGGCAGCCGCCCCTTCCTGCACCGCGATCGACGAGGCTCGGCCACCGGTACCTGATGCACGGCTACGGGATCTACCTCCTCAAGCGCTTCGCCCAGTTCGTGCTGGTCGTCTTCATCGGCATCTCGCTCACCTTCTTCATCACCCACCTGACCCCGATCGACCCGGTGGACCGCATGGTCGCCGGCATGACCACCTTCGGCCAGAGCGATCCGGAGGCGGTGGAGGCAATGCGCGAGGCGCTGCGGGCGCTGTACGGCACCGGCGCGCCGCTGCTCGACCAGTATTTCGAGTACTGGGGGCGGATGCTGGTCTTCGACTTCGGGCCGTCGCTGTCGTCCTTCCCGACCCCAGTGTCGCAGCTTATCGGCCGGGCGCTGCCGTGGACGTTCGGGCTGCTCGCGACCTGCACGCTGATCGCCTGGGTGCTCGGCAACCTGCTCGGCGGACTCGCCGGCTACTACCGCAACAACCTGGCGCTCAAGACGTTCGGGGTGGTGGCGATGGGCTTCCACCCGATCCCCCACTACATCATCGCCTTCCTGCTGCTGATCCTGTTCGGCTACCTGTGGCCGATCCTGCCGATCAGCGGCGGCGCCAGCCAGCAGGTGGAGCGGGGGCTGAACCTGCCCTTCGTGCTGAGCGTGCTGAAGCATTCGGTGCTGCCCGGGCTCGCCATCATCCTGATCAGCATCGGCTCCTGGTTCATGGGCATGCGCGCGCTGGTCTCCAACATCGTGACCGAGGATTACGTCGTCTATGCCGAGCTCGGCGGCGTGTCCCGACGCCGGATCATGCGTTCCTACGTGATGCGCAACGCGATCGCGCCGCAGGTGACCGGCCTCGCGATGTCGATGAGCGGATTCTACAACGCAGCCATCATCATCGAGTACGTGTTCAGCTATCCCGGCCTCGGCCGGCTGCTGATCGCCGGGGTCTACGCCGGCGACTACGGCCTCGTGCTCGGCGTCACCGCGATCTCGATCGTCGCCGTCTCGGCGGCGGTGTTCCTGATCGACGTGCTCTACCCGCTGTTCGATCCGCGCGTGCAGCTGAGCTGACCATGCTGGCCATCCTCCGCGACCTCCTGCGCTACAACCGCGAGTTCGCCGCCGGAACGGTCCTCACCGCCATCGTGGTCGGGATGGCGGTGCTGTCCGCCTTCTCCCCCTATCCGCCGGGCGACATCTACGTGGTGGCGCCGGACCTGCCGCCGTCCTGGGACCATCCGTTCGGCACCACCTCGCAGGGCCAGGACACGTTCTGGCTGCTCACCTACGCGCTCAGGAACACGCTGCTGTTCGGCTTCTCGGTCGCCATTCTCAGCCGGCTGATCTCCCTGCTGGTGGGGATGCTGTCCGGCTACAAGGGCGGGGCCACCGACCGGGTGCTGATGTCGATCAACGACACCTTCATCGTCATGCCGCTGTTTCCGCTGCTCGTCCTGTTCTACTTCGTGATGCGGGACGACATGACCTGGGCGCTGCTGGCGCTGGTGATGGCGCTGCTCGGCTGGGCCTACGACGCGCGGCTGATCCGCTCGGTGATGATGAGCCTGCGCACCCGCGAGTTCACCCGCACCGCCGTGTTCTCCGGCATGCGGACCGACCAGATCGTGATCCGCGAGCACATGCCCTATGTGCTGCCGATCGTGTTCTCCACAACGCTCAACAACATCAACTGGTCGATCGGGCTGGAGGTGACGCTGTCGGTGCTGGGCTTCACCGACATCGAGACGCCCACCGTCGGCACGATGATCTTCTGGGCCAACCAGCACAGCGCGCTGGTGTTCGGCACCTGGTGGTGGGTGGTCTTTCCCACGCTCCTCGTCACCGTCACCTTCATCGGGCTCTTCCTGCTCGCGGTGTCGATGAACGAATACATCGACCCGCGCAGCCGGCTCAGCCGCATGGGCGGGGGTGTGGCCTGATGCCGGCCGAGGCCACGGGGCAGGGCGCCGGCCCGGTGCTGACGGTGCGCAACCTGCGCGCCTACTACCAGATGCGCTACTTCGGCATCTTCCGCGAGGTGCGCGCCGTCGACGACATCAGCCTCGAGATCGGCCGCAACGAGATCTACGGCCTCGCCGGCGAGTCCAGCTCCGGCAAGACCAGCTTCATCAAGGCGATCGCCGCCGCCAACCGGCCGCCGCTGAACATCGTCGGCGGCTCGGTCCGCTACAGCTTCCTCGACCGCGACATCTTCCGCCTCGACCCGCAGACGCTCGCGGCGGTGCGCTGGAAGCACCTCGGTTACATCATGCAGGGCTCGATGAACGTGCTGAACCCGGTGCGCCGCATTCGGGAGTCGTTCGTCGATTTCGCCTTCCGCCACATCGGGCTGCCGAAGGCGCAGTTCTTCGCGCTGGTCGCGGCCCATCTGGAGCGGCTCCACCTGCCGCCCGACGTGCTCCGTGCCTATCCGCACGAGCTCTCGGGCGGCATGCGCCAGCGGGTCACCATCGCGCTCGCCACCATCTGCCGCCCGGAGTTCATCATCGCCGACGAGCCGACCACCGCGCTCGACGTGGTGGTGCAGAAGGGCGTGCTCGGCATGATCCGGGAGGCGCAGCAGGAGATCGGCTCGTCGATCCTGTTCGTCACCCACGACATGGCCGTCCACGCCAACATGGCCGACCGGCTGGGCATCATGTACGCGGGGCGGCTGGTGGAGGAGGGGCCGACGCGGACCATCTTCGCCGAGCCGCTTCACCCCTATACCGCCCATCTGATCCAGAGCCTGCCGCGGATCGGCGACCTCGCGCCGAAGAAGGCGCTGGGCGGGGCGCCGCCGAACCTGGCCGAGCCCCCGCCGGGCTGCCGGTTCCATCCGCGCTGTCCGCTGGCCATGGACATCTGCCGCCGCGAGACCCCGGCGCTGACGACGCTCGCCCCGGGCCATCGCGTCGCCTGCTTCGCGGCGAGCCCGGAGGTCAGGCCCGCACCACCGGACGAAGACGCAGGGCGTGCCGACGGGCGCGAGGCCGCCCTTCAGCCGGCGGAGGGGCGATGAGCGCCGACCTTCTTTCCGTCGAGCGGGTGACGAAGGTCTACGCCAGGGGCGGGCTGTTCGGGCGCGGCGCCTTTCGCGCCGTGGACGGCGTGAGTTTCGCCCTCGACGCCGACCGGCCCGAGATCTTCGCCATCGTCGGCGAATCCGGCAGCGGCAAGACCACGCTGTCGCGGATGATCCTGAACCTGGTTGCGCCCACTGCCGGCGCCATCCGCTTCCGCGGCCAGGACGTCGCGCACATCCGCGGCGGCCGTGCCCGCAGTGCCTTCATGGGCGCGGTCCAGCCGATCTTTCAGAACCCGTTCGAGGCGTTCAACCCGCTGAAGCGGATCGACCGCTACCTGCTGATGACGGCGCGGCGCTTCCGCGGGGCGAGAGGCCAGGAGGCCGAGCGGCTGGCCGACGACGCACTGCGCAAGGTCGGCCTCTCCTTTGCCGAGGTCCGCGGCCGGTTCCCGCACGAGCTTTCCGGCGGCCAGCTCCAGCGGGTGGCGATCGCGCGGGCGCTGATCCCCGGGCCGGCGCTGCTGGTTGCCGACGAGCCGGTGTCGATGGTCGACGCCTCCCTCCGCATGGCGATCGTCAGCCTGTTCCGGGCGCTGCGCGACGACCTGCGGGTCTCGATCATCTACATCACCCACGACCTAGCCACCGCCTACTACATCAGCGACCGCATCATCATCATGCAGAAGGGCAAGGTCGTCGAAAGCGGCGACGCGCGCGCCGTGCTCGACAACCCGCAGCACCCCTACTCGATCCTGCTCAAGGAGTCGGTGCTGTCGCCCGACACCATCGGCGAGGGCATCCTGGGGAAGCGGCCTCCCGCGACAGTCGATGCCCGATGACTCCCCGTTCCGTCCTGTTCCGGCGCCGGCGGGCGCGATCCCCCGCCGCGCCGCCGCTGCCTGCCACTGACCGGAGGCCCAGATGCTGTACAGCGAGGTTCTGATCGACCGCGACTTCACCATCGGCGCCACCGACAGGCGCCTGTTCGGCGCCTTCGTCGAGCATCTCGGCCGCTGCGTCTACGAGGGCATCTACGAGCCAGGCCATCCGACGGCCGATGCAGCCGGCTTCCGCGGCGACGTGCTGGCGCTGGTGAAGGAGCTGGCGCCGACGGTGATGCGCTATCCCGGCGGCAACTTCGTCTCCGGCTACAACTGGGAGGACGGCGTCGGGCCGGTGGAGAGGCGTCCCCGCCGGCTCGATCCGGCCTGGCGGTCCACCGAGCCCAACACGTTCGGTACCGACGAGTTCGTCGCCTGGTGCCGGCTGGCCGGGATCGAGCCGATGCTCGCGGTCAACCTGGGCACGCGCGGCCCCGACGACGCCCGGCGGCTGCTGGAGTACTGCAACCACCCCGGCGGGACCGAGCTCTCCGACTGGCGCCGCCGCAACGGCGCGGAACAGCCGCACGACGTGAAGCTGTGGTGCCTCGGCAACGAGATGGACGGCCCGTGGCAGATGGAGAGCAAGACCGCGACCGAATACGGCCGCATCGCCTGCGAGACGGCGAAGCTGATGAAGATGGTCGATCCGACGATCGAGCTCGCCGCCTGCGGCTCCTCGGCCCGCACCATGCCGACCTACGGCGAGTGGGAGCGGATCGTGCTCGAGCACTGCTTCGACCACGTCGAGTACATCTCGCTCCACACCTACTTCAACGACTACGCGGGCGACACGCCGGCCTTCCTCGCCTCGCCCGACCTGATGGACAGCTTCATCGAGGAGGTGGTCGCCATTGCCGACGCGGTCGCCGCCGGCCGCCGGTCGACGAAGCGCATCATGCTGTCCTTCGACGAATGGAACGTGTGGTACCGCACCCGCCGCGGCTCGAACCGCACCCTCGATGGCTGGCCGGTCGCGCCGCACATCCTGGAGGAGGTCTACACGATGAAGGACGCGCTGGTGTTCGGCGGTGCCTGCATCGCGCTCCTCAACCACGCCGACCGCGTCCGCATTGCCTGCCTTGCCCAGCTCGTCAACGCCATCGCGCCGATCATGACCCAGGCCGGAGGGCCGGCGTGGCGGCAGACCATCTTCTGGCCCTTCGCCGACTTCAGCAACCTGGGCCGCGGCCGGGTGCTGCGCGCCATCGTGAAGTCGGACACCTATGCGGCGACCTACTACGATCCGCGCGGCCCCCAGGACCTCTACTTCCCGATCCCGGACGCGCCCTACCTCAAGCTCGCCGCCGTGGACGACGACGCGGGCCACCTCACCCTGTTCGCGCTGAACCGGCATCTGTCCGAGCCGATGACGCTGCGGGTCACGGCCCGCGGCTTCGACGGGCTCGCGGTCGAGCGAGCCACGACCCTTGCCGATCCCGACCTCGAGGCCGTCAATACCCGCGACGCACCGGACCGGGTGCGTCCGAAGGCACTGGCCGACATCCGGCTCGAGGACGGCAGCCTTGCGGCCACCGTCCCGCCGGCGTCGTGGAGCGTGATCCGCCTCGCGACCCGCGCCTGACCGCGTTCGCCGGCGCCGGTTACGGCGCCGCCTCCGCGGTCTGTGCCGGGGCCGCACCGGCGAGCGGGCAGCCGTCCCAGTGGCCGTGGCCGAAGCGGGCGACCAGCGCGTCGGCCAGAACCTTCACCTTGGCCGGCAGATAGGCGGCCGGCGGCGGGCGCAGCAGGTACATGCCGACCTCCGGCACCGGGAACCCGGGCAGCACCTGGACGATCTCGCCCCGGCTCATCGCGGGGCCGAGGAGGAACGCCGGCAGCAGCGAGACGCCGAGCCCGGCGACGACAGCGGCGACCTGCGCCTCGCCGGAATCGGCGACGAACCGCCCATTGGGGCGGAACGCGATCTCGCGGTCGCCGTCGAGGAACCGCCAGACCGCGCCGTCCTGCCGGATCGTCTCGTGCCGCTCCAGGTCGGCCGGGGTCCGCAGCGGGGCGGAGCGGGCGAGATAAGCCGGGCTCGCGACCAGTACCGCCCGCACCGAAGTGATCCGCCGCGCCACCAGCGAGGAGTCCGGCAGGTTGCCGATGCGGATCGCCACGTCGTAGCCCTCGCTCACCAGGTCCACGCGGCGGTCGCTGTAGGACGTCTGGATCTCGAGCCGCGGGTGGGCAAGGGCAAGCTCCGCCAGCAGCGGCGCGAGGCATGTCGCGCCAAGGGAGAGCGGCGCTGCAATGCGCAGTCGCCCGCTGGCCTCGCCCTGCCTGCCGACCGCGTCGAAGCCGGCCTGCATCTCGGCAACGATGCGGTCGGCATGGATCTTGAAGTCTGCGCCCGCCTGGGTGACCGACATGCCGCGCGTGGTCCGCGCGAGGAGCTGGGCGCCGAGACGCGCCTCCAGGCGGGCGATGCGGCGGCTCAGCATCGACTTCGACATGCCCAGTCGTGCGCCGGCGCGGCTCAGGCTGCCGGCGTCCACTACCTCGGCGAAGGCCCGCACGTCGTCCAGATCGAGCATCGGCGTTCCAGGTTTCGCAACAGTGTTCCGCAGAACAGGCTACTACCGTCGCTGTTCCCGCAACCATACCTTGACCGGCGACAACGCGCCACGACGGGAGCAAGCCATGAGCACCATTCTCGTGATCGACAGCAGCGTGAACGGCGAGACGTCCATTTCGCGGCCGCTGGTCCAGCACGCGGTGGATCGCCTGGTCGCAGCCCATCCGAACAGCCGGGTCGTCCGCCGCGACCTCGGCGCCGACCCGCTGCCGCATCTGACCGAGACCAATGTCCGCGGCGTGCGCGGCGAGCCGGTGACGGACGGGGATCATGCCACGCGCGCCCGGTCCGATGCGCTGATCGCCGAGCTCCGGGAGGCCGACGTCATCGTGATCGGTGCGCCGATGTACAACTTCAGCGTCTCGACGGCGCTCCGCGCGTGGTTCGACCACGTACTGCGGGCGGGGGAGACGTTCAGCTACTCGGAGGCCGGACCGAAGGGGCTGCTGCCCGGCAAGAAGGCGATCGTGATCGAAGCGCGCGGCGGCCTCTACAGCGAGGGTCCGGCCCGGGCGATCGACTTCCAGGAGCCCTATCTGCGCCACCTGCTGGGCTTCATGGGCATCACCGACGTGACCTTCGTCCGCGCGGAGAAGACCGGCTTCGGCCCGGAGGCGCGGGCGGCCGCGCTCCGAGACGCCCGGGCGGTGCTGGACAGCGTCATCGAGGTGCCGCGCGCTGCGGCGGCGTAACCGGAGGCCCGCAGCGGCGGATACCTATGCGACTGCGAGTGGCACGCCGAGCCGCTCTGCCGCCTGCCGGATCCCCGCCAGCGTCTCGGCATTGAGCGGGATGCCGCTGGCGCGGTACTCCCGCTCCAGCTCCACTTCGATTTCGCCGGGCGTGTACAGCCGGTCCACGCCGGGCGCGGGCCGGCTGGTCCGCACCTGGCGCAGGATCGCGTCGACGCGGTCCTTGAACGTGCCGATATCCACGAAGGCGGCGGGGTCGATCGCCATGCAGAAGTGCGCGTCCCTGCCGGCGGTCGGCCCGTCCACCATGTTGCCGAGCTCGGTGCCGTAGGCGCCGCCCGACAGCAGGCTCGCCAGCATGCCGAAGGCCATGCCCAGCGCCACGCCCTTGTGGCCGCCAATCGGCTGGATCAGGCCTTCGAGCGCTGCCCTGGCGTCGGTGGTGGGGCGTCCCTCCGCATCGAACGCCCAGCCTTCGGGGATCGGCAGGCCCTTCTGGGCGTAGACCCGGATCTTGCCGTGGGCGGTCTGGCCGAAGGCGAAGTCGAGGACGAACGGGCCTTCGCTGCCGCCGGGGATGGCGAGGCCGAGCGGGTTGATGCCGACGATCTTGTCGCGACCGCCCCACGGCGCCATCGTCGGCAGCGCGTTGGTGGCGCAGATGCCGATCATGTCGCGCTCCAGCGCCATCATGGCGAAGAAGTCGAGCGCCCCGCAGTGGTTGGAGCCGCGCACGGCGGCAATCGCGACATGGGTGTCGGCGGCGCGCTCGATCGCGCGGTTCATGGCGAAGGCCATGCCGATCTGGCCCATGGCATTGCTGCAGTCCACCACGATGGCGGCGCCGGAATCCACCACCACATGCGGCCGCCCGCGCGGGTCCACCCCCTGCTCGGTCAGCTTGCCCACATAATCCGGAACGCGCAGCACCCCATGGGAATGGATGCCGCGCAGGTCGGCATGGACGAGGCTCCACGCCAGCAGGCGGGCGTCGTCATCCGCCATCCCGCAGGCGCCGAACAGGCGCGTGATGTCGTCGGTCAGCGCATCGTGCGGGACGCGCCGGTCTGTGTCCGTGGTCGGATAGAAGGCCAACGGTGTCTCTCCAGGGATCGCGGCGGGTAACGGGCACGCGTCACCCGCCGCTGTTGCGGATTTCCCAGTAGTGGCGGACCACCTGGTCCATGTGCTCCTGCATTGCCTGCTGCGCGGCATCCGGGTCGCGGCGCGCGATCGCCTCGAACACCCGGCGGTGGCAGGAATAGGCGTCGTCGAAGGCGGTCGGCACCCGTCCGGACATGGCGCGCTGCTCCGTCAGCCATTCGACGACGGCGTCGTTGAACGAAAGGAAGATCGGGTTCTTCGGGATCCGCGCGATGGCGTAGTGGAACTCGACGTCGGTGCGCATGAAGGTCTCGAAGTCGCCGATTGCCGCCTCGTTGGCCTTGAGGGCGGCGGCGAGGTTCTCGATGTCCTCGTCGGTGGCGAGCCTGGCGGCGAGCCGGGCGAGCCCGGTCTCCACCAGCGTCCGCGCCTCCTGGAAGTGGGCGATGCCGCCATCCTCCTGCAGCAGCACCCGCGCCGCGCTGGACAGCCCCTTCACCAGGTCGCGGGCGGACGGGCGGGTCACCTGCGCGCGCTCGCCGCTGCGCAGGCGGATCAGGCCCGAACGCTCCAGCGACAGCATGGCCTCGCGCACCGCCGACCGGCCGACGCCGAGCGCATCCATGATCTCGCGTTCGGAGAGGAAGTCGTCCCCCGGTGCGAACCGGCCGCTCTTGATCAGCTCCTCGAGGCGGTGGACCACCTCTTCGTAGACCTTGCGCCGCCGGATCGGCTCCAGCGTCGTTTCACGTTCCACCGGGACCCGCTCCCCCTGCAGCGCGAGCCCCCGTCGTGAGCGCGGGAAATTTTGTAACGACTCGCGATAGCTGTTGAACTGTCAGCCTGTCTGACAGTACGATAGCCTAAATGCAGAACGGGTCAACCGGCGATCGCCGCGAGGCCCAAAGGGGGAGGGAACGATGAACAAAGCGGGTGTTTCGATGCTGGCGCTTGCCGCCACGGTCGTGGCAACGGCCGCCGTGCCGGCCGGGGCGCAGGATGCGTTCATGGAAGAGGTCGCGGCCGCCGTCGAACGCTACGCCGGGCCGCAGACGGACTGGCGCGGGCCGACGTCGTCGCCGCCGATCCAGCCGGGCAAGCACATCGCCTATCTCTCCAGCAACCAGCAGAACGACGCGTCGCGCATCTGGGGCACGCACATCGAGGAGATCGGCTCCCGGGTCGGCTGGGAGGTGACCATCATCGACGGCCAGGGCAGCCCGGTCGGCTGGCAGCGGGCGATGGACCAGGCCATCGCGCTGCAGGTCGACGGCATCGTCATGGAAGCCGACGCGGCAAGCCTGCAGCCGCAGATCCAGACCGCCCGCGAGCAGGGGATCGTGGTCGTCGGCATCCACGCCGCCGCCTTCCCGGGCCCGCAGGAGGATCTGGGGCTGTTCGTCAACATCCAGCAGGACCCGCGCGACATCGGCAAGGCCCAGGCCGACTGGATCATCCTGCATTCGGGCGGCACCGCGCGCGTGGTGGTCACCAGCCACTGCGAGTACGCCATCGCCTGCACCAAGGCGCATGCGACCGAGGAACGGCTCATGCAGTGCGAGGGCTGCGAGGTCCTCGAATTCTCCAACTCGCCGATCGCGGAGGTGGCGCAGCGCCAGCCGGCTCTGGTGACCTCGTGGGTGCAGCAGTATGGCGTGCCGCTCTATATCACCTCGGTTGCCGACTACACCGCCGACTATCAGGTTCCTGCCCTGCGCGCGGGCGGCGTCAGCCCCGAGGACGTGATCCTGGTCTCCGCCGACGGCAATCAGTCGGCATACGAGCGGATCCGGGCCGGCACCGACTACCAGCTCGTGACGGTGTCGGAGCCGTACCGGATGCAGGCCTTCCAGGCGATCGACGAGCTGAACCGCGCCTTCGCCGGCGAGGGTCCGAGCGGCTTCGTGCAGGACCCGTATCTGGTCACGCCCGACAACGTGAATTCCGAGGGCGGCGACCAGAACACCTTCATCCCCAGCAACGGCTACGAGGAGAAATACTTCGAGCTGTGGGGCGTCGAGGGCTGATCTGACCCGCGATCCTGCCCCTGACCGGGCACCCGCACCGGATGCGTGCCCTGCCGCAAGGTAGGGCACGCGCCGTTCCGCAACCTTCCGCCGGCCTTCGTCCGATGCTTCTCTCCGTCACCAGCCTCACGAAGCGCTTCACCGGCACCCTCGCGCTGGACGGTGTCGACTTCGAGCTCCGCGCGGGCGAGGTCCATGCGCTGCTCGGCGAGAATGGCGCCGGCAAGTCCACCTTCATCAAGGTGCTGGCCGGGGTTCATCGCGCCGACGCCGGCGAGATCCGCATCCGCGGCGAGCGGGTCGATCCGGCTGCCGACCGGCTGCCGATCACCTTCATCCACCAGGACCTCGGCCTGGTGAACTCGATGACCGCCGCCGAGAATGTTGCGCTCATCGCCGGGTACGAGCGCCAGCGCGGCATCATCTCCTGGGCGAAAACGCGGGCGAAGGCGGCTGAGGCGCTGGCGCGGATGGGCGGCGGCGTCGATCCGGACGCGCGCGTGCGCGACCTGCCGGCGGCGGAGCGCTCCATCGTCGCCATCGCGCGGGCGATGGCCGTGTCCAGCGACATCCTCGTCCTGGACGAGCCGACCGCGGCACTGCCGGAGGCGGACGTGGGGCGCCTGCTCGACGCGCTCGCCCACCTGCGCGACAACGGGGTCGGGCTGATCTACGTCAGCCACCGGCTGGACGAGGTGTTCCGCATCGCCGACCGGGTGACCGTGCTGCGCGACGGGCGCAAGGTGTGGACGGGGCCGATCGGCGAGACCGACCCGAAGTCGCTGGTGCGCCACATCATCGGCCGCGACCTGGGCGACATGTTCGTGAAGCCGTCGGCGCCGACGGCGGCGACGGTACTCGAGGTTCGCGACCTGGTGACGGAGGGGGCCGGTCCGGTCTCCTTCTCGGTCGCGGCGGGGGAGGTGGTCGGCCTCGTCGGCCTGCGCGGCGCCGGCCATGACGCGATCGGCCGCGCCATCTTCGGGGACCGGCCGGTGCTGTCGGGCGACGTTCACCTTCGCGGCCGGCCGCTGACGGTCGCCTCGCCGCGGGAGGCGGTGCAGGCCGGCATCGGCTTCATCTCCAGCAAGCGCACCGAGGAGAGCCTCGCCAACCGGATGACGGTGCGCGAGAACCTCTACATCAACCCGGGCATGACCGGCCGCCGGCCTCTGACCCCGATCGGACCGGCCGCGGAGCAGGCGCGCTGCCTCAGCGTGCTCGAACGCTTCTCGGTGAGGCCGCGGGAGACGGAGCGCGTCGTCGGCACGCTGTCCGGCGGCAACCAGCAGAAGGTAGTCGTGGCCCGCTGGATGGAGGCGGGGGCGGAACTGCTGGTGCTGGAGGAGCCGACCTTCGGCGTTGACGTCGGTTCCAAGGCCGACATCTACGGGCTGCTTCAGACGGCGCTGGCCGACGGGCTCGCCGTCCTGCTGGTCTCCTCCGACTTCGAGGAGGTAGCCGGCATCTGCAACCGCGCCCTCATCTTCGACCACGGCCGTGTCGTGGCGGAGGTGGCGCGCCAGGATCTCACAGTCGCCCGCCTCACCGCGCTCTCCTCGGGTGCGGAAACGCAGGCCGGGCTCGACATGGCCTATGCGGGGATGGAATGACCGTGGATGCAGCGCGGCGGCCGCGGGAGCGCGGCGGGATCGTCCATTTCTTCTCGATCTGGAACCTGGCGATCATCCTGGTGCTGCTGATCGTGCTGTTCGCCATCCTGAAGCCGGACACCTTCCTCACCGCCTTCACCTTCCAGTCGATGCTGAACAGCCGCTCGATCTATGCGCTGGCGGCGCTGGCGGTGATGATCCCGCTCACCTCCGACAACTTCGACCTGTCGGTCGCCTCCACCCTCGGCATCGCGCAGGTGCTGGCCAACGGGCTCCAGACCCAGCAGGGCCTGCCGTGGGAGCTGGCGGCGCTGATCTGCATCCTGATCGGCGCGACGGTCGGTCTGATCAACGGCTTCCTGGTGACGAAGCTGCGCATCCACAGCTTCATCGCCACCCTCGGCTCGGGCACCCTCCTGCTCGGCCTGAACCAGTGGTACACCGGCGGCATGCAGGTGGTTGGGACCCTGCCGCCGGAGTTCGTCGCCTTGTCGGGCAAGCTCGCGGGCATCCCGATGCCGGTGATCTATCTGGTGGCGATCGCGGTCGTGCTCTGGATCGTGTTCGACTACCTGCCGCTCGGCCGCTTCCTCTACGTGATCGGCGACAGCCCCCGCGCCGCGGAGCTCACCGGCATCAACCGCACCTTCTACGTGACGCTCGCCTTCGTCGCCGCCGGGGTGATCGCCGCCTTCGCCGGCGTGATCCTGCAGGCCCAGCTTCGGGTCGGGCAGAGCACGGTGGGCCAGGAGCTGCTGCTCCCTGCATTCACCGGCGCGCTGCTGGGCGCCACCGCGATCCGGCCGGGACGGGCGAACGTCTGGGGCACCGTCCTTGCGGTGGCGGTGCTGGCGGTAGCCGTCTCCGGGCTGACCCAGCTCGGCGCCGACTTCTTCGTCGAGAACCTGTTCAACGGCGGCATGCTCATCGTCGCTGTCGGCCTCGCCGTCCACACCCAGCGGCGCCGGGTCCAGCGGACATCCGCAGCCGCCCGGCAATGAAGCCCGCGAACGCCTTCACCCTCGACGGCCGGCGGATCCTGATCACCGGCGCCGCCGCCGGCATCGGCGCGGAAACCGCCCGCGTCTGCGCATCGCTGGGTGCGGAGGTCATCCTCGTCGATCGGGCGCTGGCCGAGCCGGTCGCCGCCGAGATCCGCACTGACGGCGGGCGGGCGTCGGCGGTGGTCGCCGATGCCGCAGACCGCGGCGCGGTGGAGCGGCTGGCCCGCGAGACGGGCCCGGTGGACGGACTTGTCCTCAACGCCGCCATCTGCCCGTTCGACGACTGGATGGAACCCGACTGGGACGCGACCTTCGACGCGGTGATGCGGGTCAACCTGCTGGGGCCGATCCATGCCGCGCGTGCCTTCCTCCCCGGGATGATGGAGCGCGGCCGCGGGCGGATCATCCTCGTCGGCTCCGTCGCCGGCCGCGTCGGCGGGCTGATTGCCTCGCCCCACTACGTCGCGTCCAAGGGCGGGGTGCACGCGCTGGTCAAGTGGCTGGCGAAGCGCGGCGCGCCCAAGGGGGTGCTGGTCAACGGCGTGGCGCCGGCCTCGGTGGTGACGCCGATGATGACGGGGCAGCCGGTGAACCTGGCGAACGTGCCGGTCGGCCGGATGGCGGAGCCGCGCGAGGTCGCCTGGCCGATCGCCTTCCTCTGCTCCGACGCGGCAAGCTACATCTGCGGGACCGTGCTCGACGTCAACGGCGGAGTGTACATGGGATGAGGCAGCGGATGCGACAGCCTCGCGCGTCGGGGGCCGGACATGGCTGAGCGGGTGCCCGCCTGGCGCCGCCGCGGCCACAGCATTGCGGCGATGCGCGAGCTCGCGCGGGGGGTGCTGCCGCGGCCGGTGTTCGACTTCGCCGACGGCGCTGCCGAGGACGAGTGGACCCTGCGCCGCAACGAGGCGGCCTTCGACGACTACGTGTTCCTGCCCCAGCCCCTGCGCGGGGCGGAAACCCGCGACCTCGGCATCACCCTTTTCGGCCACCGGCTGTCGATGCCGCTGATGATCGGCCCCACCGGGCTTGCCGGGCTCTACTGGCCCGACGGGGAGTGCTGCGCCGCCCGCGCGGCGGCGAAGGCGGGCATCGGCTACTGCCTCAGCCACGGCTCTGTCTGCACGCTCGAGGTGCTGGCAAAGACGGAGATGCGCCCGCGCTGGATGCAGGTGTTCGTCTACCGCGACCGCGGCTTCACCCGCGAGCTGACCGAGCGCGCCGCCGCGGCCGGCTATGACGGGCTGGTGCTGACCATCGACAACCAGCTCCTTGGCAATCGCGAGCGCGATCTGCGCAACGGCTTCACCATTCCGCCCCGGCTCGGCGTCGCCGGCATCGCGCGGATGGCGACGAGGCTGCGCTGGCTCGCGCGGATGCGGAGCGAGTTCAAGCGGATCACCTTCGGCAACTACGTGCGCGAAGGCGAGAGCGCGGACATCAAGCAGCTTGCCGGCCGGATGGCGAGCCTGCTCGACCCGGCGATGAACTGGGCCGACGTGGAGGAACTGCGCCGGATCTGGTCCGGGCCGCTGATCCTGAAGGGGGTCTTGCACCCGGAGGAGGCGCGGCTGGCGATCGAGCACGGCGTGGACGGGATCATCGTCTCCAACCACGGCGGCCGCCAGCTCGACGGCGCCATCGCCTCCCTCGACGCCCTGCCGGCGGTTGCGGAGGCGGTGGCCGGGCGCATCCCCGTGCTGGTCGACGGCGGGGTGCGCCGGGGCAGCGACGTGGTGAAGGCGATCGCGCTCGGTGCCGCCGCCTGCCTCATCGGCCGGCCGCAGCTGTGGGGGCTGGCGGTCGCCGGCGAGGCGGGCGTCGCCCAGGTGCTGGACATCTACCGCCGCGAGATCGATCGCGTGATGGGCCTCTGCGGCCTGCGCTCGATCGCCGAGATCAACCGGAACCTGCTGGCGCCTGTGCCGCACGGGCACGGGGCGCCGGCGTTCATGCCGACAGACGAGAGAGCGCACGCATGATCGAGAATGCCCCCATCCTGAAGATCCGCCGCAACTTCGAACGGCCCACGCCCGAGCAGGTCGCCGCCTTCGCCGGCGTGCCCACCGGCCACGTGATCGACGCGATGGGCGGCTCCGGCGCGCTGCACGAGCGGATCAAGCCGATCGCCCGGCCGGAGCGGAGCATGGTGGGCGTCGCGGTGACGTGCCACGCCGGGCCCAGCGACAACCTCGCGCTGTTCGGCGCCCTCGACGTGGCGCGGCCGGGCGACGTGCTGGTCGCGGCCAGCGACGGCTTCACCGCCGCCGGCATCACCGGCGACCTGCTCGTCGGCATGGCTAAGAACATCGGGGTGGCCGGGCTGGTCACCGACAGCGCCATCCGCGACCTCGCGGGGATCCTGGCGGTCGGGCTTCCGGTCTACTGCGCCGGACTCACCCCGAACTCGCCGGCGCGCAACGGGCCCGGCACCGTCGGGCTGCCCGTTGTCCTCGGCGGCGTCCGCGTCGAGTCGGGCGATATCGTGGTCGGCGATGCGGACGGCGTGGTGATCGTCCCGCGCGGGAGGATCCCGGAGGTGCTGACGGCGCTGGAGCGGGTGCGGGCCGCGGAGGCGGAGCTGGAAGCGAAGGTGAAGGCAGGCCTGAAGATCCCCGACTTCATCCGCGAGATTCTCGACTCCGACCGGGTCGTCGAGGTGCCGTAAGCCGGGCTGGCCGCATCAGGTGCGGCCGGCCGCAGGGTCAGGCAGGCTTCAGGGCTGGGCGACCTTCAGCACGGTGAGCTGTCGCCGTTCGCCGTCGCGGGTCTCCCAGTCGATGTGCGCGCCTTCCTCGAGCCCGATCAGCGCCGCCCCGATCGGGGTGACAACGGAGACCCGGCGCTGGTCGATGTCGGCGTCGGCCGGCAGCACCAGCGTCACGGTCTGCTCCCGGCCCGAGACGTCGTCGCGGAAGGTGACCGTGGAACCGATGTTCACCACGTTCGACGGGACCTTCTGCGACGGCAGCACCGTGGCGCGGTCGATCTCGTGCAGGAGCCGCTCTGCCACTTCCGGCGACCGGCGCGCGGCAGCGCTGGCCAGGCCCTGCAGGCGGTCGACATAGGCTTCGTCGAGGATCACTCGGGGTTCGCCCGCGCCGTGGCGGGCCTCATGCTCCAGAGACATGGCTCTTTTCTTCCTTGGTTGTGGTCCCCGGCCCCTCGCGCGGGATCGTCGGGGAGTCGCGGCATCCGCCGCGCGGCCGCCGCAAGTGTTGTTGGTGTTGTGGGGGTGTCCCCGGACGGGACGGGCGGCCGCTCTCAGCCCGCCCGGGGGGGCGTGCCTGGGACGCAGGTGCCTTCGACAGGCAGGAACGTCTGTTGGTGTCCGGGCATCGACATGATTCCATCAGATGGGGAATGGCAGTCCGATGTCAACCCGCCTCAAACCGTCACCCCGGCACTGAAGCGGAGCCGCGCGCGCCGGGCGCCGGCGGTGACGATGCGATCGGCAATGATCGCGATGAAGGCGACCGCGAGCCCGGCGACGATGCCGCGGCCGGTGTCGGCCTTCGTCAGCGCGATATAGACTTCCTGGCCAAGGTCGCGGGTGCCGACCAGCGCGGTGATCACCACCATGGAGATCGCCAGCATGATCGTCTGGTTGATCCCGAGCAGGATCTCCGGCAGCGCCAGCGGCAGGCGGATGCGGAGGAGGATCTGGCCGCGGGTGCAGCCGGCGACGACGCCGGCCTCGATCAGCTCCGGGCTCACGCTGCGCAGGCCGTGCGCGGTGTAGCGCACGATGGGCGCCAGCGCGTAGAGCACGATCGCGACCAGGGCGGTAAAGTCGCCGACCCGGAACAGCATCACAACCGGGATCAGGTAGACGAAACTCGGCAGCGTCTGCAGCGTGTCCAGCACCACGCCGATCGCGCGGCTGGCCGCAGGGCTGATGCCGGCCAGCAGCCCGATGGGGAAGCCGATCACCATCGCCAGCAGCACGGCGGCGCCGCACAGATAGACGGTGATCATCGCCTTCTCCCACATCCCGGTGACCAGGATGAAGGCGGCCATCGCGAGGCAGCCGGCGGCGAGGCGCCAGCCGCCGGCCTTCCACGCGATCAGCGCGACCAGCAGCATCGCCCACGGCCAGGGCAGGCCGAGCAGGAACTGCCGGATCGGCAGCAGCAGCCAGGTCAGGATGAAGAGCTTGACCGCCTCGAGGTCGTCGAAGAAGCGGACGTTGATGTAGCTGATGGCGTCGTTCCAGAACGCACCGGTGGTGACCTCCCAGTCTGCGGGAAAGGCGTGCAGCGCCGGTGCCAGCTCCCCGGCCAGCGCGGTGGCGATCACGATCGCCAGCACGATCGCGCTGCGCGGGTAGCGCAGCAGGATGCTGGGGGGCCGGGTCTGCCGCGTCGCGGCCGGCCGCCGCCGCGCCAGTGCCTGGCTCAGCCGGTCGATGGCCACCGCCAGCACCACGATGGCAATGCCGGCCTCGAAGCCGCCGCCGATGTCGAGCCGCCTGAGCGAGGTCAGCACGTCGAAGCCAAGCCCGCCGGCCCCGATCATCGAGGCGATGATCACCATGTTGAGCGACAGCATGATGACCTGGTTGACGCCCAGCATCAGGCTTTCGCGCGCCGACGGCACCAGGATGCGCCACGTCATCTGCCCCCGGGTGCAGCCGGCCATGACGCCGAAGTCGCGGATTTCCGGATCGACGCTGCGCAGCGCGAGCGTCGTCACCCGCACCATCGGCGGCATGGCGTAGATGACGGTCGCAACCAGAGCCGAGACGGGGCCGAAGCCGAACAGGAACAGGACCGGCACCAGATAGGCGAAGATCGGGATCGTCTGCATCAGGTCCAGCACCGGGACCAGCGCCCGGTCGAACCGCGGATGCCGGTAGGCGAGGATGCCGAGAACGAGCCCGCCGCCGGCGCCGATCGGCACGGCGATCAGCACGGAGGCGAGCGTCACCATCGCGCTCTCCCACTGGCCGAACAGCGCGAGGTAGAGGAAGCAGGCGCCGACGATGGCCGCGAGCAGCCAGTCCCGGGCGTAGTGGCCGAGGGCGGCGACGCCGGCGGTGACCGCCAGCCAGCTCAGCGCTGGCACGACGGCGCCGCCGGTCGCGCCGCCGCCGAAGCCGGTGGACAGCAGCGCGAGCGCGAGACGATAGGGCTGCTCGATCGCCCAGGCGATGCCGCGGGTGACGTCGGTGAAGCCGACGGAGCCGATGGCCGCGTCCTCCAGCAGCCAGGCCATGGCTCCGGACACCGCCTTGGCGAGCGGCAGCTCCCAGCGCGACGGGTAGTCCACTGCCCAGTCGAAGCCGGCGGCCTCCAGCCAGTCCTTGTCGGTGAAGGCGAGGACGAGCGTCGCCGCCGCGAGCGCGAGCCAGCCGAGTGCGCGCCGCCGACGGTGGTGCATCTAGGGGGCGCCACCCTGACGAAGCAGCACCTGGATGACTGCGTCGCGGCCGATGGCGCCGACCACGCGCCCGTCGCCGTCAACCACGGGCCGCGGCGCTGGCGCGGCGATCACCTGCTCGGCGACCTCGGCGATGCGGGCGGCCGCTGGCACCGGCTCGCCGCTGCCGGCGGCGCCCGGCGCCATCACGGACGCGACCGACAGCACCTTGTCGCGCGGGATGTGGCGGGTGAACTTCTCCACGTAGTCGTTGGCCGGCGCCAGCACCAGCTCCTCCGGCGTCGCCACCTGGATCACCGCACCGTCCTTCATGATCGCGATCCGGTCGGCCAGGCGTACTGCTTCCTCGAAGTCGTGGGTGATGAAGACGATGGTCTTGTTCAGCATGCCCTGCAGCCGCAGGAACTCGTCCTGCATCTCGCGGCGGATCAGCGGGTCGAGGGCGGAGAACGGCTCGTCGAGGAACCACAGCTCCGGCTCGACCGCCAGCGAGCGGGCGATGCCGACCCGCTGCTGCTGCCCGCCGGAGAGCTCCCGCGGGTAGTAGCGCTCGCGTCCCGCGAGGCCGACCAGCTCGATCACCTGCCGGGCCCGCGCTTCTGCCGCCGGTCGCTTCACGCCCTGGATGCTGAGCGGGAAGGCCACGTTCTGCAGTACGGTCAGGTGCGGCAGCAGCGCGAAATGCTGGAACACCATGCCCATGCGGTGGCGGCGGATCTCGATCAGCTCGCGCTCGCTCGCCCGCAGCAGGTCGGTATCGTCCAGCAGCAGCGTGCCGGCGGTCGGCTCGATCAGGCGGGCGAGGCAGCGGACCAATGTGGACTTGCCGGAGCCCGACAGGCCCATGATGACGAAGATCTCACCATCCCGGATGTCGATGCTGACGTCGCGGACGGCGGCGATCACGCCTGCCGCCTCGATCGCGCCCTCGGGCGGCGGCAGGCCCCCGCGCAGAAGCTCCCCGGCCCGCGGGCCGTAGAGCTTCCACAGGTTCCGGCAGCTCAGTTTCGGCCGTGCCGGCATCGGCAGCCCTCCGGCGCCCCGGGCCGGCAGGTCAGGCCGGGTCTGCCCTCATTCGCCGATCCAGGCGCGCCAGCGGTCCTCGTTGGCCGCCATCCATGCGTCGACCACCGCTTCGATGTCCTTCCCCTCCAGATCGACGTCGGCCACCATGGCGCTCATCTCGTCGTTGCTGATGGTGTAGGCCTCGACGATCGCGTAGGCGCCGGGCCACTTCTCCTGCAGGCCGGCCCACGCCACCTTCCAGATCGGTCCGCGCGGCTTGCCGCAGTCGTAGGCGGCATCCGGGTTCACGCCCACCGACGGGTCGGTGTAGCACTCGGGCGTGTAGGGCGGGAATTCGACGAACTCGCCCTCGTAGCGCGAGGTGGACCAGTGCGGCACGTAGATCCAGAGGATGATCGGCGCCTGGCGCTGGTAGGCTGATTCAAGCTCTGCGAACAGCGCCGCGTCGGTGCCGGCGTGGACGACCACGAAGTCGAGGTCCAGCGCCTCCACCCGCTCCTCGTCGAAGCCGCCCCAGGTCACCGGCCCGCCCAGGTACCGGCCGCTCGGCGCCGTCTCCGGCGTCGCGAACTCCTCGGCGCAGTCCTTCAGGGCTTCCCAGTCGGGAAGCCCCGGGCAGCGCTCCTTCATGTACAGCGGGTACCACCACTCCTCGATGGCCTCGAGCCCGGTCGCGCCGACGTTCACCACCTGGCCGGTCGCGATCGCCTCGTCCATCGCCTCGCGGCCGGTCGTCTCCCAGATCTCGACCGCGAGGTGGAGGTCGCCGGTCTTCAGCCCGGCGAACTGGGCGAGGTAGTCGGCCTGGACGTACTCGACGTTGTAGCCCGCTTCCTGGAGCACGCGGCCCATGATCCGCGTATTGATCAGCTGGCCCGACCAGTCGTGCAGCGTGAGCTTGATCGGGTCCTCGGACTCGACTTGCGCCACGGCGCCGGTGGTCAAGAAAAGTCCGGACAGAAGCCCGGCCGCCGCGCGCAAACACATCTGCCTCATCTCGCCTCCCCCGGCTTTGCTCGATCCTGTTTTCTTGTGTGAAGTTCCCTTGCGAAGATTAGCGACCCGTCGTCGAAACTTGTCAACAGGGCCGGTCGGATCGCCGGCGCCGTTCAACGCCCGTCAACACAGGGACAACTGGCGGTCATGATCGCCCCGCCGCGGCGCCCCGGAATCCTTGCCGCCTTTCCTGCCTGCGCTGCCGGAGACCGGCGTCCCTGTCGTATCGCTCACGGACGCAGGGGCTGGTCGGGAAGGGGCGCCGCGCCGCCTCTGCCTCGCGGGTCCGGACGCGGTGCCGGTGGCGCGGTCGCTGCCGCCGGCGCGGCCTGCGGCGCGAGCCGCATGCGGACCAGGTCCGACAGCGACCGCGCCCCGGTCCGCCGCATCACGGCGGCGCGGTGGTTCTCCACCGTGCGCTGGCTGATGTTCAGCCGGGCGGCGATCTCCTTGTTGGCGTGCCCCTCGACCACCAGGTCCATCACCTGCATCTGGCGCGGGGTGAGGTCGAAGATCCGCGGCGGCGCGGCGTCGGCCGCGATGCCTGCGCGGCCCCGGGCGGCGGCGCAGGCGCGGTCGATGGCCTCGACGAGCTGGCTGACGCTGACCGGCTTCTCGAGGAAGTCGGTGGCGCCGGCCTGCATCGCCCGCACCGCCATCCGTACGTCGCCGGCGCCGGTGATCATGATGAAGGGCAGGGGGCAGCCGTCGCGGCGCAGCCGCTCGATCAGGCTGAACCCGTCGGTCCCGGGCATCCGCGCGTCCACGATCAGGCATTCCGGGTCCAGACGCGGGAAGGCAGCGAGGAAGGCAGCGACGCTGGTGAAGCTGACGGCGTCCATCCCGGCCGTCTCCAGCGCCGACCCGATCGCGCGAAGCACGGCGCCGTCGTCGTCGATCAGGCACACCCGATGCCCCGCCTGCGGTGCCGTCGCGGGCGCCGGTTCAGGCGCCCTCGTCCGTGGCTCCGCCGGCGTCCGACGGGGAGTGCTGTCCGCGGGCGGCACGAGCACGATGCAGGTCGGCCCGGAGTCGGGCCCGGCGGCGATTTCGACGCCGAGGATGCGGGCGAGCCGCAGGCAGGTGTCCGGCAGGGGCTCGGCGACCATCACAGCGGCCGCTCCGCCGCCCCGGGCGGCGGGCCCGGGCGTGCGCCACAGCTCGAGGCGGAGGTCCGATCCGCGCCGCCGGACCCCCACCAGCAGCCGGCCGCCGTTCGCCTGTCGCAGGGCGTGGAACGCCAGCATGCGGACCAGGCCGGTGAACAGGCCGGGGTCGGTGCGCACGGGGGCGGAACAGCGGACCATCCGGCACTCGATGCCCCTGGCCGCGGCGTGATAGCCGAACTCGAGGCGGAGCGGGGCCAGGATGTCGGCCAGGGAGACCTCCTGCCCCAGCTCGGGGGTCGGGCCGGTGCCGGCAAGTTCCATCTGCAGGAACAGCGCACCGAGCGTGCCGGAGACCGCCTCGGCCGCTTCCTCCAGCCGGTTGAGCAGTGCGAGGTCGCCGGGGTGTGCGGAGCGACGGCGCAGCACGCCGTGCAGGAGCCGCAGCGTCTGCAGCGGCTGCAGCACCTCGTGCCGCATCTCGCTCACCTGCGTGCGGGAGGCGACCGGCGGGTCCGGCTCCGGGGTGGCGGTGGTGGCGCTGTAGCTGATCACCACGCCGTCGACCGACCGGTCGCGCGCCCGGCGCGGGACGATGCGCCTGTTGTACCGGCTGCCCTGGACCATGACGCTGCCCGCCCGTTCGGGCGCTGCGCCGGACAGCACGGCGAGGATGTCGTCCTCCAGCGCCGGGTCTTCCACGCCGAGACCCAGCTCGGCGAACGGCCGCCCCACGTCGGACGACAGCACGCGGAACAGGCTCTCCGCCGGGGGGCTGAAGAACTCGACCTGCAGCGCGCGGTCCAGCAGGAAGGTCGCCACCGGCGAACTGTAGAGGATGTCGCGCAGGATATCGGACGAGCGCTGACGGGCGCCGCGCGCCGCCTCGACCTCCTGTCGCAGCATCCGCGCCTGCGACTGGACGAGCTGCAGCTCCGACCGCGCGGCTGCCAGCTGCTCCCGGAGCTGATCGACCTGCCCGGCGGGCGCGAGCCGGTCACCGGATACATGCATCGTGGCGCATCCCAAACATCATGGACCTTCCGCACGGAAGGCCGTGTCTCACAACGATCAGGATGCGGGGCTTGTCGCTGCTCCCCGCTTGCCCAAGCCCGTCCATTCCGCGCCTCCCCGGCCTGCTCCGGTCATGTCCGGCACAGGTCCGGACGGCCCGGTGGCAGCCGTGGTCCCCCCCCCTGGCAACCCCCGACTGGCAGACGCTCGGGAGCGGCTCCTCACGAACCGCTCGATTCTTATGGGCCCGGTCAGGATTGGCTCATGAAGCTTTGGACACCGCCCGGCAATGGAAGTGTCCGAAAACCCTGTCACAGCCCCTGTTGCACAAGTAGTTGTACGTGAAGCCGGACGGATACCAGTCCGCAAAACTACTCATGCCTGGCGGTCCGCGGCGCGGGGGAGGCTACCTACCCACGTATGCCCGGGGGCAAGGCTACGGGACCAAAACCTCCCGACGTGCGGTCAGCGTCCCGTCCCGTCGCCAGCCGCAGGATTCCCCGTGAAGGTACGCAGGGTCCTTCGAAAGAGGCAGGTAGTTTCCGGGGCTTGGGAGCGCCTGCCTGCATTGGTATGACCGCCGGTACCCGATCGGGCGCAAATCTTACCATCCGTTAGTCCCGCACAACGAGAGCGAGCACAGCCACACAAGCCAGCGACGCACCAGAAGAGGCGGCATCAAGCAGGGCCGCCCGCATCTGCCTCCCACCACAGGAATACGCGGCCATCAGGCCCGTTGCGTTCGGAGTAGGGCATGAACATTGCTATCTTTGGCGTCGGCTATGTTGGTTCGGTGAGCGCGGCCTGTCTGGCCGAGCAGGGCAACACTGTCGTTCTGGTCGATGTCGATCCTGCCAAGGTCGATTCCATCAACGGCGGCCGCGCGCCGATTGCCGAGCCCGGCCTGGCGGACCTGATCGCCGTCAACGTTGCCCGCGGCCGGCTGAAGGCCACGCAGGATGTCGCCGCGGCAGTGGCGGAGACGGAGCTCTGCCTGATCTGCGTGGGGACGCCCAGCGACGCCGGCGGCGACCTCGACCTCACCTTCGTGCGCCAGGTCTGCGGCCAGATCGGCGCCGCCCTCGCCGGCATCAACCGCTACTACTCCGTCGTCGTGCGCAGCACGATGCTGCCGGGCTCGATGCACGGCACCGTGATCCCGTGCCTGGAGCGGGCCTCGGGGCTCAAGGCCGGCGAGGGGTTCGGCGTCGCGATCTACCCCGAATTCCTCCGCGAGAGCACCGCGATCGAGGACTTCCATCACCCTGCACTGATCCTGCTCGGCATCCACGACGAGCGCACCCGCGACCGGCTGCGCGCGCTCAACGCGCCGCTGACGGCGCCCGAGGTGATGACCGACATCGGCACCGCCGAGGCCGTGAAATACACCAACAACGCCTGGCACGCGGCCAAGGTCGCCTTCGCCAACGAGGTCGGGAACATCTGCAAGTCGGCCGGGATCGACGGCCACAAGGTGATGGAGATCCTGTGCCAGGACCGGCGGCTGAACATTTCCGGCGCCTACCTCAAGCCGGGCTTCGCCTTCGGCGGCTCCTGCCTGCCCAAGGACCTGCGGGCGCTGATCGCGCTCGGCCGGCGCAACCGCGTGAAGACGCCGGTGTTCGAATCGCTGCTCCAGGCCAACGAGCTGCAGATCGAGCGGGCGCTGGAGATGGTGCTCAGCACCGGCCGCTCGCGGGTCGGCCTGCTCGGCCTCACCTTCAAGTCCGACACCGACGACCTGCGGGAAAGCCCCCTGCTGGCGCTCGCCGAGCGCATGGTCGGCAGCGGTCTCGAGGTCCGGATCTTCGACCGGAACGTCCGACCGGCCAACGGCCATGCCAATGGCGGCGGCAACGGCAGGGCCAACGGCCCCGGCAACGGTGCCGGCCACGGCCCGTACCACGATCCCCGGCTCGGCAGGCTCGCGATGTGCCTGACCGAATCACTCGACGACCTGTACGCGCACGCGGACGTCATCGTCGTCGGCAACAAGGCGCCCGAGTTCATGGACGTGACCGAGCAGCTGCGGGCCGGGAAGGAGGTCATCGACCTGGTGCGGATCAACGCCTCCCTCACCAGCAGCGGCGGCTATCACGGCATCTGCTGGTAGCCGGCTCCGGGCCCGCGCGGTGCTCCCGATGCTGCCAACATCCCGTGCGAGGCCCGACGGCGGGCGACCGTCGCGCCAGCAGGCCGGCGCCGGCCGGCTCCCCAGGCAGGGCCTCTGGTTCCACTTCCTCTACGTGACGACCCTCGGCTGGCTGGTGCTGCAGCTGCCGCCGGTGATGCTGGACTCCCGCTCGCAGCAATTCGTGCTGATCGTCGGCATCGTCGGGCTGTGGCGCTATTCCTGGGGCGGCGTCCACCTCGTGCGCTCGCTGATCTACCGCAGGATCGTGTTCCCGCGCTGGCGGGCGCAGGCGGATGCGCTCGGCGACACGGCGCGGCCCGGCCACCTCTACCTGCTGGTGACCAGCTTCCGCATCCCGACCGGGACGACGCGGGACGTCTATGCCTCGGTGATCGAGGAGGCGATCCGCTACGGGGCGCCGACCACCATCGTGGCGTCGCTGGTCGAGATGGCGGACGAGCGGCTGGTCAAGGAGCTGTTCCGCAGCTACAGCCCGCCGCCCCACGTCAGGCTGACGCTGGTCCGGCTGCACGGCACCGGCAAGCGCGACGGCCTTGCCTGCGCCTTCCGCGCCATCTCCCGCGAGCATCCGCCGGAAGGTTTCCTGGTGGCGGTGATCGACGGCGACAGCCTGCTGACGCCCGGCCTGCTCGCGAAGTGCGTGCCCTTCTTCCGCATGCGGCCCCGGCTGGGGGCGCTGACCACCGACGAGGTGTGCGAGGTCGAGGGCTCCCGGATCTTCCGCAACTGGTATGCGCTGCGCTTCGCCCAGCGTCACATCGCGATGTCGTCGGTGTCGCTGTCCCGGCGGGTGCTGACGCTGACCGGCCGGATGTCGATGTTCCGCGGGGCACTGCTGACGGATCCGAGCTTCATCGCGCGCGTCGAGCTCGACTGGATCGACCACTGGCGCCTCGGCCGCTTCCGCTTCCTCACCGGCGACGACAAGTCGACCTGGTACTGGATGCTGCAGAACGGCCACGAGATGATCTACGTGCCGGACGTGAAGGTGCTCACCATCGAGACGCCGCCGGACCCCAGCTTCCTGGTTTCGTCGCGGACACTGATGCGGCGCTGGTTCGGCAACATGCTGCGCACCAACGCGCGCGCGGTCGCGCTTGGCCCGCGGCCGATGGGGCTGTTCACGTGGTGGTGCATCGTGGATCAGCGGCTGTCGATCTGGACCACACTGATCGGTCCCGCCGGCGTCGTGCTCGCCACCGTCGCGGTCACGCCCTTCGCCCCCTTCTACTACCTGTGCTGGATCGGCTTCACCCGCTACCTGCTGACGCTGAGCCTGCTCACCGCCAGACCGGCCGTCTCCGCCGCGTACCCCTTCCTGCTCTACTACAATCAGCTGATGGGAGCGCTGGTAAAATCGAAGATCATCTTCCAGCTCGACCGGCAGAGATGGACGCGCCAGAACACGACGCTCGATCGTGGTCTGTCCCGGTGGCAGGAAGGGTTCAGCCGGACCGTCGCCTCTTCGCTGCAGTTTGCCTCGATCGGCACGCTGTTTTTTGTCGTTGCCCTTCTCATTCACGTCATTGACTGGCCGGACCCCCTGTTCTGGGCGTCCAAGGTGGGGCTTTAACATCATGAGCATTGCCGATACCACGACGCCGCGGATCATCCACGACACGGAACGTCAGCGGCAGTTCGCCCGCCTGCGCGTGCCGCTGTCGATCAGGATCGCCGGCCAGCGCTACGACGTCATCGACTGGTCGGTCGGCGGCATCTCGGTGCGGTCCGAGAACCTGAACCTGACGGTCGGCAACACCTATTCCGGCCGCATCGTACTGCCGTTCGACGAGTTCGAGGTCGAGCTCAAGGTCCGTTTCGAAGTCTGCTACACCAGCCCCGACGGCCCGCGCATGGGCTGCCGACTTGTGGACCAGAGCCCGACCCAGCTCGCGATCCTGCAGTATCTGGTCCGCGCCTACATCGCCGGCGAGATCGTGCACATGGGCGACATCATGAACGTCGTCCAGCGTGGCGCCGGGGCCTCCGCGCGGGAGCTGCCCAGGCTCTCGCCACGGGAAGCGGCGCGGCTGCGGGCGCGCCGGTGGATGATCGGCGGCGCCATCGTGGCCGCCTGCCTCGCGATGCTGCTGCTGTTCGGGGCGAGCATCTACCAGCGGCTCTACGTCATCGACGCCCGCAGCGGCGTGGTCACCACCGACCTGATCCAGATCGCGGCGCCGCAGGGTGGCCGCCTCGCCTACGGCGCCGAGGTCGGCGAAGGCTTCGTCACCGCCGGCGGGCTGCTGGCGACCGTCACCACCCCCGGCGGCACCGCCTACTTCGTCGAGAGCCCGTGCGACTGCCGCGTCGTCGACGTGCTCAGCACCGACGACAGCCAGGTCGGCGTCGGCACCAACCTGCTGCTGCTCGCGCCCGAGAGCGCGGCGGTCCGGGTCAGCGCGCTCGTTCCCTACGAAGATGCGCTCCGGCTGCAGGAGGGCATGGCCGCGGAGCTGGTCTACTCCGCGGTCGACGGGCGCCACGACGGCGTGATCGAGACGGTCGACATCCGCCGCCAGCTCTCGGCGCTGGGACAGCCGCTGCTGGACGACACGGCGGTGATTTCCGCCGAGGTCACCATCGTGCCGGCGGAGCCGCCGACCACCGCGTGGGTGGGCAAGCCGGTGGCGGTGACGTTCGACGTGTTCGGCACCAGCTGGCTCGGCCGGCTGCTGGGTGCGGGGACCTGAACCACAACAGACGCAACCGGCCGCGCTGGGGAGCGATGGGACGATGATCGTGGACTTGAGGCCAGTCATTCTGTGCGGCGGCAGCGGGACGCGGCTCTGGCCGCTGTCGAACCAGACGAAGCCGAAGCAGTTCCACAACCTGCTCGGGGACCAGTCGCTGCTGCAGCTCACGGTGCTGCGGGCGACGGCGCTGACCGCGCGGACGCCGGTGATCGTCACCAGCGCCCGCCACGTCCCGCTGGTCCAGCGCCAGCTCGGGGAGATCGGAGTCGAGCCGGCCTGCATCATCGCCGAGCCCCATGCCCGCAACACCGCGCCCGGCATCGCGCTCGCCGCGCAGTGGCTGCGCCGGAACGAGGACGACCTGCCGATGTGGGTGCTGCCCTCCGACCATCGCATCGCCGACGTCGCCGCGCTGCGGGTGGCGGCCGACGACGCCTGCCGGGCCGCCCGCAAGGGCTATCTCGCCACCTTCGGCATCCGGCCGACCATGGCGCACACCGGCTACGGCTACATCCGCCGGGGCGAACCGGTGCCGGGGCTCAGCCGGCTGTTCCTTGTCGCCGGCTTCCAGGAGAAGCCGGACCCGGAGACGGCGCTGCATTACCTGAACAGCGGCCTCTACGAGTGGAACAGCGGCATGTTCGTGTTCCTGCCGCAGCGCTACCTCGACGAGCTCGCCGCCTACGCGCCGGCGGTGTTCGAGCTGGCCGCCAAGGCCTTCTGCGGCGGCCGCGAGCTGTCGAACCTGTACCGGCCGTCGGCCGCCTACGGCAGCTGCCCCTCGATCTCCATCGACTATGCGGTGATGGAGCCGACCCGCCATGCGGTGGTTGCGCCGCTGAGGGCGGAATGGTCGGACATCGGCAGCTGGGCGGCGCTGTGGGAGGTGAGCGAGCGCGACGCCCAGGGCAACGTGGCCGATCCGGACGTGCTGATGGTCGGCTCGACCAACTGTCTGGTGCGTGGCTCGAAGACGACGGCGGTGGTCGGCCTCGACAACGTGATCGTGGTCGAGACCCGTGACGGCCTGCTGGTGTGCTCGCGCACCCACGCCGAAAGTGTCAAGGAAGTGCAGGCCCTGCTCGCCCAGCGGGCGCAGTCGTCACGGCCGGTAGCAGAACCCTTCCCGCCGCCGATGGAAGGTGCCGCGCCGATCCTTGCTGCCGGCGAGGAACGCTTCACCGGCGCGGAGCTGGGCCAGTGACCCGCATGCGCAGCAGGGTTGCGGCGGCGGTCGGCGGCTGGCTGGTGCTGGCGGCGCTGGCCGCGCCAGTCGGCGGACAGGACCAGACTGCCAGCCTGCGTGCCGCCCTTGCAGCGCAGGATGACACCGGCGCCGCTGCAGCGACGCCGGCCCTGCTCCAGGCGATCCGGACCTATGCCGCCGCGGCCTGCACGGCAGCGGGCGGCGATGACGCCGTGGACACGGCGCTGCTGATGGCCGCTGCCCGCAGCCTGCTGGCTGCTCCCGCCGGGGGCGGACTTGCCGTCGAGGCGGCGATGGCCGCTGGCCGGTGCCTGCAAACCATCGATCCGCTGACGGCGCGGCTGCTGCTGGCCCATGCCCGTGACACCGCGCTCGCCATGCCGCCGGATGCGCTACGTTCGGCGGCCATCGTTGCCCTGGCCGAGAACGGCGGGCCGTCCGGTCTGCTGCCGCCGGCAGAGCTGATGCCGCTGGCCGCAGCCGCAGGCGCACCGGCGGCCGAGGCCGCCGTCCTGCGGGCGTGGGCGCGGGGCGCGCTGCGGTGGAACCACCATCCACTGGTCGATGCCGACGGCACGCTGCCGCGGGATGCCCTGGCGCAGGCGGCTGCGGCGATCGACGACGGGCGCCTGTTCGATGCCCTGCTGCTGGCGGCGGCTGCCGAGAACGACGCTGACGGCGCGCGCCGGGATGCGCTGGCCCGGGTGGCGCGCGCTGCCGACCGTGCCGGCGATCCGGCCGTGGGGCGCATCGCGGTGCGCGCGCTTCCGGACCCTGCCCTGCGCGACACGCTGTTGGCGGAGCTGGCCGGGCACGCCCTCGGCCATGGGCTCCCCGCCGATGCCGAATATGCGGCCCGGCTGATGTCTCCGGGCCCGGTGCCACTCGACCTGTGGCTTGAGGTCGCCGCCGCCTACGGGGAGCTCGCCTATCCGCGGCCCAGGCAGGCGGCGCTGGACGAGGCCCTGCGGATCGCGCGCGCGCTGCGCGCTGGCGACGGCGGCCGCGGTCTGATGCGGGTCGCCGGGCAGGCGGCGCGGCTGGGCGTCGAGGATCTGGCGGTCGATCTGCTGCACGAGCTGCCCGTGGCGCCGGGCCGGGCCGAGGCCGTGGCCGATCTGGTCCGGCATCTGGCCGAGGCGGGCCGGACCGCCGAGGCGGAGACCTGGGCCGGCGCGCTGGCCGACAACAGAATCGACGTCGCGGTGCGCAGCCGCGGCCTCGGGCCGCTCGCTGCCGGCCTTGCCCGCGATGCCGGTGCAGACGCTGCGCTGGCGCTCCTGTCCCGGCACCCCGATCTTGCCGGACCCGAGCTCGATGCCGCTCTCGCTGCGACGGCCGGTGCGCTGGCGGCTGCCGGCCGCCTCGAGGAGGCGCAGGCCCTCGTCACCCGCATCGCCGGTTCCGCCGAACGCGCGCGGGGCGAGCGTATCGCGGCGCAGGCCGAGGGCGAGGCCGCGTTCCTCGAGGTCGTCGCGCGGCAGCAGGCTGCGGCCCTCGCCGACCCGGACCCCACCCGCCGGCAGGACGCCATTTCCGCCATTGCCGAAGCGCTGGCCGATGCGGGCGCGCTGGAGGCGCTGGGTGCCCTGCGGGATGTGCTCGCGGTGCGCGCGCCCGACGATGACCGGTCGCCGGTCGCGCATGCGATCGCGGTGACGCTCGCCGCCTCCGGCCGGCTGGACGAGGCGGTGGCGGCATTGGACGCGATCACGGATCCGCGGCTGCACGATGCCGCGCGGTCCCGGCTGGCGATCGCACTCGCCGATCGCGGGACGATCGAGCGCGCGGTCCGCGTCGCCCGGGCCATGACCGACCCCGACCTGCGGCTGACGACCTTCCGCCACATTGCGGAGGTCCAGGCGCACCGGCTCGACGCCCATGGCGTGGTGCCGGAGGTCTACGCTACGCGTACACAGCCGGTCACCCCTGGGGCGGGCTCCGATGCCGCCGGCATCGTCGGCCGGCGGTCAGCCGAGGTCGCCGCCCGCGCCGGCGTTGCCATCTTCGACCTGGAAGGCAGCCCCCCGGCGGACTGGCCGGAGATCACCGGGCTGCGCGACCGCGCCCGGGCGGCGGCCGCGACGCCGGAGGACGTGCGCCGGCTGGTGGTCTCGGCCGACCTCGACCCGCTGGTTCGCCGCGAGCAGATGACGGCGAACCCGTACAACGAGAAGTTCATCGAGATCGTGCCGATCCTCGACTACGCCCTGCGCCAGGGCGAGCCGACGCCGCACCTGATCCACATCGTCTCCGGCGCCGTCACCCTGTCGCGCGTGCGCGAAGCCATGCTCGCGCTCGGGCGCGACGACTACCTGACGGTGCGCGACGGCATCTACCTGCTGCAGCGGCCCATCGTCATCGGGCCGGGGGCGACCCTCGTGCTGTCGCGTGCCGACGTCCGCGAGCTCAGGATGTCCACCCACCACTACGCCTATCTGGTCAACGGTGGGCGGCTGGTGGTCGCCGACACCGTGGTGACGAGCTGGGACGTGGCGCAGGGACGCCCGACCGAACTGGAGCTGGGCGCGACCGAGTTCCTGTTCCGGCCGTTCATCACCGCCTGGAGCGCCAGTGAAACCTACGCGACGCGGACCCGCTTCCGGGCGCTCGGCTACAACAACCGCAAGTCATGGGGCATGACCGCCTCGGCCGGCCCGCAGGATTTCACCCACGAGGGCCAGTCGGTAATGGACTCACCACAGATGCTTCTGGTCGAGAACCTGTTTGACCGGCTGTACTACGGCTTTTACAGCTTCCACAGCCACGATCTGGATCTGGTTGGCAACGAATTCCGCAACAACGTCATCTACGGTCCGGACCCGCACGACTATTCCGACAGCATCCTGATGGCGCTGAACACCTCGTACGGGGTGGCGAAGAAGCACGGGCTGATCGTGTCGCGCGAGGTGTCGGGCCTGTTCATCGGCAACCTCGCGTTCGACAACAACGGTGCGGGCATCATGCTCGACCGGCTGAGCAACCACTCGATCATTTACGCCAACACCGCCTTCGACAACGGCCACGACGGCATCACCGTCTACGAGACTGCCTGCGCCATCGTCGCCAACAACCTGGCCAGCGGCAACGTCCACAGCGGGCTAAGGGTGCGGAACAGCGTCGACATCGCGGTGCTCGACAATCACTTCGCGGACAACACGCTGGAAGGCGTCGTCGCCTACACCGACCCGCTGGTCGAGCACTTCTGGCGCAACCTGGTCCTCGACCCGTTCTGGACCATCGCCACCGTCTCGCTCTCCGGCAACCGCATCGCCGGCAACGACGGCGCCTTCCGCTTCGACAACGTTCTGGCGGTATCGCTCGCCCGCAACCAGGTGGTGGACAACGGCGAGCGCATGTTCGCCGGCGGTTTCCTGCCCGCTATCGCGACCCTTGCCCGCAACTACCGGCTCGATCGCGACAGCGTGATGCTGGCCGACCTCTGCCAGCTCCCGCTCGAGCGCTACGCGGGCTGCGTCTTCCGCGACGCCGGCGTGTTCGCCTTCGACGGCCAGGACGACTGGCAGTTCGGCGCGCTGCCGGATGACTGCGGCGCGGCCTTCGCGGTGAACAGCGGCGGCCTGGTCCGGGAGCCGCGCCTGTGACCCTCGCGCCCACACCATTGAACACCTCGCTGCCCACAGGGGGATGCGTCATGCGTTTGCGAGCCTTCCTGAGCTTTTCCGTCATGTCCCTGGCCCTGTTCGCGGGGCACGCCACCGTCCTCGCCCAGGATCCGGCCGATCAGGCCGGCGCCCACGACTGGTTCACCAGCCTGAATGCGGCCGCCGCGTCGGGCGACGACGCGACGGTGGAGGCGATCATCGCCCAGGTCGAGGAGAGCCTGGACCCCGAGCGGTTCTACCGCCTGGGCCGCTTCTACTCCGGCCATCCCGGCCAGCATGTGCTGCCGGAGGCGGACCATGCACGCGCCATCGAATACTTCCGCCAGGCCATCGCCCTGCTGCAGGGCGAGCCGGGTCGCGACGCCCGCCGCCTGCTGCAGCGGTCGCAGTACGAGCTGGCCTCGGCGCTGAGCCGCACCGCGACGACGCCGATCCAGCTCGCGGAAGCCGTCGAGCTGCTGGAGGCGGCCGCCATGAGCGGTTCTGACGATGCCGCGATGCGTCTCGGTGTCGGCCTGGCCGACGGGTCGCTGGGCACGGTCGACGTCGAGGGCTCGATCAACTGGCTGCGTCGGGCGATCACCGCCGGCAACAGCGAGGCGCCTCTCATCCTTGCCGAGCGCTTGGCGATGACCGGCGATCCCGCCCGGGTCGAGGAGGCGGAGCAGATGGCGCGCGTCGGCGAATCCATGCTGCGCCGTGCGGCTCTGCAGGGCAGCACCTCCGCGGCGGTCGCGCTGGCGAACGCCTACCTCGACCATCCGCTGATCCCGGCCGATCCGGAGGAGGCCCGCACCTGGCTGGAATATGCCGCCGACCGCGGCGACGCGCGGGCGATGCTGCAGCTCGCAGCACACACCGCCTCCGGCAGCTTCGGGGAGGCCGATCCGGGACTTGCGGCGCAATTTGCGACCTTTGCCGCCGAGACGGGTTCGACGGACGCGGCGCTGCTGATGGCGCGCAGCCTGCTGCGCCAGGACCCTTCCGCTATCAGGGTGCAGCCGTCGCAGGCCCTGCTGTGGCTCGACCGGGCGCTGGCGGTCGGCGAGCCCCGGGCCCACGCGCTGGCGGCGCGTCTCGCCATGGAGCGCGGCGACGTGGACGCCTACCTCGAAGAGCTGGAGACAGCGAGTACCCTCGGCGACACCTCGGCTTCGGTCGAGCTCATCTCCTGGCGGATCGACAATGGCGACATGGCCGGCGCGGAGGCGCTGATGGCGTCGCTGGAAGGCCGGATCGCGCTCAACCGCGTCAGTGCGGTGGCGCTCGCCGAGATCAAGCTCGGCGGCGGGCCGAACTCGCCGATGTACGATCCCGAGGGCGCGGTGCGCCTGCTGCGCGCTGCCGGCGACCAGGGCGACGGAGCGGCGCTCTACCGCCTCGCGATGCTCAACCGCGAGGGCAGGCTGGTCGAACGCAACCTGCAGCAGGCGGCGGCCCTGCTGGAGGAGAGCGCGGAGCGCGGCTACTTCCGCGCCATGATCGGGCTGGTCGAGACCTGCATGGAAGGGATCGGCGTCGAGCCGTCGGAAGAGACGGCGATGCAGTGGCTCGGCCGCGCCCGCATCCTCGCCGGCCAGCGCACCAGCAACGAGATGCTGGCGCTGGGGCGCGCGCTGCTCGACGGGCTGATCGGCCCCGACGGCACCACCGAGGGGCTGGCCTGGCTGCAGCGGGCGGCGGACCTGGGCGATCCGCGGGCCATGGTCACCCTCGGCAACGCCTACATGAGCGGCGCCTCCGGCACCTTCGATCCGGAACGGGCCCTCTCGCTGTTCCGGGCCGCGGTGGCGTCCGGCGACCCGCGCGCGAACCTCTACCTCGGCCGCGCCTATTCGACCGGCATCGGCACGGACATGGACCCGCAGGCGGCACTGGCGGCGTTCACCGCTGCCGCGGAGGCCGGATCGGCAGAGGCGGCCGCGGAGCTCGGCCTGATCTACTCATCCAACGGCGACATCCCCGCCGACTACCGCCTTGCCTACGAATGGCTGCGCCGGTCAGCGGATTCCGGCTACGTGCCGGCGATGATCCACATCGCCAACCTGATCGCCGTGGGGGCGCTGGACGGCATCGCCGACGGTACGCCCGTGAGCTGGCTGACCCGTGCCGCGGAGACCGGCGACACCGACGCCCAGTTCCAGCTCGCCGTGGCGCTGAAGCGCGGGCTGCTCGGCGAACCGGACATGGCGGGCGCCGAGATGTGGATGCGGCGTGCGGCCGAGGCCGGGCACTTCCAGGCCCAGGCGGAGCTGCAGCGCATGACCCACGAGCCGAGCGGGAGCTGATGCCATGTCACCCGATCGTGACGGCGCGCGTGCGTGGGGGCTCCTCCGCACGGTGCTGCTCGCCGGCGTCGCCGCGCTGACGGCCGCCGGCTGCGTTTCCCGTCCGACGACGACCCCGACCCGCGCGCTGGCGGAAGCGCGGGACCGGTCGCAGATGTCGGCCGAGGACTACTACGAGATGGGCCGCGCCTACGAGACCGGGAACGGCGTGCCCCGGGACCTGAACCGCGCGGTGGAGCTGTTCGAGATCGCCAGCCGGCGCGGGGAGCCGCGGGCCTCGGAGCGCCTCGGGCTGCTCGCCGCCCGCGGCGACGTGGCGCTGGAGGACGCCCGCACCTACGACCGGCTGCTCGCAGCGTCGCTGCGCCAGTCCGGCTCGGCGACGCTGGAGCTGGCCCGGCTGCAGCTCACCGGCGCCCAGGGCGCGCCGCACAGCCCGGAGCAGGCGATCCGCGCGCTGGAGAGCCTCGCGGCCGGCGGCGATCCCGCCGCGATGGCAGACCTTGCCCGCATTCTCACCGACCCGGCCTACGACCGGCTGGACTACGCTCGTGCGGAGCGGCTGCTGACCGACGCCCACGCCCGCGGCCGTGCCGACGCAGCGCTGAACCTGGCCCGGCTCTATGCCACGCCGGGGACGCCCATGAGCAATGCGGGGGAAGCGCGTCGCTGGGCGGAGGTTGCCGCCGCCCGCGGCCAGCCCGGGGCATGGATGGTGCTGGGGGTGCTGGCCGGCGATCCGTCCTCGCCGGCCTACGACCCGGTGGCGGCAGAACAGGCCTACCAGCGCGCCATCGACTCCGGCGTGCCGGAGGCGCGCCTCGGGCTCGCCAAGCTGCAGGAATCGACGGGGCGCCTCGATGCCGCCCTCGCGTCCTACCAGCAGCTCGTGTCGGAGGGGATGGCCGACATCGGCTACGAGGCGGGCCGGCTGCTCGACGACCATTTTTCATCGCGCCGCGGCGAGGCCTACGCCTATTTCGAGTCCTCCTACGCGGCCGGACGCGCGGCCGCGCCGCGCCGCCTGCTCAACATGCTGGAGGACGACGTCCGCGACCCCGACGGCAACCGCGGGCCGGCGCTGGCCATCGTGCGGTCCTGGGCCGACCAGGTCGGCGACCCGCAGGTTCACTACCGCCTCGGTCGCCTGCTGGAGAACGGGCCGACCGAGCTGCGCAACCCGCAGCAGGCGATCGCCTACTACCGGCGGGCCGCCGACGGCGGCAATGCCCAGGCCGCGCTGCACGTCGCGCGCCTGCTCGGGGGCGGCCCGGATGCGGCGGCCTACTACCAGCGGGCAGCCAGCCTTGGCGACCCCGACGCCCTCTACGAGCTGGCCCGGGCGCAGGAGGCCCGGGGCGACCTTGCCGGTGCAGCCGGGAGCTATGCCGCGGCGGCGCGGGCCGGCGACAGCGATGCCGCGGTGCGGCTGGCGCGCCTCACCACCCAGAATCCGGACCTTGGCGGCGGCGACGACGCACGCGTGACCCTCGAGCGCGCGTCCGAAGCTGGCGACGCCAACGCAAGGCTGGCGCTGGCGGACATGCTGTACCAGTCCGGCGTCGCCCAGGATCGTGGCCGCGCGGTCCGGCTCTTTCGCGAGGCGGCAGAGGCCGGCAACGCACGGGCGATGCGGCGGATGGGCGATCTTGCCGAGGACGGCGTCGGCGGGATGACGGTCGCCGATGCCGCGTCCTGGTTCGAGCGGGCGGTGCTCGCCGGCGATCAGGAAGCAGCCTACCGCCTGCTGCGCAATGCCGTCCGCCACGGCCAGAGCCCCGCCGCCATCGAGCGGGCGCTGGAGTTCGCGACTCCCGCCGCCCAGGCCGGTGACCCCACCGTCGCCTACTGGTACGGCGTGGCGCTCATCGAGCTGAACCGTCCGGAAGAAGCGGCCGAATGGCTGATTGCCGCCCAGAGCCAGGGAGTCGAGGGCGCGCTTGAGGAGCTGTTGACGCTCACCGAGGACAACCCGGAGCTCGAGACCCGGATCGGCGAGGCCGCCGGCGGCGAGGGCTGCGCTGCCGGCCGCTATGCGCTGATCCAGGCCGACCAGTCGGCGGGGGCGGAGAGCGCGGAACTGTACCAGCAGGCGCTGGATGCCGGCTGGTATGTCGCCGCCGACCGGCTCGGCCGGCTGCACATGACAGGCCTTGCGACCGGCGCGCCGGACCTGGAGCTGGCCTACGCCTATTTCAGCATCGCGGCCGCCGGCGGCGTGAACGGCGCGGCCGATGCGGCGTCGGACGTGTCCGCGGCGCTGACGCCGGCCCGGATGGAGTCGGCGACGGCGCTCCAGGGGGAGATGGCCGCCGCCCTGCCCGGGCCCTGCGCGGACTGAGGGGTTCCCCGGCAGGGGATTCCGGGCGGCCGGCGCCGGTCCGGCGTCGGCTGCACCTTTCCTCGCCTGTCCGTGACCAGGCCACGAGCTTCGACAACGGCCCGGCGCGAACCTCCCCGCTGCGGACGCCCCGGCATGGCCGCGGTCGCCGCGCTCAGGGGCGCCCGTCGTCGCTCGACGCGGTGTCGGCTACCGGCCTATTGGTTCGTCCTCTGCACGTCATGGGATACGCGAAGATGCACTATGCCATTCTCTGCTACCACTCCGAGCAGGTCGTCTGTTCCTGGAGCAAGGAAGAGGACGCCGCGGTGATGGAGCGGCTCGCCGTGGTCCAGGAGCGGCTCGCGAAGCAGGGCCGGCTGGGCCCGGTCGCGCGCCTGATGCCCACCACCACCGCGACCACCCTGCGCAAGGACCGCGAGCCGCCGCTGGTGGTGGACGGCCCGTTCGCCGAGACCAAGGAGCAGCTCCTCGGCTTCTACATCGTCGACTGCGACGACCTCGACCAGGCGCTGGCGGTGGCGAAGGAGCTGGCCGAGGCGAACCCCGGCGGCGCCTACGAGATCCGGCCGGTGATGTACATTCGCGGAGAAGGGACACCGTGACCGACCTGTCCTGGATAGAGGCTGCCCTGACCGGCGCCAGGCCGCAGGCGATCGGCGCGCTGCTGCGCTATTTCCGCGACCTGGACCTCGCCGAGGAGGCCTTCCAGGACGCGTGCCTGCGGGCGCTGAGGACCTGGCCGGAGAAAGGGCCGCCGCGCGACCCCACCGCCTGGCTGATCTTCGTCGGCCGCAACGCCGCCATCGACGGGGTGCGGCGGCGGGCGAAGCAGCAGGCGTTGCCGGACGAGAACCAGATCTCGGATCTGGAGGACAATGAGACGGCGATGGCGGAACGGCTCGACGACCGCCACTACCGCGACGACATCCTGCGGCTGATGTTCATCTGCTGCCACCCGGAGCTGCCGGCGACGCAGCAGATCGCGCTCGCGCTGCGCATCGTCTCCGGCATACCGGTCCGCC
>CALKHQ010000166.1 GCA_937988735.1 uncultured Alphaproteobacteria bacterium
CCGGGCGGACCCCCGCCGAGGCGAGCGCCGAGGCGAAGGCCTGCACCACCGTGCCGCAGATTCGCAGCGCTCTGCCAATCGGCGACGGCGCCAGCCTCATCGCCCGCCGGCCCGACATCCGCCAGGCGGAGCGGGCGCTCGCCGCGGCGGCGTCCCGGGTGGGCGTCGCAGTGGCGGACCTCTATCCGCGGATCACGCTGGGCGGCTCGCTCAGCACCTCGGCGCTGCGGATCGGCGACCTTGTGGACGACCGCGCGCTCGCCTTCCAGGTCGGGCCGCTGATCACGTGGAGCTTCCCGAACATGGCCGCCGCCCGCGCCCGGCTCGCGGGCGCGGAGGCCGGGGCCGAGGCGGCGCTCGCCCGCTTCGACCAGACGGTGCTGGTGGCGCTGCAGGAGGTGGAGACGGCGCTCGCCAACTACGCGTCGGAGCTGCGCCGGCGGCAGATCCTGGCGGCGGCCCGCGACCAGGCCGCGGCCGCGGTCGATTTCGCCCGCACCCGCTTCGAGGCCGGCGCCGACAGCTTCCTCACCGTGCTCGACGCCGACCGCTCGCTCGCCGAGGCCGAAGCCGCCCTCGCGCAGTCCGACGCCCTGATCTCCGCCTACCAGATCGCGCTGTTCAAGGCGCTGGGCGGCGGCTGGCAGGACGCGGCGGCGGTGGGCCCGGTGGCCTCTGCCGACTGACCCCCGCCACGGCGGCCGGACGACGCGACCGGGCGGGGCGATGGGCGGCTTCCTGATGGTCTTCCTCGGCGCCGGTCTCGGCGGCGCCCTGCGTCACGGAGTCAATCTCGGCGCGGTCCGGTTCCTGGGCGTGTCCTTTCCCTGGGGCACGCTCGCCGTCAACGTCGCCGGCTCGTTCCTGATGGGGGTGCTCGTCCAGTGGTTCGCGCTGAAGGCGGATCCGGGCGAGCCGTGGCGGCTGTTCCTCACCACCGGCCTGCTGGGCGGCTTCACCACCTTTTCCGCCTTCTCCCTCGACGCCGCCCTGCTGTTCCAGCGCGGCGAGACCGCGCTCGCACTCCTCTACGCCGCCGTCTCCGTCGCCGCGTCGATCGGCGCCCTCTTCCTCGGGCTGCTGCTGGTGCGCCAGTTCGCCTGACGGTGCCGTCCCGACAGCCGCTGCGCCGCAGGCCGCCGGCACAGCCGAATCGTTTCGTGCCGCGCTGGTGATGGCCGGGCTATAGTGCCTGCACGGTGGCAGGGGGCGGACTTCGGCGATGATCACGGATGCGCAGCGGCGGTTCTGGGTGGACAACGGCTATCTGATCGTCGAGGGGGTGCTCGACGCGGAGCGGGTTGAGGAGCTGCGGCAGGCGCTCGAGGCGCGCCATGCCTTCGAGGGCGCGCGGGCGGGGTCGGAGGGCTCGGACAACCCGGGCGTCCGGCGGCTGTGCAACCTGTTCTCCAAGGGCCGGCCGTTCGAGCGGCTCGGCATCGAACCGATCGCGCTGGAGATGGCGCGGCTCGCCATCGGCGACGACTTCCGCTGGCAGGCGATGAACTTCCACGACCCGCTGCCGCACGACCCGCGCTGTCACCAGAGCATCCACGCCGACCGGTCGTTCTTTCCCGGCTGCACCGGCTATCTCAACGTGGTCTGGGTGCTGGACCCGATGACCGTGGCAAACGGCGCCACCCGGATCGTCCCCGGCTCGCACCGGCGGCCGTGGCCGCTGGACCTGCCCGACGGCAAGGCGAAGGTGGAGGGGGAGATCTGCGCCGAGTGCGGCGCCGGGGCCGCGGTGTTCATCCACGGCGACTGCTGGCACGGCGGCCGCGCCAACGGCACAGACGCGCCGCGGCGGGTGATCCACATGGGCTTCGCCTGCCCGGCGACGCCGCCGCAGTACGAGATTGCCGGCGCCATCAGCGCCGGGACCCGCGCCCGGCTGGGCGATCTCGCCTGGCTGGTCCCGGAGACGCTCGACCGCTACGGCTACAGCGACGACCCCACCAGGGGGCGCAGCATCGACACCATCCTTGCCGAGCGGCGCGGGGAGGCGGCGCCGCGCCATTGAGCGGCCGCGCTCAGTGCCGCTCGCGGGTGGCGAGGAACTTCACCTTCGGCCACTCCTGCTGGATGCGCTTCAGTTCCCAGGCGTTGCGGGCGAGGTAGACCGGCGCGGCAAAGCGGTCCTCCGCCAGCACCGAGCGGTTGGAGGCGAGGAAGCGCTTCAGCTCTTCCGGATCGTCGGCGGCGAGCCAGCGGGCGCTTTCCGCCGCCGCCTGCTCGAAGCCGATCGGCACGCCGTATTCCGCGGCGACGCGGGAGGCGAGCACGTCGAGCTGCAGCGGCCCTACCACGCCGACCAGCCAGTCGGCGCCGATCAGCGGCCGGAACACCTGGGCGACGCCCTCCTCCGCCAGGTCATTCAGGGCCTTGCCGAGCTGCTTCGCCTTGATCGGCTCGCCGAGCCGCACCCGGCGGATGATCTCCGGCGCGAAGTCGGGCACGCCGGTCACGGTGACGGCGCGGCCCTCGGTCAGCGTGTCGCCGACGCTGAGCGTGCCGTGGTTGGGAATGCCGACGATGTCGCCGGCCACCGCCTGGTCCGCCGTCTCCCGCTCCTGGGCGAAGAAGAACATCGGGTTGGCGACGGTGATCTCGCGCCCGGTGCGCATGTTGCGGAGCTTCATGCCGCGGCGAAAGGTGCCCGACGCCAGCCGGACGAAGGCGATGCGGTCGCGGTGGTTCGGGTCCATGTTGGCCTGGACCTTGAACACGAAGCCGGTGACGTCCGGCGCCTCGGGGCGGATCGGCTCGGGCTGGGCCGGCTGCGGCCGGGGCGACGGTGCCCAGCGGCCGATCGCCGCCAGCAGCTCCGGCACCGCGACCGACTTCAGCGCCGAGCCGAAGAACACCGGGGTCAGATGGCCTTCGTGGTAGCTGGCGAGGTCGAACGGCGGCAGCGCCGACCGGGCGAGGTCCAGCCCCTCGGCCGCGGCGGCGAGGATCGGGTCCGCCTTCGCCTCCGGGGATTCCAGCAGCTCCGCCGGGTCCGACCAGCGGAGCCCGCCGGGCGCGCCGTCGGGGCCGATCGCGCGGCCGGCGACGAGGTCGAGGCAGCCGCGGAAATCGACGCCCATGCCCAGCGGCCAGACCACCGGCGTGACGTCCAGCGCCAGCGTCTCGGCGATCTCGTCCATGATCGCGAGCGGGTCCTTGCCCTCCCGGTCCACCTTGTTGACGAAGGTGATGATCGGGATGTCGCGCAGCCGGCAGACCTCGAACAGCTTCAGCGTCTGGCTCTCGATGCCCCTGGCCGCGTCCAGCACCATCACCGCCGCATCCACCGCGGTCAGGGTGCGGTAGGTATCCTCGGAGAAGTCCGAGTGGCCGGGCGTGTCCAGCAGGTTGAAGGTGAGGCCCTCGTGCTCGAAGGTCATCACCGACGAGGTGACGGAGATGCCGCGCTTCTGTTCGATCTCCATCCAGTCCGAGCGGGTGCGCCGGTTCTCGCCGCGGGCGCGGACATGGCCGGCCAGCCGGATGGCGCCGGAGGCGAGCAGCAGCTTCTCCGTCAGCGTCGTCTTGCCGGCGTCCGGGTGGGAGATGATGGCGAAGGTGCGCCGGGTGGCGAAACCGCCCGCGGGTGCAGCGCGGGCAGCGCCGGCAAGCGGCGACGGGCTGATCTCGTTCATCTCGGCATTCCTGCGGCCTGGCGTGCGCCGGACGGTTCGGATGGTGGTTGCTGCGCCGACGGAAACCGGCGTTTTCCTGTCGGGCCAGCCTGCGGCGGCACGTCCGATGCGGCTACCCTTAGCGGACGCGCCGGAACGGGCCAACCGAAAACCGGCGTCGCCGGCGGCGTGGTTGCGGTGCGAACCGCCTCAGGGGTCGGCATAACCCGTTGCCCGGATACGGAGCGTGTGCCGGGCCGGATCGGCGGCGAAGACGAGGCCGCCGCCGCGCTCCGAGTTGCCGGCGATGTAGTCGATGGTGACGGTGCTGGTCTCGACCACCCGCTCGCCGCTGCGCAGCTCGCCCTCGATCACCACGGCTGCTGCGGCGGCCTCGCCGTCGTTCCGCACGCGGAAGGCGATCCGATAGCCCTCCCCCGCTGCCGCGACCGGGCCGGCGACCACCTGCAGCACGGGGGGACTGCGGTCGCCGCCGGCCGCCTCCCACAGCAGGAAGCCCGCCATCGCCGCCACCGCCAGCGCCGACACGCCGCCCACGATCCACTCCAGCGGGGCTGGCCGCTCTGCCCCGTTCGCCGGCGGGTCGGCTCCCGGCCGGTCGCGTGTGTCGGCGGCGTCGTTCCCCATGACCGCGCCTACAGGATCAGCCGGGCCGCGGCGGCGCCGACGGAGGCCGGGAAGCCGAGCACGACCGTCATCGTCAGCACCTGCGCGGCGCCCATGCCGTCGATGCGGCCGAAGGTCCACAGCACGTAGAGGCCGATCCCCGCCGCGATGACGTAGCCGGGGCAGGTGAAACGCAGCGCGGCGCTCCACCGCGGCGTGCCCTCCGGCAGCGCCTCGCCGCCCCGGAAGCCGACGGCGAAGACGAAGCCGTGCATCACCAGCATCGACAGCACGATCAGCACGAGCGTGTGCCACGCCGACATCCGGCAGGCGATCAGCAGCACCTCCTCCGTCGGGGCGACATTGAGGCCCAGGAACAGCGCGCCGACGGCCATCAGGAACAGCTCGCCCAGGTAGGGCGAATGCCGATCGGTCTCCGGCTGGTCCATGGGAGCGTCGCCGAGCTGGCTGCGGGCGAGCAGCGCCCCGAGGCTCGCCGGCACCGCCTGCAGCGCGATCATGCCCACCGCCCGGTCGGCCCCCATGCCCGGCCCGATCGCGCCGAACGCCGCCAGCACGATGCTACTGGCAAGGATGCCGATTCCATAGGCGATGAAGGCGTCGCGCAGATCCTCCCTCACGTCGAAGGTCTTCTCGAAGCCGGCGAAATGGGAGAGCGCGACCAGCAGCGGGATGTTGACCAGCAGCAGCAGGACCAGGCGCAGCCGGTCCATGGAGAAGCCCAGCCACCACATCTCCATCGTCATCAGCATCGGCAGCGCGAAGATCAGCGCGCCGCCCAGCCCGCGGGCGAGGCCTGCGAGGTCGTGGCCAAGGCCGTGCGGTTCCGGGGCCGCCTCCGGCGCAGGCTGGCTTGCGCTCATGGCGGAGAAACGCGCGGCCGCGGGATTCCTCCCGCCGAGCGGGGGCTCCCGGTCAGTGCGGGGCGGAGCGGGTGGCGAGGATCGTCTCCGCCTTCTCCAGCGCGCGCTGCAGGTAGACCGGGATCACCGGCTTCAGGACGAAATCGATGGGCTCCAGCGGCAGCATCGCCGACACCGCCGCGTCGTCCAGGTGACCGCTGACGAAGATGCAGCGCAGCCCGTGGCGCTGCTGCAGCAGCCGCGCCGCCTCAATGCCGTTGTCGCCGCGAGCGAGCCGCAGGTCCATCAGCGCCACGTCGGGCCGGCTCGCATCCGCCTGCTCCACCGCCTCGCGCACCGTGGCCGCGGTGCCGCAGGCCTGGTGGCCGAAGTCGCTCACCATCTCCGCGAGATGGATCGCAGCAAGCGGATCATCCTCCACGATCAGCACCCGCATCCCCGGATCCCTTCCGCCCCGCGGCGCCCCGCGCCCGGCCGGCACCTGCGCCGGCGCGAGAGAGGTAGGCGAGGAGGGAGGGAGGTCCATGGGCCGGCCGGTTGCAGGGCGGCCATGTGCCGCGGCGGCAGAGGCCGGCCCGGAACCGTCCCGACCGTACGGACGGCGTGACGTCAGGAGCCGATCGGCAACGGGTGTGCCATGGGGGGAGAATCTGGCGGAGGGAGCGGGATTCGAACCCGCGTTACGGTCACCCGTAAACACGCTTTCCAAGCGTGCGCCTTCAGCCACTCGGCCACCCCTCCACAGGGGCGCCTTACATAGCAACTGGCCGTGCCTGCGCCAAGGGCGATGCGGCACCGGCGGCAATGCGGCCCGATTCCCGCGCCAGCCTGCGCGCAGGCGGCCGGACGCCCGATGGGCCGCGTTCACCATTCGGCAGGGGATTCCATGGTTAATGTCCGGTCACCGGCACGGCCGGCGCGAGGCACGCCGGCGGCAGATCGTGTATCGGGTTATGCTTGACGCGGCCGGGACCCTTCCCGGTAATGCCTCCGCGTCAGACCATGGCTGAGGATTCCGATTCGTGGACTCCCATTCCCGGAACAGGGAGCGTCCCCGGACCGTTGCTGCGCGCCGCCGTTTCCTCGCCGGCAGCGCGGCGCTGGTCGCCGCCGCTCTCTGCGGAATGCCGGCGGCGCTGGCGCAGGACGACTTCACCGCGCCGGTCGAGGACGAGCTCCGGCCGATCCGGATCGGCGTGTTCGGCGATTCCCTTGCCGACGGAATCTGGGCCGGCCTCTACCGCACGCTGCACGGCAACAACCGCTTCGAGGTTGCCCGCCACACCGAGGTCTCCAGCGGGCTCGCGCGCCCCGACTTCTTCGACTGGGAGGTCGAGCTGGACGAGGTGCTGGCGTCGGAGACCATCGACATCGCCGTCGTCTGCCTGGGGCTGAACGACAACCAGCCCGTCTATTTCGAGGGCCGGCGGCAGTTCGAGTTCGGCTCCGAGCCGTGGAACGAGGTCTATCGCGCCCGCGTGGATTCGGTGCTGAGGCGGCTGCGCGATGCCGGCATTCCCACCTTCTGGGTCGGGCTGCCGACGGTGCGTGACCAGCGGTTCGCCGAGCAGATGGCCCACCTCAACACGATCTTCGAATCCCAGGCGCTGGTCGCCGACGCGACCTTCGTGCCGACGCTCGCGCTGACCGGCGACGCGGACGGCGCCTATTCCGCCTATCTCGCCGACTCCGACGGCCGCAGCCGCCTGATGCGGGCGAACGACGGTGTGCACTTCACCGGCCGCGGCTACGAACTGATCGCAAAGGCCCTGCTGGCGGCGATGCACGAGGAGCTGCCGAACCTTCCCGTGGGCGAATACGTCAATGGCTAGGGCCCTGAAGTCCGCGCTGCGCAACGCCGCGGCTGCGCTGGCGCTGCTCGCCCTCTGCGGCTGCGGCTCGTCGCGCGGCGGCGATGCGGCGCCGGGCCAGATCCCGCAGCTGAGCTGGCAGATGCCGGCGGGCAACGTGTCGCCGGCGCCGGTCATGGCCCGGCTGCAGTCGATCGTCGCCAGCCGCCCGCATCCCGTCACCATCATCCAGCTCGGCGACAGCCACACCGCCGGCGACCGCTTCACCGGGCGCCTGCGCGACCTGTTCCAGCAGCGCTACGGTGCGGCGGGGCGCGGCATGATGGGCGCCGGTGCGCCCTTTGCCTTTTACGAGCCGACGCTCGTCGCCGTGCTGCAGACCGACGGCTGGCGGGTGGAGAGCAGCCGGTCGAGCACCAGCGCAGGGCCGTTCTCGCTCAGCGGCTACCGGGTGGTCGGCAGCAGCCCGTCGGACTCGATGGTGTTGCAGAGCACGGAGCCGCAGGGCTTCGACGTGGTCGAGGTGGGCGCCTTCGGGCACCCCGGCGGCGGCTCGGTCCAGGTGCTGGTCGACGGCCGTGAGGTCGGCGTGCTGCGTACCAGCCGGCCGGGGATCGAGCTGCTGCGCTTCCGGCAGGAGGTGCTGCGCGGCAGCCGCCAGCTCGTGCTGCGCCCGGTCGGCGACGGCGAGGTCTGGCTCACCAGCTGGTCCACCTACCGCAACACCCCCGGCGTGCTGCTGGAGAACCACGGCATCGTCGGCGCCACCATCAACGTTGCCAACCGCTGGAACCGCGACGCCTATCTGGCCGAGCTCCGCGCCGCCGACCCGGCGATCGTGATCGTCGCCTACGGCACCAACGAGGGCTTCAACGACAGTCTCGACCCCTACGAGTACAAGAACCAGTTCGCCGCCCAGATCCGCCAGATCGAGGAGGCCGCGCCCAACGCCTCGCTGATCATCGTCGGCCCGCCCGACGCGGCGCGGCTGCCGGAGAGCTGCCGTCGCGACGACGTCGAGTCCATCACCTTCCCCTGCGCGCCGCTCACCCAGGCCGAGCGGGCGAACTACCGCGAGCTGTTCGGGCCGCGGGCGCAGGGATCGTCCTGCCGCTGGCACCAGCCGCCGAACCTGGAGCTGGTGCGCATCGCCCAGGCCCAGGTCGCCAACGAGCGCGGCCACTACTTCTGGGACTGGTCACGGGCGATGGGCGGGGCCTGCAGCATCCACCAGTGGGCGCTGCGGGAGCCGCCGCTCGCCCGGCGGGACCATGTCCACCTTACCGACGAGGGCTACCGGCTGAGCGCGGAGGCGCTGTTCCGCGACCTGACCGGGAGCGGCGCGATTGCCCGTCTGCCCGACGTCTCCGCGCCCCTGCTCGACGCCACCGCGGTGCAGACCGCAGCCCAGGTCTTCGAGGCCACTCCGCCATAACCGGCAGCAGGGCGGGCAGACCCGCCGGACCGCCCGCGCGGGCGGAAACAAATCAGGGCACCACCGGCCGTGCTGTTCCCGACCCTCGAGTTCCTGCTGTTCTTCATCGGCGTCTTCTTCGTCAGCTGGGGGCTGCGCCGCTGGCTGGAGCCGCGCAAGCTGTTCCTCACGCTGGCCAGCTACGGCTTCTACGCCGCGTGGGACTGGCGGTTCTGCTTCCTGCTGCTGGGGAGCTCCCTGTTCAACTGGGGGGCGGCGCTCGCGATCGAGCGGGCGGGGCCGGAGCGGGCGCGCCGGTGGCTGCTGGGCATCGCGGTGGCCGGCAACCTGGCCGTGCTCGGCTTCTTCAAGTACTACGACTTCTTCATCGAGCAGCTGAACGACCTGTTCCTCGGCCTCGGGCTGGAGCGGGAGCTGCCCTACATGGCGGTGATCCTGCCCGTCGGCATTTCGTTCTTCACCTTCCAGGGCATTTCCTACGTCATTGACGTCTACCGCCGCGACATCACGGCCAGCCGCTCGGTCCTGGACATCCTGCTCTACATCTCCTTCTTCCCGCAGCTCGTCGCCGGCCCGATCGTCCGCGCCGCCACCCTCATCCCCCAGATCCGCGCCCGGCCGGACCCGGACGCGATCCTGATGAGCTGGGGCCTGGTGCTGACGCTGGTCGGGCTGTTCAAGAAGCTGATCGTCGCCAACTACCTGGCGACCCAGATCGTGGACGAGGTGTTCTTCGACCCCTCCTACTACAGCGGCTGGGACCTGCTGGTCGGCGCCTATGCCTACGCCGTCCAGATCTACTGCGACTTCTCCGGTTACAGCGACATGGCGATCGGGCTCGCTGCCATGCTCGGCTACCGGTTCGACCGCAACTTCGACCAGCCGTACCGGTCGGCCAGCATCCGCGAGTTCTGGCGGCGCTGGCACATCTCGCTGTCGAGCTGGCTGCGGGACTATCTGTACATCCCGCTGGGCGGCAGCCGGCAGGGCCCGTGGCGGACGCGGCGCAACCTGATGCTGACCATGGTGCTGGGCGGCATCTGGCACGGCGCCGCCTGGACCTTCGTCATCTGGGGCGTGATGCACGGGCTCGCGCTGGCGGTGGAGAACATGGTGACCGGCCGGCGCCAGCTGCGTCCGCGCTCGGCCGTGCTGCGGGCGGCAGGCATCCTCTACGCCTTCCACTTCGTCGTGCTCACCTTCGTCTTCTTCCGGGCGGAGAGCCTCGACTACGCCCTGCTCTACCTCGAGTCCCTGTTCACCAGCGACCTGCCGACGATGCTGACCACGCCGTTCGTGCTGGGGCTCACCGCCATCGGCCTCGCCTTCCATTTCGTGCCGCGGGACACGGTGGAGCGCACCGGCGCCGCCCTCAGCCGGCTTCCGGCGGCGGCCCAGGGCGTGCTCGTCGCAGCCGTGCTGGTGGCGATCAGCGCCATGGGGCCGGAAGGCGTGGCGCCCTTCATCTACTTCCAGTTCTGACCGGGAGGCGGGAATGGCGGCGCAGACCGACGTGCGGGGCCATTTCGACGAGCGCGAGCTCGGCCGGCCGCTGCGCCTTGGCCAGGCGGTGCGCCTGATGCTTGCCGGCATCGTGGTACTGCTGGTGTCCGGTTCCGGGCCGCTGCGCGATTTCATGACCTACCTGCCGCTGTGGATGGCGCCGGTCGATGTCTGGCTGATGGACGCGACGGCCGCGTGGCACGACTGGATGGTCGCGATCGGCGCGGCCGAGCCCTACCGCTGGATCCATGACGGCGTGCAGGCGCTGATCGGGTAGGGCGCGCCGGGCTGAGCGGCTGATTGCGCCTGCGGGTGGCAATGCTATGGTGGCAGTGCCGCTCATGCTTGTGGCCAGGCCGCCGACGGAAAGCCACCGATGTTCCTCATCCGCCTGATCCTGCGGCTGCTGTCGATCGTGCTGGTGCTCACGGCACTGGGGGCGCTGGCCGTTGCGATCTACCTGCTCCTGAACAACACCGACTTCACCACGCCGGCGGGCGAGGTGTGGGCTGCGGTGGACCGCCCGAGCCTCGACCTCGCCCAGGCGGTGGTGGAACGGTATGTGGCGCCCGCCGTCTTCTACCCCGATCTCTGGTTCGACGTGATCCTGCCGATGCTGCTGTGGCCGGCGTGGCGGACGCTGGTCGTCGTGCTGGCCGGCTCGGCCGCGATCGGCCTGCTGCTGTGGCGGCTCGCCGGCATCGGCAGTGGCCGCAGGGCCACATGAAGCCGCGGGGGCGAAGCTGTTCCGGCGGCCCGTGGAACCAATGGCGCCGCCGCTTCTTGTTGCAGAAAAGCAACTTGCGGCAGCTAGTTGTGTGAAAATGGCAACTATCCCCCCGGATGCCGCCGGCATCGGATTGCAGCCGCCGCAGGATGGTGCTTAATATGCGGTCTCATTCGCGGAAGCGAGTCAGCTGGCTTGCGACGCGGACCGATGACCAGAGGTTTCGACGCCACACTAGATGGCAAGACGCTGAGAGAAGGGGTTCACTCAATGACGACTGCTTCGAAGCTTGCCGCTGTCGCCATCGCGCTCGGATTCGCCGTCGCCGGCTGCAGCAACAACTCCGGCACCTTCCCGGGCCCGTCCGACGACCAGGTCGGCAACCCCTACGGCGACGGCCCGCTGCCGCTGGGCCTGACCCTGCCCGAGGACTCGTCCGCCAGCTGAGCCGGGGCGGGTTCGTCGGAACCCTCAGCATCTGCAGTTTTCGCGACGCGGGGCCCTGTGCCCCGCGTCTGCTTTTTCGGCCCTGGCAAGTGCCGGCCCGGCCCGCCCTGTTCCCCGGACGCCTGACGGTCCGGGCGGGTCTGCTGGCGGCGACTAGCCGTCGCCCATCTTCAGCGCGGCGATGAAGGCGGACTGCGGGATCTCGACGTTGCCGAACTGGCGCATCCGCTTCTTGCCCGCCTTCTGCTTCTCCAGCAGCTTCTTCTTCCGGGTGATGTCGCCGCCGTAGCACTTGGCGGTCACGTCCTTGCGGAGCGCGCTCACCGTCTCGCGCGCGATGATCTTGCCGCCGATCGCGGCCTGGATCGCGATCTTGAACAGCTGGCGCGGGATCAGGTCCTTCAGCCGCTGGCACAGCATGCGGCCCCGCGCCTCCGCCTGGTCGCGGTGCACGATGAGCGCGAGCGCGTCCACCGGCTCGCCGTTGACAAGGATGTTGACCTTCACCAGGTCGCCCTCCCGGTAGCCCGCCATCTCGTAGTCGAAGCTGGCATAGCCGCGGCTGACGGACTTCAGCCGGTCGTAGAAGTCGAACACCACCTCGTTCAGCGGCAGGTGATAGACCGCCATCGCCCGGTTGCCGACATAGGTGAGCTCGACCTGCTCGCCCCGCCGCTCGGTGCACAGCGCCAGCACCGCGCCCAGATGTTCGTCCGGGACCAGGATGGTCGCCTTGATCCACGGCTCCTCGATGTGATCGATGCGCACCACGTCCGGGAAATCCGTCGGGTTGTGCAGCGTCATCATCGTGCCGTTGGTGAGGTGGATGCGGTAGACGACGCTGGGCGCAGTGGTGATAAGGTCGAGGCCGAACTCGCGCTCCAGCCGCTCCTGCACGATCTCCAGGTGCAGCAGTCCGAGGAAGCCGCAGCGGAAGCCGAAGCCGAGCGCAGCCGAGGTCTCCGGCTCGAAGTGGAAGCTCGAGTCGTTGAGCGCGAGCTTGGTCAGGCTGTCGCGCAGGTTCTCGAACTCGCCGGCATCGGTGGGGAACAGGCCGCAGAACACCACCGGCACCGACGGCTTGAACCCAGGCAGGGGTTCCGCCGCCGGCCGTCGTGCATCGGTGAGGGTGTCGCCGACCTTGCAGTCCGACACCGCCTTGATCGAGCCGGTGATGAAGCCGATCTCGCCGGGGCCGAGTGCGTCCACCAGCACGCCCTTCGGCGTCAGCACGCCGACGCGGTCGATCTCGTGCACCGCCCCGGTCGCCATCATCTTCAGCCGCATGCCCTTGACCAGGCGGCCGTGGCGGACGCGGACCAGCGCGACGACGCCGAGATAGGCGTCGTACCAGCTGTCCACCAGCAGCGCCTGCAGCGGCGCCTCGGGGTCGCCGTCCGGCGGCGGCAGGCGGTGGACCAGCGCCTCCAGCACGTCCTCGATGCCGAGTCCGGTCTTGGCCGAGATCAGCACCGCGTCGCTGGCGTCCAGCCCGATCACGTCCTCGATCTGGGACTTCACCCGCTCCGGGTCTGCGGCCGGCAGGTCGATCTTGTTCAGGACCGGCACGATCTCGTGGTTGGCGTCGATCGCCTGGTAGACGTTGGCGAGCGTCTGCGCCTCCACGCCCTGGCTCGCGTCCACCACCAGCAGCGAGCCCTCGCAGGCCGCGAGCGAGCGGCTGACTTCGTAGGAGAAGTCGACGTGACCGGGGGTGTCGATCAGGTTGAGGACGTAGTCCTCGCCGTTGCGCGCGGTGTAGCGCAGCCGCACGGTCTGCGCCTTGATGGTGATGCCGCGCTCGCGCTCGATGTCCATCGAGTCCAGGATCTGGGCGCGCATCTCGCGCTGGTCGACGCCGCCGCAGCGCTCGATCAGGCGGTCCGCCAGCGTGGACTTGCCGTGATCGATGTGGGCGATGATCGCGAAGTTGCGGATGTGGGCCAGGTCGGTCATTGCTGATGCCGGATCGGAATTGCCAGGGACGGAGGGGCCGAACGCGTCCGTTGCGGCGTCCTATGCCCTAAATCGGCGGGCGGCGAAAGGGCGCCCACGAGGGGCTGGAAAGTCGGGCCGGATGGCTTAGATAGTGGCAGTCGTCACCGCCCCGCGCCGGACCCCTGCAAGATTGGGCCGCGGTGCGCTCCGCGCAAGCCCGCCTGCCCGCCGGTCCGGTGCCGCACTCCAACCCGCCCCGGAGCCCGCCCCGGATGAACGCCCCGCCTTCGTCGCACGCCCTGCCCGCAGGTTCCCTCGCGCCGATGCCGGCCAACGCCATCGAGGCGCGCGGGCTGACCAAGGTGTACCGCCGGAAGAAGGGCAGCCCCGTCACCGCGCTCGACAACGTCAGCCTCGCCGTGCCGCGCGGCTCGATCTTCGGCCTTCTCGGCCCGAACGGGGCGGGCAAGTCCACCTTCATCAACATCTTCGCGGGCCTGGTGAAGAAGACCGCCGGCGGCGGGTCCATCTGGGGGGTGGACATCGACCGTAACCCACGCCAGGCGCGCGCCGCCATCGGCGTGGTGCCGCAGGAGCTGCACATCGACCCCTTCTTCACTCCGCGCGAGGCGCTGGAGGTGCAGGCCGGCCTCTACGGCGTGCCCCCCTCCGAGCGGAAGACGGACGCGATCCTGAAGGCGGTCGGCCTTGCCGACAAGGCCGGCGCCTACACCCGGACGCTGTCCGGCGGCATGAAGCGGCGGCTGCTGGTGGCCAAGGCGCTGGTGCACCAGCCGCCGGTGCTGGTGCTGGACGAGCCGACGGCGGGCGTGGACATCGAGCTCCGCCAGCAGCTCTGGGACTATGTGCGCGAGCTCAACCGCGGCGGCGTCACCATCGTGCTGACCACCCACTACCTCGAGGAAGCCGAGGAGCTGTGCGACACCATCGCCATCATCAACCACGGCAAGGTGATCGCCTGCGAGCCGACCCGGCAGCTTCTCGGGTCGCTGGATGCCAAGGACCTGATCATCCGCGTGGACCGCGAACTCGCGGCGCCGCCGCCGGGGCTCGCCGGGATGACGGCGACGCTGACGGCCCCGGACACGGTGCGGGTCAGCTACAAGCCCAGCAGCACCTCGGTCGAGCGCATCCTCGCCGCCGTGCACGAGGCGGGGCTCTCCATCGTCGACCTGTCGACGGTGGAATCCGACCTCGAGGACGTGTTCCTGCGGCTCACCCGCCACTGCTGACCGGCCGCGGCCCCGCACCCCGGCGTCAGCGGAACAGGGCGTCGATGTCGTCCTGGCTGATGGCGTCGTCGCCGGCGACCGGGTTCTCCAGCCGCGGCCCGGTGAGGGCGAGTCCCTCGTCCTCGCGGTCGAAGGCGACCGGCGGCACCGGCAGCGTTTCGATCTCGTGCCGCCAAAGGTTCACCATCCGCTCCAGCCGCGCCTCGATGTACTTCAGCACGTCCACCACCTTGCGCGTGCGCTGGCCGGTGATGTCCTGGAAGTTGGATGCCTCGTAGATCCGGGTGACGGCGTCGATCATCACGTCGGTGGCGTTGGCCACGACCTGGTCGTCGGCGTGGGTGCCGCGGATGTGGCTGATCTGCTCTTCGAGCGTTTCCGCCGCCTCCAGGATGGTGGAGGTCGCGTGCTCGGTCTGCTCGACGATCGCGTCGAGCTGCATGCTGGCGCGCAGGATGCCGTCGTCTTCCATCTTCGGATGGCGGAGGGCGGCGATCTCCTGCTTCGTGTCCTGGATGCGGCCCTGCATGTCGACGACCTCGTCGACCAGGCGCTCCCGGATCTCGTCCAGTCTGGGCAGCGCGCTGACCTTGGCGTCGATCGACCGCACGAGGGAGAGCAGCTCCTCCAGCGACGGACCGCCGATGCCGTTCGCCGGCGCGGGTGCTGCGGCAAGGCCGCAGGTGCGCTCGATGCGAAAGATCTTCTGCTGTGTCTGCTGGCTCGCCATGCCTGGTCCCTGGGGAAATCTGTCGCGGCGACCGCCTGCGCGCGGTCCGTCCGACCCACTATCCGGGAGAGCCTTAAACCATCGGTAAACCGGCGCGCGGATTCAGCGCCCGACGGCATAGCCCTGCATGAAGCGCGGGTTGGCGGCGGCGAACCGCTCCGCGCCCCGCCTGCCGGCCAGGCTGAGGCGGCCCAGCGACCAGTCTCCCTGCACTTCCACCCCATGGCCGCGTCGGCGCAGCTCGGTCACCGTCTCCGGCGGGAAGCGTCCTTCCAGGTTCAGCCGGTTCAGCACCGTCGCCCGCGGGTAGAAGGACGACGGGAAGTGCACCATGTCGAACATCGGCGTGTCGATCGCCTGCTGTGCGTTCAGCCCGAAGTGCAGCCAGCGCAGGAACAGGGTGGTGGACCACTGGTCCTGGTTGTCGCCGCCCGGGGTGCCGAAGGCGATCCCTCGGCCGCCGCCGTCCAGCGCGATGCTGGCGGAAAGCGTCGTCCGCGGCCGCCGCCCGGGGGCCAGCGCCGCCGCCGCGCGCTGGTCCAGCCAGAACATCTGCATCCGGGTGCCGAGCGGAAAGCCGAGGTCCGGGATCACCGGGCTGGAATGGAGCCAGCCGCCGCTGGGCGTGGCCGAGACCATGTTGCCCCAGCGATCGACGACGTCGAGGTGACAGGTGTCGCCGGGCATGTGGCCGGTGTGGCGCACCGTCGGCTCGCCGAAGCCGGCCGCGCCCGCTGCCGCGAGTTCTTCGGGATCGGCGTGGTCGCCGCTGGCGATGAACGGCCGGCCGCCGGCATCGCCGGGGCGGAGCACGTCCGAGGCGCGCCCGGGGTCGATCAGCCCCCGCCGGCGGTCGGCATAATCCTGGCTCAGCAGCACGTCCGCCGGCACCGCCACCTGCGCGGGGTCGGCGTACCACGCGTCCCGGTCGGCGAAGGCGAGCTTGGCCGCTTCCGTCACCCAGTGGACGAAATCCGGCCCCAGCGGGTCCATCTCGCCGAGCGGCACCGGCTCCAGCAGTGCAAGCTGCTGCAGCATCACCGGGCCCTGGCTCCAGAAGCCGGGCTTGAACACGCGCCAGCCGTGGTAGTCGAGGGAGACGGCCGGCTCCACCGTCGCGCGCCATGCCGCCATGTCGTCGCCGGTGAGGAGGCCACGGTGGCGGCGGCCGGACGTGTCCATCGCCTCGGTGGTGGCGCAGAAGCGGTCGATCGCTTCGGCGACGAAGCCGCGGTACCAGAGGTCGCGCGCCCGCTCCAGTCGCTGCTCGCGGCTGGCGCCGGTGCGGGTCTCGTCGAGAATGCGCTGGTAGGTCGCGGCGAGCCCCGGCGTGCGGAACAGCGGGCCGAGGGTGGGCGGCCGTCCGCCCGGCAGCCAGACCGCGGCAGAGCTCGGCCACTCGTCGCGGAACAGCGCCTCCACCGCCGAGATCGCGGCGACGATGCCCGGCACCAGCGGATAGCCCTCGCGGGCGTAGTGGATCGCCGGCGCCAGCACCGTCTCCAACTCCATCGTGCCCCAGTCGCGCAGCAGGGTGATCCAGGCGTCGAAGGCGCCGGGCACGCAGGCGGCGAGAAGCCCGGTGCCGGGCACGATGTCCAGTCCGAGTTCACGGAAGCGGGCGATGGTCGCCGCCCGGGGCGAGACGCCCTGGCCGCAGATCACCTCCACCGTATCGGAGCCGGCACGGTGGACGAGGATCGGCAGGTCCCCGCCCGGGCCGTTGAGGTGCGGCTCCACCACCTGCAGCACGAAGCCGGCGGCGACCGCGGCGTCGAACGCGTTGCCCCCCTGCTCCAGCATCGCCATGCCGATCGCCGAGGCCAGCCAGTGGGTGGAGGCGACCATGCCGAAACTGCCGCGCAATTCGGGCCGGGTGGTGAACATGGCTGGATCCCTGTGGTCTCGGAGGGGCGGCAGCGGGTCGCCTTGCGGCGGGCCCGGGGCCGCGCCACTATGCTAAGGCATTTTGTCCCCGCCGGTACAAGCACCGCGCAAGCCTTCGTTCCTCGTTCACCGCAACCGGGTCCGGCCATGGCGATCCCCCATCCCTATCTGCTGTTCATCGGCGATGCCCATGACGCGCTGGCGGCCAAGACCGCGCGCGGCGTGGCCCAGTGGCGGCCGGAATGGTGCCTGGGCCAGCTCCGCCTGCCCGGCTGCGCCACCGACCTCGGGCTGCCGGACATGACGGTGGCGGAAGCGGTGGCGAAGGGGGCGCGGACCCTGATCGTGGGCGTCGCCAACCGCGGCGGCGTGATTGCGGACAGCTGGATCCCGACCATCGTCGAGGCGCTCGAGCGCGGGATGGAGGTCGCGAGCGGCCTGCACCAGCGGCTTTCGGCCAAGCCGGAGATCGCGGCCGCGGCGGCGCGCACCGGCGGCCGGCTGCATGACGTGCGCCACCCGACCCGCGAGTTCCCTGTCGCCAGCGGTGCGCCGCGCAGTGGCCGGCGGTTGCTCGCGGTCGGCACCGACGTCTCCGTCGGCAAGATGTACACGGCGCTGGCGCTGGAGAAGGCGCTGCGCGCCCGCGGCGTTGCGGCCGATTTCCGGGCCACCGGCCAGACCGGCATCCTGATCGCCGGCGACGGGGTCTCGATCGACGCCGTGGTCGCCGACTTCATCTCCGGCGCGGTCGAATGGCTGGCGCCGGCCAACGACCCGGACCACTGGGACCTGATCGAGGGCCAGGGCTCGCTGTTCCACATCTCCTACGCCGGCGTGACGCTGGGGCTGATCCACGGGGCGCAGGCGGAGGCGCTGGTGCTGTGCCACGACGTCGCCCGGCGGACGATGCGCGGCCTCGGCGACCGGCCGGTGCCCGACCTTGCCGAGTGCATGGACCTCGCCCTCCGCTGCGCGCGGATGGTGGTGCCGGATGCGCGCTTCGTGGGCATCAGCCTCAACACCTCGTCCCTGACCCCGGCCGAGCGCGAGCGGGTGCTGGCGGAGACGGCCGACCGCTTCGGCCTGCCCTGCGTGGACCCCGTGGCGAGCGGGGTGGAGCCGATCGTGGACCGCCTGCTGTGACCGGCGCGATCGTGACGGCGCGGGCGGAGATCTGGCCGCTTCGCCAGCGCTTCGTCACCGCCCACGGCGCCAAGTCGAAGATCGAGCCGGTGGTGGCGACGGTCCGGGTCGGCACCCATGTCGGGCGCGGCGAGTGCATCGCCTATCCCCGCTACGGCGAGACGGTGACGGGCGTGATTGCGGCGATCGAAGGCGTGGCGCCTGCGCTGGCGCGGACGCCGGACCGCCGCGTGCTCGCGGAGCTGCTGCCGCCCTGCGCGGCGCGCAACGCCCTCGACTGCGCGCTGTGGGACCTGGAGGCGAAGCAGGCGGGACGCCGCGCCTGGGAGCTGGCGGGCATCGCGATGCCGGCGACGATCACCACCGCCTATACGCTCAGCGCCGACCTGCCGGAGGCGATGGCCGCGGCAGCGGCTGCCAACCGCGACCGGCCGCTGCTGAAGCTGAAGCTGGTCGGCGACGGCGCCGATCTGGCGCGGGTGGAGGCGGTACGGGCGTCGGCCCCGGCGAGCCGGCTGGTGGTGGACGCGAACGAGGGCTGGACGGTGGCGGACTATGACGCCCTGGCACCGGCCTTCGCCCGCCTCGGGGTCGCGCTGATCGAGCAGCCGCTGTCGGCGGCGGAGGACGGCGCGTTGGCCGGCCGGCCGCGGCCGGTGCCGGTGTGCGCCGATGAGTCGGTCCATGTCGCCGCCGATGTTGCCCGCCTCGCCGACCGTTACGACGTCGTCAACATCAAGCTGGACAAGGCGGGCGGGCTGACCGAGGCGCTGGCGATGGCAGAGGCGGCGCGGACGCACGGGCTGAAGGTGATGGTGGGCTGCATGATGGCGACCTCGCTCGCCATGGCGCCGGCGATGCTGCTGGCGGCGCAGGCGGAGGTGGTCGATCTCGACGGGCCGCTGTGGCTGGCGCGCGACCGCAGCCCGCCGCTCGCCGCCTCGGGCAGCCGGCTGGCGCCGCCGGAGCCGGCGCTGTGGGGCTGACGGCCCCTGTCATTCCCGCGAGGATGCCGCTATCTGTGAGGCGGCCACCGTTCCGTCCCTCTCAAGCCAGCAGCGACGAGGTCCGATGCCCGGGTTCCAGATCGGCGAGGTCTTCACCGAGAGCCTGCGCTTCCTGCTGAAGCAGCTGCGGGCCGCCTTCATCCTGGCTGCGGTGCCCTACGGCCTCCTGTTCGTGCTCACCCTCGTCGCCTCGTCGCTGATGCCGCAGGACATGGGCACCTTCGAGCTGCGGCCCGGTGCGTCCTACCAGGTCGAGGGGCTGGTCGTCGTCGATCCCGAGACCGGCGCCCGCTTCGACCTGGAGCCGCTGCTGTGGTTCCAGCTGCTGATGTTCGCGCTGGCGCTGGTGGTGCCGCTGCCGTTCAAGGTCGCGTGGCTGCGCTACTCGCTGCTCGGGCCGCGCTACCAGCCGGTGCGGCCGGTGTTCCAGTTCGGCAGCCGCGAGATCCGCTTTCTCGGCTACACCCTCGCCATCGTGCTGATCATGTTCGCCGTCGCCGGGGTGGGCACCATCCTTGCAGGCATGGTCGGTGCGGCCGGCGGCGGCGTCGCGATCACCGTGGTGCTGATGTTCGCGGCCGCCGTGGTGGCCATCTGGCTCACCACCCGGCTCTACTTCGTCTTCCCGCCGCTGGTGATGGACCTGCCGGCGAGCCTCGGCCGCGCCTGGACGGAGTCGCGGGGCCAGGCGTTCAAGCTGATCGTGCTCACGGTCATGGTGCTGGTGGTGCTGGCGCTGCCGGCCGCGCTGATCGGGATGCTGCTCGCCGGGGCGCCGCTGATCGCCACCCTGGTGGGCACGGTGTTGCAGATCGTGATCGACGCCGGCCTGTGGACGGCGCTCGGCTTCGCCTACTGGAAGACCACCGGCATCCCGGGGCCGCAGGGCGCGGTCGTTCCGACCCAGGTGGCGAGCTGACTCCGCCCATGGACGCCGCGCGGCTGCGGGCGCTGGCCGCGGCGCTCGCTGCCAGCGGAGCGGGGCCCGCCGATCCGGCGCGGCTGCGGCCGTTGCCGGCGGCCGGCGTTGCCCACGACCACGTCGCCATCGAAGGGACCGGCCTGCTGCTGCGGGTGCCGCGGCTCAGCCAGACCGGGCGCCCGCCCGCCGACAATCTCGCCTACCAGGCCGCCTGCTTCGCCCGCGCCGAGCCCAGCGGGGTCACCCCGCGGCTGCATGCGGTGCTCCAGCCGGCGCCGGAGCTGCCGATGGGGGCGCTGCTGGTCGATGCGATCCGGGGGCGGCCGGTCCGGCTGCCCGACGACCTGCCGGCGATCGCTGCCTGCCTAGCCGCCATCCACCGATTGCCGGTGCCCGACGCGCCGGCACCGCTGCCGGTGCAGACGGATCCGGTGGCGGGCACGCTGGCGACCATCGCCGACCAGGCCGCCTGGCTCGACCGCGCCAGCCTCGAACCCGCCACCGCCGCGGCCATCCGCGAGGAGATCGCGGCCGCGCAGGCGGCGCGCTGGCCCGACCGCCCGCATGCGCTGACGCTGGTCGTCACCGACTCCCATCCCGGGAACTACGTTATCGACGCCGCCGGCAAGGCCTGGTTCGTCGACCTGGAGAAGGCCGCCTACGGGACGCCGGCGATCGACGTCGCCCATGTGACGCTGCCAACCTCGACCGGCTGGGACGAACGGGTCGGGGGTTCGGTTGCGGATGCCGACGTCGCCGCCTTCGAGGCAGCCTGGCTCACCGCCCTGCCGGACGCCGTCGCCACGCTGGTTGCCCCCTGGCTCGGGCCGTTGCGGCGGCTGGTGTGGCTGCGGAGCGTCACCTGGTTCGCGCGGTGGCGCGCCCGGAGCATCAGCGCCGGCGATCCCTGGAGCGCAGCCGACCTGCCTGTCGCCCTGCGCGACCACCTGCGGGCGCACGTGGACCGTTCGCTGGCACCGGCCGAAATCGAGCGGATGCAGGCGGTTCTGCCGCGCTGGTAACGCCGCGGGAACCGCGAATCGGACATCGCCAAACGACTCGGCGAGTTGCCGGAACGTTCCTTGTTTTCGACAATATCTTGGGCTTTTTGTGGCGGAATCGTGGCAACGACTCGGGGCGATTGTCTAGGCGACTCGAATCGCCCCCGAGTCGCTGCGCCGCGACTCGGGTTGACAGCGCGAAAACCATCGTGTTTTCTGGGAACATTCCACGAACGGCTCTATATCTTGTTGTGCGAACGGAGGCGCCCATGGGCGGGTTCCAGCACGATCCGGCGCGCGGCGGCCCTGACGCGCCGATCAAGGGCCGCGGCGCGTTCAGCAACCGCGACGGCCGCTACGAGCCGCGCCGGACCGAGCGGGTGGACGACGGCTGGCCGGCCTGGGACGACGGCCTGCTGCCGGCCGCGCCGCGGACGACGGTGACGCCCGACCGGGCGAAGACGGTGATCGCCCGCAACCGCAGCCCGGACGTCGGCTTCGACCGGTCGATCAATCCCTACCGGGGCTGCGAGCACGGCTGCATCTACTGCTTCGCCCGCCCGACCCACGCCTATCTCGGGCTGTCGGCCGGGCTGGATTTCGAGACCCGGCTGTTCGCCAAGCACGAC
>CALKHQ010000167.1 GCA_937988735.1 uncultured Alphaproteobacteria bacterium
CGCGGTGGACGGCAAGATCGCGGTGGTGCAGATCACCAGCTTCAACGTGCAGACCGCGCAGGACGTCGAGCGCGAGATCGTCGCTGCCTATGGCCGGGCCGGCGGCGACCTGGACGCCGTGATCCTCGACCTGCGGAACAACCCGGGCGGCCTGCTCGACCAGGCGGTCGCCGTGGCCGACCTGTTCCTCAATTCCGGGCTCGTCGGATCGGCCGAGGGCCGTCACCCGGACAGCCACCAGCAGTTCCTCGCCTACTCCGGCGACATCCTGTCCGGCCGGCCGCTCGTGGTGCTGATCAACGGCAACACCGCGTCGGCAGCGGAGGTCCTGGCCGCGGCGCTGCAGGACCTCGGGCGGGCGGTGCTGGTGGGCAGCACCTCCTACGGCAAGGGCACGGTCCAGACCGTGAACCGGCTGCCGAACGACGGCGAGCTCACCCTAACCTGGTCGGCGCTGCATGCGCCGAGCGGCTACATCCTCCACCAGATCGGTGTCCGGCCGAACGTATGCACCACCGGCTACGATTCGGCGGAGGCGGCGCTGCGGGATGCGATCGAGCAGGCGCCGGCGATCGCGGCGGCGATGCGGCGCTGGCGCACGCACCGGCTGCTGGAGCTGGACGCCGAGGCCGCCCAGCTCCGCGCCCAGTGCGAGCCGCAGGAGGACCTGGACGACATCGACATCGAGGTGGCCCGGGCCCTCCTCCGCGAGCCGCGGCTCTACCAGTCGCTGCTCGACCTCGCCCCGACCGGTTTCGCGTCGGCGCCCGTCCGTCGCGGCTGACGGAACCGAGACCGGTGGCCGAATTGACACGGCGGGAGGGGCATTGTATCAACCCGCTCCCTGGGTGCCCCGGGCGGGCGTCCCTGTACTGATGTTTCGAGAGGGATTCCCATGGCCAAGGCCGCAACCATCCTGGTGAAGCTGGAGAGCACGGCGGACACCGGCTATTTCTACGTTGCCAAGAAGAACCCGCGGAAGCGGCCGGAGAAGCTGGAACTCAAGAAGTACGATCCCCGCGCCCGCAAGCACGTGCTGTTCAAGGAAACCAAGCTGAAGTAGGGGCGTCGCCCGGTCGCACACGGACCGGGCCCCCTCCCCTTTTCCGGCTGCTGCGCTGCAGCCGGATGCGCCGGGCGTCGTGAGCCCGGGCCCGTCTCCAGCCCGGCCTTCTTTCCCGCCTGATCCGGCGCCGACTCCGGGCGTGGGCCTTCGTGCGTCCTCGGTGTGAAACCGACAGCGCTTCGCCGCGCGGCGCAGGGTGCCACACGGACATCCGGGCGGCAGGACTCGGCGTCAGGAAAGGCTCCGGCAGCCGGGTGCAGAAGGCAGCTCAGTTCTTGAGCAGGCTTTCCACCGTCTCGAGGAACTGCGCGACGGAAATCGGCTTGGCGATATAGGCCTCGCAGCCGCCCTGGCGAATCTTCTCCTCGTCGCCCTTCATCGCGAAGGCCGTGACCGCGACCACCGGAATCGAACGCAGCTCGTCGTCCTCCTTGATCCACTTGGTCACTTCCAGCCCGGAAACCTCGGGGAGCTGGATGTCCATGAGAATCAGGTCCGGCCGCTTCTCCCGGGCAATCTTCAGCGCCTCCATGCCGTCCTTGGTCTGCAGCGTATTGTAGCCGTGCGCCTCGAGCAGATCGTGGAACAGCTTCATGTTGAGGTCATTGTCTTCGACAATGAGGATCGTCTTCGCCATAGAACACGCTTCGTCAGTTGCGGTCCCCGGGACCGGGCCGCACAATAGCATGCGACCGACGCGTGGCAAGCAAAGTCCCGGCCTGACGGGCACCTGCCGCGTGCGGCGCGCCGGGTTCCCGCCCGGCACCTGGCTCCTGCACGACACAACCGGACATTGAGCAAGCGCATGCGGATCGGCATCGACCTTGGCGGCACGAAGATCGAAGTGGCAGCACTGGACGAGGCGGGGAAGGAGCTGGTCCGGCGCCGCATCGACACGCCGCGCAACGACTATCGCGGCACCATCGCCGCGATCGCGGGGCTCGTCGCAGACGTGGAGCAGGAGCTCGGCTGCACCGGCACCGTCGGCGTGTCGATGCCGGGCGCGATCTCCCCGGCGACCGGGCTGGTCAAGAACGCCAACTCCACCTGGCTGATCGGGCAGAAGTTCGACCGCGACCTGGCGGAGGCACTGGGCCGCGAGGTCCGCTGCGAGAACGATGCCAACTGCATGGCGGTCTCCGAAGCGGTCGACGGCGCCGGTGCCGACGCCCGTGTCGTCTTCGGCGTCATCATCGGCACCGGTGTCGGCGGCGGGGTGGTGGTCGATCGCCAGCCGATCCGCGGCGCCAATGCGGTGGGCGGTGAATGGGGGCACAATCCGCTGCCATGGCCGACCGACGCGGAGCGGCCGGGGCCCGAGTGCTACTGCGGCCTCAAGGGGTGCATCGAGACCTTCCTCTCCGGCCCCGGCTTCCAGAACGACTATGCACGCCACACGGGGCGGCAGCTGCGCGCGCCGGAGATTGTGGCCGCGGCGGAGGCCGGCGAGGCGGAGGCGCACGCGGCGCTGGAGCGCTACATCGACCGCCTCGCCCGCGGGCTGGCGACGGTGATCAACCTGCTCGACCCGGATGTGATCGTGCTCGCGGGCGGCATGTCCAACATCAAGCGGCTCTACACCGACGTGCCGGCGGTGTGGGACCGCTACGTCTTCTCCGACCGCGTGGACACCAGGCTGAGGCCGCCGGTCCACGGCGATTCCTCGGGCGTGCGTGGCGCCGCCTGGTTGTGGCCGCAGGACAAGAGCCAGGGCTGATGCAATGGCGGCGCTGTGCCGGGACTGCGGTGCGGACGGCGGCAACGCCGGCCGATGCCCTGCCTGCGGCTCGCGTCGCCTGGTCCGCCATCCCGAGCTGCTGACGCTTGCGGTCGCCCACGTCGACTGCGACGCCTTCTACGCCGCGGTCGAGAAGCGCGACCATCCGGAGCTGGCCGACAAGCCGGTGATCGTCGGCGGCGGACGGCGCGGCGTCGTCTCCGCTGCCTGCTACACCGCCCGAATGTACGGCGTGCGCTCGGCGATGCCGATGTACAAGGCGCTGCGCGCCTGCCCGCATGCGGTCGTGCTTCCGCCGGACATGCCGCGCTACGCCGCCGTCGGCCGGCAGATCCGGCGCATGATGCAGGAGCTGACACCCCTCGTCGAACCACTGTCGATCGACGAGGCCTTCCTCGATCTCTCGGGCACGGAGCGGCTGCACGGCCGGAAGCCGGCGCAGCTCCTGATCGACCTGGTCCGGCGGATCGAGCGGGAGGTCGGCGTCACGGCATCGGTCGGTCTCAGCTACAACAAGTTCCTCGCCAAGGTGGCCTCCGACCAGGACAAGCCGCGGGGCTTCACGGTCATCGGGCGCGGCGAGGCGGAAGCGTTCCTCGGCCGCCAGCCCGTCTCGATCATCTGGGGCGTCGGCCCCCGGCTGGCGCAGTCCCTCGCCCGCGACGGCTACGCCACCATCGCCGACCTGCGGTCGGCGCCGCGCGAGCTGCTGGTCGCGCGCTACGGCGAGATCGGCTTGCGCCTGCACGACCTCGCGCGCGGCGAGGACAGGCGGGCGGTGACGCCGGACCGCCCGACGAAGAGCGTATCGGCCGAGACGACGTTCGACGAGGACCTGGCGGACCTGACCGAGCTGCGCCGCCGGCTGTGGCCGCTGTGCGAGAAGGTGTCGGAGCGGCTGAAGGCTGCTGGGCTCGCGGGGCGGACGGCGACGCTCAAGCTCAAGACGGCGGACTTCCGCCTCGTCACCCGCTCCCAGCGCCTGCCCCGCCCCACCCAGCTCGGCGACGTGCTGTTCCGCCATGGCGAGGCGGCGCTGGCCGGTGTCGTCGGTCAGGGGCCGTTCCGGCTGATCGGCATCGGCGTCAGCGATATCACGGGCGCGCAGGACGCCGACGGCCCGGACCTGGCCGACCCCGACGCGCTGCGGCGCGCTCAGGTCGAGCGCGCCATCGACCGCGTGCGGGCGCGGATCGGCCCCACGGCGATCCGCCGGGGGCGCGGGCTCTAGGCTGCAGCGCTCAGCACTGCGGGGCAGGCGTCGGCTCGATCACCCTGAGGTCGGCGTCGAGGACGAACTCGCCGTAGTCGAGCTGCATCATGCGGGCGACGCCGTTGTTCAGCAGGTCCATCTGGATCTCGTAGTCCGGCTCCTCGCCCCGGGTGGTTTCGGCGAACACCGCCATCCGCACCCGCCACCCGCCGACCGAGGTGAGGTCGGTCTGGCCTGCAGCCGCCGGCTGCGCCTCGCTCACGGGCGCTGCCTCGACCGGCCCGCCGAACGCTGCGTTGATCAGCAGCGGCTGGTCGACGTTGGCGCCGTCGAAGACGATCGCCGGCCACAGCCGCTCGCCGGCGCCGGCGCGGCTGAGCAGCTCCTCGGTATGGGCGGCCGGGAACATCGAGCCTTCGGGCAGACGGATCTGCAGTCCGCGGGGCTCCACATACTGTGCCGAACCGGCGTGGGTTTCGGGATCGATTTCCGCCGTCCCCTGCACGCGCTCGGCGCGCCGGCCGCTGCGCGTGGTCACGACGTCGAAGGTATAGCTGAGGCCGTCCTTCGCCTCCCAGGTCGTGTAGCGCGACGAGATCAGCTGGTCGGGCTGCTCGTGGTAGGCCACATGCAGCGAGTAGCTCTGCTCCACCGCCCAGCCGTCGCAGTTGTCGGTCCATTCCACCGCGAACACGCCGCGGGCGTCGGCCACGTTGCTGTCGCCCACGACACGGTTGAGGCTGAGCGTATAGACCGCGCGATGCCCGATGATGTCGGCGGCGGCGACAGCCGGCAGCATGACAGCGAGCGAACCGCAGATCGCGAGACCCAGTCGTCGCCGGACACCGCGCCGGGCGGGGGCGTTCGTCGGGCGGGTCCTGGCGAGCTCTGTCTTGTCCATGCGCAATCCGGGGAGTTGGAGCGTCGGGCGGAGCGCTGTCGTGCCGGGCCGCAACGGTCCGGGCAGAGGCGGCAGCCCTCAGGGCTTATCCATGTGGCAGCAGTCTCTCGGTTGTCCAGTCACATTCGGGCAACAATAAGTGGCAACTCTAATGGACCGCAGGCAGGTCTACCGCGGGTGGTACCCAGGACAGCTGCACGACCGCAGCCTGCACCGGTGTCGGTTCCGACGACGCCGCGGTGTAGATCACGCGCCCGTCGCGCATCGTCAGCAGCGGAACAGCGTCGCCCTCGTCGCCCGCCGACGGCGTGGCGGGCGTTGCGTCCGCCGCAACCAGCACCGGAGTGTCGAGCGCAGGCCGCGCCGCGGCCACCCGGATCACGCGCCCGTCGGCGGTTGCGGCCAGCATCTCTTCGGAGTCCGGCATCCGCGCCAGCGCCGCTGCGGCCGCCGGGTTTGGCTCGTAGTCGGTGCAGACCGGGGCGCCGGTGACGACGCGGAACATGGCGCAATCCTGCCCGATCGCGGCCGAAAGCGCGTGGTCCTTCACCGTCTTTCCGGAGGCGACGAGCGCCACGCCATCGATGGCGTAGGATGCGATCGTGATTGCCGGGGGTATCCCGCAACCGGTCACGACCAGCGCAACAGCGATGACTGCAAGGTGCCGCACGACTCGCCCCCTGTCCCGGATCCCGCAGGGACCAGCATCGGGGACAGGGCGGCTCCGGCGCAACTTAATCCCGGACGCCGAATGATGATTTAGCGTTTCGAATCCGACAGATTCGGTTCATTCTTGCGGGCGTCTGCCGCCTTCGCCTCGGTCAGCTTTGGCGACAGGCGGATATGCAGCTCGCGCAGCCGCTCGATCGGCACCTCCGCCGGCGCCTTCATCATCAGGTCCTCCGCCTTCTGGTTCAGCGGGAAGGCAGATCGGAAGAGCGTCGTGTAGGGAAA
>CALKHQ010000168.1 GCA_937988735.1 uncultured Alphaproteobacteria bacterium
CGGCTGAAGCCCCGGCGCGGGCCTGTCGCAGCGGGAAATGTGACCGCTCTCACATTTCCCGCGCGAAGTTGTGAGTTCTCCCACGTGCATTCGGCGTGAACCTCGGGTATACCGGCGCGGTGCCGGTCCGGGCGCTGCCGATCTCGCTCCCGGCTGTCCGACGCTGGCATGGCGGATGCGGCTGGTGCGTTGCGCGCCGGGCCGTGGCCCGCATTCCGGCGATTCGGTTCAGGCAAGGCCTGCGAAACCGGCCTTGATAGCGATCGGCTCCAGCCGGAGAGGTTGTGATGACGCAGCATGCGCGCCGCTTCCTGCTCGTCCTCGTCGTCATTGCCGGCGCGGCCGTCTCCGGGGGAGCGGACGTCCTCGCCCAGCCGGTCGGCTACATTGCGGCCATCGAGGGATCTGCGACCGTCGTCCGCGACGGGGTTGACGCCGCAGCCGGCGTCGGCGCCGTCGTCGAGGTAGAGGACGTGCTGGTGACCGGCCCGGACTCGCGCGTGCTGCTGGTCGTCGAGGACGGCAGCCGCATCGTGATCGGCGCGGATTCCCGGGTCGCCCTGATGTTCGTGGTCGATGCCGGCCGCGTCTCCGGCGACGGGGTGGTGGAGCTGCTGCGCGGCATCCTGCGCATCGGCGTGCATCAGCCCGAGAGCCGGCCCGTGCTGGAAACGCGCTCGCCCACCGCGGTGGTCGCGGCGCGCTCGACCGAGTGGATCATGGAATATGTCGAGGACCGCACGGCCGTGCTCGGGGTCGAGGGCACTGTCGAGGTGACGGCGACCACGGCGGAGGGCAGCGTCGTCCTCGGCCCCGGCTTCGGCACCGACGTGGCGCGCGGCGAGCCGCCGACCCCGCCGGTGGAGTGGGGCGCTGCCCGCGCGCAGTCCGCACGCCAGCGGACCACGCTGGGCGCCCCGTAGCGGCTGCGGGATCGGCCCGATGGCAAGGCTCGCCGCCATCCTGCGCCTGCTGGCCGTGCCGAGCGCCATCTTCCTTGTGATCACGGCCGGCACGTTGGCCTGGCGAGAAGCGCGCTGGCTGCAGGTAGTGGAAGGCCAGCTGCTCGACGGCCTGTTCCAGGTCCGCGGCACGCGCGTGCCGCACAGCGACACCCTCATCATCGCCATCGACGACCGGTCCGTCGGCCACCTCGGCGGCTGGCCGATCGACCGTGGCGTGCTTGCCCGGCTGGTGACGATGCTGGACGATGCGGGCGCGGCCGCCATCGGGATGGACCTGTTGCTGCTCGAGAGCCGCAGCGGCGAGGACGGCGCGCTGGCCGCGGGAGACCAGGCCCTGGTCGAGGCGGCTGCCGCGGCGGATCGGCTGGTGCTCGCCTTCGCCATCACCGACGGTCAGGGCGGGGCGGCAGCGCTGTCCGACGAGGCCATCCGGGCCTCGGCGTATCTGACCTACGTCCAGGGACCGGAGCCGGCAGCGACGGAGCCGGTTCCGACCGGCCCCACGGGGCTGCTGCCGCCCTTCCCCGAGCTCGGCGCCGTCACCACGGTCGGCCATGTCTCCGTGCCGATCGAACCGGACGGGGCGGTGCGGCGCTGGACTCCGGTGGTCGGCTTCGGGGACCGGCGCTATCCCGCAATGGCCGTCGAGCTGGCGCGTCTCTACCTCGGCGTGGACCGGGCCGACGTGCTGTGGGTCGAGGGCTCGGGGCTGTGGCTGGGCCGCCGCTTTGCGCCCGTGGACCAGTCGGGCGGACTTGCGCTGAACGACTACGGCCCGGCCGGCACGTTCCAGACCGTGCCGCTGGTCGACATCCTGACCGGACGGGTGCCGGCGCACGCTGCACGCAACCGGGTGGTCCTGATCGGCGCCACCGCCACCGGCGTCGGCGACAGCTACGTCACCGCCTTCGACCGGCAGATGCCGGGCGCCGAGCTGATCGCGACCATGGCGCAGAACCTGATGCACGGTGAAACGCTGGTCCGCAATCCGGTGACCTTCGGCCTGTCGATCGCGATGCTCGCGGTCTTCACCGTCCTCAGCGCGGCGCTGGCCGCGATCCGCCTGCCCCAGCTCCTGCTGCTCGGTCTCGGCGCGGTGCTGGCGCTGTGGGGGCTCGCCATCTACGTCGCCTTCGACACGTTCGGGCTCTGGCTCGACGCCGTTCCGACGCTGGCGGCCGTCCTCGCCACCGGCGTCTGGGCGCTGGGCCGCCGCCTGATCCGCGACCGGCGCGACCGTGTGCTAGCCCAGGCGCGCAGCCACGCCCTCGCCCGCTTCGTCGCGCCGGCGCTGGCCGACCGGCTGGCGGCGCGCGACCACGAGCTGACCGAGATGCACGAGCGGACGGCGGCGGTGATGTTCGTCGATCTGGTCGGCTTCACCAAGGCGACCGAGGACCTGCCTGCCGCGGAGACCCTGCCCCTGCTGACGCGGTTCTACCGGCTGGTCGAGGCGGCGACGGACGCGCACGGCGGCATCGTGGACAAGTTCATCGGCGATGGCGCCATGGCCCTGTTCGGCATCAGCGGCAGCACGCCGGAGAAGGCCGCGGCGGACGCACTGGCCTGCGGCATGCGGCTGGTGGAGGACTTCGCGCGCGACGACGTCGCCGCCTGGAGCCGCGGGCAGCACCGGCTGTCGGTCTCCGTCGGCATCCACTACGGCCCGGTCGCACTCGCCGAGATCGGCGGCCAGCGCCAGGTGCAGTTCACCGCCACCGGCGACACGGTGAACGTCGCCGCGCGGCTGGAAGAGCTGACGCGCGACCTGGCGACTACGCTGGTGGTGTCCGACGACGCCGTCACGGCGGCGCGGCCCTGGATCGGTGCCGAGATGATGGAGCGTCTCGCGCCCCTGCCGCCGCGCCCCCTGCGCGGCCGCAGCAAGCCGATGGCGGCGTGGGCGCTGCGGACCGAGCGCGTGGCGGCAGCCGTGGCCTGACGGGTTCAGGCCCGGTCCGCCGCCCACGATCGACCTCGTCCTTCGCGGTCTGTCGCGGTGTCTGCCGGCGCCTTCGCCAGCATCAACGGGGTCGCGCGCGGGTGTGCCTGCCGCGGCGGATGGCGGTGAGGTACAGCCGCGGGTCGCCGAGGGCGAAGGGCGTGCCGTCCATGTCCGCTTCCAGCGCCACCACCTCCATCCCCGCGGCCTCGAGCATCGCAACCAGATCGCCGCAGGTGAAGATGTGATGCACCAGCCGGCGACGCTCGACCCTGCTGCGGCGGATGAAGCGGTATTCGCTGTCGAGCCGCGCGCTGGCGACGTCGTAACGATGCTCGACCACCATCAGGATGTCGCCCACCTGCTGCCACAGCCGCTCGCCGTAGCCCGGCAGCACCGATTCCGCCGTCATCTCCGTCTCGATGACGAAGCGGGCGCCGGGCGCGAGCCGGCCGGCAATCGCGCACAGGAAGTCGCCGGTCGCCGCACGCGGCTGGTAGCCGATGGCATTGCCGAAGCAGAAGGCGCCGTCGAACCCCGTACGCTGGCCGAGGGCGGCCCCGAGCGCGGCCATGTCCCCGTGAAGCCATTCGCATCGGTCGGCGGCGGCCGCGGCGGCAAGCATCTCCGACGAGCCGTCGACCCCGGTCACCCGGTGGCCGTGCGCCGCAATCGCGCGGGCAAGCCGGCCGTCGCCGCAGGGAACGTCGAGCAGGTGCGCCGGCCCTCCGAGCGCGAGCCGGGTCAGCAGGAACGCCGCCTCGGCCGCGGTCTCCTCCGCACCCCGGGCCCGGGCCCACGTCTCGGCAGCGAGGCCGGTGAAGAAGCCGATGCTGTCGTCGGTCATGGCCGTTCCCCCTCCCCGCGCGGCCGTTCCAGTGTAGCCGATCGCGCGCACCGGCGACGACGGCTTGCGCCCGGCCCGGCAGGCGGTTAAGGCTCCACCGCTCCCCCGGCACCGTCGCCAGCCCGTCCCGGAAAGCAGGAGATCCGCTCGATGTCCGTCCGGCCGCATCCTTCAGCCGGAAACGGCACCGCCGTGCCGTCGGCGGTGGACCCGGTCGCCATCCTGATGGGCGTCGGTTTCGCCTTCGTCTGGAGCTCGGCCTTCACCTCGGCGAAGATCGCGCTGGTGGATTCGCCGCCGCTGCTGTTCCTCGTCGGCCGCTTCCTTGCGTCGGCTGTGATTGCCATCGCCATCGCCGTGGCCGCGGGGCAGCCGCTCCCCCGGCAGGGCCGCCAGTGGGCAGCGCTGGGGCTGCTCGGCCTGTGCCAGAACAGCCTCTACCTCGGCCTGTTCTTCATCGCCATGACCTGGGTGCCGGCCGGGCTGTCGGCGATCATCGCCAGCGCCATGCCGCTGATCGTCGCTGCCGCGACGCCGCTGATCGCGAGCGAGCGGCTGGGTATGCGCGGCCGCATCGGTCTGCTGCTCGGCTTCGGCGGCGTGGTCGCGATCATGGCGGGGCGCCTGGGCCACGACATCGATCCGCTCGGCGTCGCCCTCTGCCTCGCCGGCGTCACCGCGCTCGCCGGCGCGACGCTGGTGGTGCGCCACGCCAACCTCGGCACCGGGCTGTGGATGATCGTGGGCATCCAGATGCTGGTCGGGGCCGTCACCCTCGCGCCGGTCGCCTTCCTGTTCGAGGATGTGGACGCGGTCCGCCCCACGCTGTCGCTGACGCTCGCCTTCGCCTACCAGACGCTGGCACCGGGCGTGCTGGCGACCCTGATCTGGTTCGCGCTGATCCGCAGGATCGGTGCGCCGCGCGCCGCGGCCTTCCACTTCCTCAACCCGGCCTTCGGCGTTGCCATCGCCTGGGCGGTGCTGGCGGAGCCGGTCGGCCTGATCGACGTGATCGGCGTCGCCGTGGTCGCCGTCGGCATCCTGCTGGTGCAGATCAGCCGTCAGACCCAGTAGGCCGGGTAGCCGTAGGCGCGGTAGAGCTCCTCCTCGTAGCTGCGCCTCAAGTCGGACAGGCTCCGCAGCGGCGGGCTCTTCTCGATCGCGTCCCGGGTGACGCCGACGACCACCTGCCGCTCCGGATAGCTGATCCGCCGGATCCAGTCGACCGACAGCACGACCTCATGGCCGGTGAACCAGCCGCCGGTATCGACGGCGAGGTAGCGGATCCGCCATGACTCCCGGTCGATGATGACGTCGCGGACCTTGCCGATGTCGCCATCGGTGGCGGCTATGGCGTAGCCCTCCAGCTCCACGGCGCTGCGCAGGTGCGGATCGCCCTGCGGGATGTCCTCCTGCGGCCGGGCGGCCTCCTCGCGCCCGGCCACCACCACCGGGCCGAAACCGGCGACCGGGATGAACGGCGGAAAGGAGGGCGTGCCGTCGCCGGTGACGGCGAAGGACGGCCAGCGGCTCATCCCCGGCTCGCCCCGCTCCTGTTCCGATACCCGCGGCTGCGAGTCCGCCGGCGGCAGTTCCCTGATCTGTTTCCGGCTCAGGGCGACGGGGATGGTGCCCCGCTCCAGGTCCGGCTTGCCCAGGCTCTCGACGCTGATCAGCACGTCGCGCCCGAAGAACCAGAACCCGCTGTTGGCGACCAGGTAGCGCACCGACCAGTCGGAATCGTCGAAATACAGGTCCTTGACGGAGCCCATGGTGTCGTCGGTGGCGTCGAGGGAAAAGCGCTTGAGGTCGTTCAGGGAATGCAGCATGGCTCCCTCCCGTTGTCTCGGTTCAACCGCCCGCGCTGCCGCCCGGTTCCGGCCTCCCGCGGCGCCCCGGGCGCGTCGCGCCGGGCCCTGACGATGACATGGCGGCCCGGTCGCGCTAGGAAAGCCGCTGAGGCAGCAGGAGAGGAGGGTGACATTGCGCACGCACCCGAGGACCGGAATGAAGCTCATGACGGCCTGCGCCCTCGCCGCCATGTCCGCCGCCTGCATGACGCAGACCGGCAGCGCCACGGACCCGCGGTGGCCGGCGAGCCCCGACTTCGCCCATGACAGCCGGATCCCCAACCAGATGGGCGGCGAGAGCCACAACGGCTGGGTCGTTCGCGGCGGGAGCTGGGTCACCGACCGCGGCCCCGGCGGCGAGCAGCTGTGGCAGGTGATCTACGACCGGGACGACGCGACGACCGTCGCCATCGTCACGCCGGACGAGAGGAGCGCCGACGGCAGCATCACCTCGTGGCGCGTCCGCCAGACGCTGCTGTTCGCGCCCGGCAGCGAGGTGCCGATGACCTGGGAGTCCTGCCAGCTCGTGTCGGGCGAGCTGCAGCCGGTCTATGCCCGCTGGGCGCCCGGCCGCGAGCCCGCCGACGTCTGGACCTTCCATCCGCGCCAGGGCCGGTTCGAGCACCTCGCCCCGGCGGACGTCACCTGTACCGAATTCGGACCGGAATAGGCGGCCGCCGCGGGTGAACCCGCGGGCAGCCGCCTGCCCCGTCAGCGGGTCAGCGGCTTGTACTTGATCCGGTGCGGCTGGTCCGCCTCGGCGCCCAGCCGGCGCCGGCGGTCGGCCTCGTAGTCCTGGAAATTGCCCTCGAACCACTCGACGTGGCTGTCGCCCTCGAAGGCGAGGATGTGGGTGGCGACGCGGTCAAGGAACCAGCGGTCGTGGCTGATGACGACCGCGCAGCCGGCGAAGTTCACCAGCGCCTCTTCCAGCGCGCGCAGCGTGTCGACGTCGAGGTCGTTGGTCGGCTCGTCGAGCAGCAGCAGGTTGGCGCCGGACTTCAGCATCTTGGCGAGATGCACGCGGTTCCGCTCGCCGCCGGAGAGCTGGCCGACCCGCTTCTGCTGGTCCGCACCGCGGAAGTTGAAGCCGCCGACATAGGCGCGGCTCTGCACCTGCCGCTTGCCCAGCTCGATCACGTCGTGGCCGCCGGAGATCTCCTCCCACACCGTCTTGTTCGGGTCGAGGCTGTCCCGAGACTGGTCGACATAAGCCATCTTCACGGTGTCGCCGATGCGGATGACGCCGCTGTCGGGCTGCTCCTGGCCGGTGATCATGCGGAACAGCGTGGTCTTGCCGGCACCGTTGGGGCCGATCACGCCGACGATGCCGCCCGGCGGCAGCTTGAAGCTGAGATCGTCGATCAGCAGCTTGTCGCCAAACGCCTTGGACACGTGCTCGGCCTCGATCACCACGTCGCCCAGGCGCGGGCCGGGAGGAATGGTGATCTGCTGGCTCTCCGGCGCCTTTTCCTGCGCCTCGGCGAGCAGCGCCTCATAGGCGGTGATGCGGGCCTTGCTCTTGGCCTGGCGGGCCCGCGGCGACTGCCGGATCCACTCCAGCTCGCGATCCAGCGTCCGCTGGCGCGACGCCTCGGCCTTCTCCTCCTGCTCCAGCCGCTTCTTCTTCTGCTCCAGCCAGCCGGAGTAGTTGCCCTCGTAGGGGATGCCGCGGCCGCGGTCGAGCTCGAGGATCCAGCCCGCGACGTTGTCGAGGAAGTAGCGGTCATGGGTCACCGCCACCACCGTCCCCGGATACTCCTCCAGGTGCCGCTCCAGCCACGCGACCGATTCCGCATCGAGGTGGTTGGTCGGCTCGTCGAGCAGCAGCAGGTCAGGCTTCTCCAGCAGCAGCCGTGCGAGCGCCACCCGGCGCCGCTCGCCGCCGGAGAGATTGGTCACCGGCCAGTCGCCCGGCGGACAGCGCAGCGCGTCCATCGCTATCTCGACCTTGCGGTCGAGGTCCCAGGCGTCGGCGGCGTCGATCTTCTCCTGCAGCTCCGCCTGCTCGGCGATGAGCGCGTTCATCTCGTCCTCGCCGAGGTCCTCGGCGAAGCGCATGCTGACCTCGTTGAACCGGTCCACCAGCGCCTTGAGGTCGGCCAGCCCCTCCATCACGTTCTCGGCGACGGTCTTGCTCTCGTCGAGCTGCGGCTCCTGCGGGAGGTAGCCGACCTTCGCCTGCTTCGCGGCAAACGCCTCGCCGGAAAAGTTCGTGTCCAGCCCGGCCATGATCCGGAGCAGCGTGGACTTGCCGGCGCCGTTCAGGCCCAGCACGCCGATCTTCGCCCCCGGGAGGAAGGAGAGCCAGATATCCTTCAGTACCTCGCGGCCACCGGGATAGGTCTTGCTCAATCCCTTCATCACGTAGACGTACTGGTACGACGCCACGACGGTCTCCTTGGTCGGCTGCTTGTCGGCAGGTTTTCGGCGCGGCGGGTTCTAGCCCGCCGGGGCGACCGGCGCAATGCCTCCGCGGCAAACCGGACAACGGGGCCAGGCTGCCCGGCGGGCGACGGCGCGGATTGCGGCAACCGCTTGTTAAGCGCGTTCCGACAATCGTTCCGGACCCGTACCACCGGGGCTGCGAGAGGTTTGCCGCAATGCTGAACGCGTCCGCTGCCAGGGTCTCTCCCGAGGTCGAGGTTCAGGATGCCGATCCGGAAACCATCGTGGACCTCGCGGAGCAGGTGAGCGCGCTGACCCGACAGAAGGTCGCCGACATCCGCGCGATCACCGGCCGCACGAAGGTCCTGGCGCTGAACGCCCTGATCGAGGCGGCGCGCGCCGGCAACGCCGGCCGCGGCTTCTCCGTGGTCGCCGCGGAAGTGAAGGCCATTTCCGGCGAGGTCGAGATGGTCGCCCAGCACCTGGAAGCCGAGCTGGTCGACCAGGCACAGCGCCTGGAATCGCTGGGCCGCAGGATCATCGGCCAGATGCGCGGCGACCGACTGATCGATCTGGCGCTCAACGCCATCGAGATCATCGACCGGAACCTCTACGAGCGTACCTGCGACGTGCGCTGGTGGGCGACCGACCGGGCGGTCGTTGATTGCGCCGCCGACCCGACACCGGAGAACTGCCGCTACGCCGCCGAGCGCCTGGGCGTCATCCTCGGTGCCTACACCGTCTATCTCGACCTGTGGGTCGCCGACGCGGAGGGGCGCGTGATTGCCACCGGCCGCGCCTCCCGCTACCCCCGCGCCGTCGGCGCCCCGGTTGCGAACGAGCCCTGGTTCCGCCAGGCCATGGCCTGCCGCTCCGGCGACGAGTTCGTCGCCGCCGACGTCGCGCCCTGCGCGTTGCTCGACGGCGCCGCGACC
>CALKHQ010000169.1 GCA_937988735.1 uncultured Alphaproteobacteria bacterium
CGGGGATGACGACCGCGGTGGGGCGGGCGTGAGCCCGAGGGAGGCGAACATGGCGAAGCTGTCGGACGAGAAGGTTGCCGAGGTCATGGGCGAGATCGGCTGGCGCCTGGTGCAGGCGATCGGCGAGGAGGCGGCCCGGTACGAGCTGTCGGCCGCCTCGGCAGCAGTCCTGGTGGCGAGCGCGCTGCCCTACGCCGTCGAGACCACGCTGCAGGCCTGCGCCCAGGAAGATCCGGGCGTGGCGGCCTTCCTGGGCGACATCCGGGCGTCGCTGGACCGGACCCTGCCCGAGCAGTGGACGATCGCTCGGGAAGAAGTCGCGGGCGCGGCGGAGGCGGGTCAGTTCGTCGAGCTCGCGCGCTTCGACTTCACCGCAACCGATGCCGATCGGCAGGAGATGCTGCGGCAGCTCCGCGACCCGTCGGAGGCGTCCGATGTCTGAGCACGACCGCCGGGTCCGCGAGCCGTGCCGCGGCCGCCAGGGGCTGTGGGACTGGTCATGACCGAGCGCCTGCCGCCGCTGCTGCAGACGGTCGCCGACGTCGCCGGGCTCGAGGCGGCGATCAAGATCGCGCGGGCGCTCGGCGGGCGGGAGATGCACGTCGGGACGCGGCCGCGCCCCAATTCCGCGCTGGTCCGCGTCGTCGGGCAGCAGGCGGCTGCGGCGATCGGCGCCGAGCTGGGCGGCCACCAGGTGACCTGGCCGCGCGCGACCAGCTATCTGATGCGGCTCGACGTGCTGACGCGCTGGGCCTGGGGCTGGTCGACCGGCCGGATCGCCCGCGAGCTGCGGATCAGCCCGCGGCAGGTGCGGCGGATCGTGCGCGGCGTCGACCGGTCGGCGGCCGGCGCCGAGCTGCCGTCCAGTATCGACACCGAATCCTGCCCGTGCTGCGGCCGCCGCTGGCACGGACGGCCGCGCCACCACCGGCCGCTGGTGCCCGGCCAGCTGCCGCTCCCGCTGCCCAGCGGTGACGGGCGGGGGCTCACCGACTGACACTTTTCCCCATTGCGCCGCGGCCGGCCACGTCCGAGCGCAAGGCCGCGATCGAGACCCTGCTGCCGCGGCTGCGCGCCCGCGCGGCCTGACCTCCCCCGGACAAGCGTCCGGCTCAAAAGCCCCCGCCGGCCCGCGTAGCTTCCCCGCGAGGCCGGCAAGCTGTCTGTCGTCAACCCGAACCCTTAGCTCTGAACCGGGGGTGTTTGCCGGCCTCTCCCAACGGAGGGAGCGGCGGCATGTGGATCGACGACGAAGGCTGGCTGGACCAGGCGGTGCGGGTGCCGACGCCGCACTGCGGCGGCACCGAGATGACGCCGGTGATCGTGGTCAACCACTGGACCGCCGGCTTCAGCGCGGCCTCGTCCCTGCGGGCACTCGAGGTCCAGGGGCTGTCCGCCCACTTCGTCGTCGACCGCGACGGCGGCGTCTATCAGGCGGTCCCCTGCACCCGGCGGGCTTTCCACGCCGGCACGTCGAGCTGGCGCGGGCGCGACGGCTGCAACGGCTTCTCTGTCGGGATCGAGTGGGCGAACCTCGGGCCGGTCGAGCGGGGCAGCGACGGCAGGTGCACCGCCTACGGCGAGCCGGTTCCCGGGCGCTGCTTCGAGCACAACGGTCGCTGGTGGGAGGCTCTGACCGACGCGCAGATCGCAGTCGGTCACAAGCTGCACCAGGCGCTGGCGGCCCGCTTCCCATCGATCGTCGAGGCCGTCGATCACGCCACGGTCGCCCCGGCCCGGAAGATCGACATGATCCCGCACCAGGCCCAGGTCGCCGACTGGGGCCGCGCCTTCGCCGGGCGCGAGCAGGCGCCGGCGACGCCGCGGCCGGCGACGAAGGAGCGCGAGCCGCTGCACGTGCGGGCGATCCAGGAGGCGCTCAACCGCGCCGGCTATCACCTGGTGGTCGACGGGATCATCGGGTCCAAGACGCTCGCCGCGATCATCGACTTCCAGCGACGTCACCGGCTGCTGCCGGTCGGCGTCGTCAACGACGAGACCCGGGCGGCGCTCGGGCTCTGATCAGAAGGAGACGGCCGTGAGGCAGGTTGTGAGAGGCCTGGCGATCATCGCCGGGGTCATGCTGGGGGCGGTCGGCCTGATCGCCTGGGCGGGGATCGACGCCTCGGCGCAGGAGGTGCTGACAGGCGTCGCGTCCACCACGGAGCCGGCCGGCGACGCGATCGTGGACCTGTGGCCGGTGGCCGAGCCGCTGCTCGAGCTGGCAGCGGTGGCCCTGACAGTCGTGGGGGGCTGGGCGATCCGGCGGCTGCTGGCGTGGCTGAAGCTTGCCGAGGACGCCAGGGTGCGGGCGTATCTCGAGGAGGGCTGGTATTCGGCGCTCGCCTACGGCCGCGAGGTGGCGGAGCAGACATTGCGCGGCCGATCGGCGATCGAGATCCGCAACGTAGCGGTCAGGCACGCCGCGGACTACATGACCCGGGCCTTCCCGGACGGGCTGCGCCACTTCGGCGTGACGCCGGCCCGGGTGGAGGAGATCCTGATCGCCAAGCTCCCCGACGTGTTCGGCCCGGTCCCCGACGAGGAGGTGACGTCATGAGGGGGCTGATCCTGGCCGCGGCCGTGGGGCTGCTCGCCGCCTGCGCCGGCACCGGGGGAGGCGCGCAGCCCGGCCTGGTCGCCAGCTACTGCGCGGCCACGACGCCGCAGCTGCGCGCCATCCTGCGCCTGCCGCTGCTGCGCGCGCTCGACCTGCCGGCCGACACCGGCGAGCTGGTCTGCCTGCCGGACGGCACGGTACAGCCAGCCGAGCGGGTGACACCGCCGGAGCCGACCCCGGCGCGGGAGACCCAGGCTCGCCTTCCGGCCGGCTCCTATCCCGGCCCGCCGCGGCCGCTCACCGCCTGGAGCGGCGGCTGATGCTGGAATGGATTCAGGCCTGGTGGCCGGTGGTCGGCGGCATCTGGTCGCTGACGCTCTTTCTCGGGCTCGTCACCTGGGTGAAGTGGTCGTTCCGCCAGCAGTTCGCGACCCGGGTGGATCTCGCCAACGAGGTGGAGGCCCGTCGTGAGCTCGAGGCGCGGGTGGAGCGCCACGCCCAGGTGATCGACGGCCTCCCGACCCGCGAGCAGTTCCACCAGCTGGACCGTCAGCTCGTGGCGCTCAGCGGCAAGCTCGACACGACCAACGCCCGCCTCGACCGCGTCGACAGGATCGCCGACCGGTTGGAGGCGTGGCATCTCCAGGGGAACCGATCGTGAGCGACTACCGCCAGGCCTGGGTGCAGGATCTCCGGCTGTGCATCCTGAAGGTCCTGAGCAACGCGCCGGGCAACAGCGCCAACACCTCCGTGCTGCAGCGCGCCGTCGACGTCTACGGCTTCCGCGTGACGCGGCCCGAGCTCAACGCCGAGCTGGGCGAGCTGCACCGTATCGGCGCCGTCCAGAACGAGCAGCTGGACGACGACCTCTGCGTCGCCGAGCTGACCCAGCGGGGCCAGGACCATCTGGACCGCCGGCTCACGCTGCCGGGCGTCAAGCCGCCCTCCCTCAGCTGAGACGCCCATGGCGCGGGCGTCGTCAATTGACCGGCTGCCGCCGAACATCCGCGAGCTGATCGCGGAGCTGCGGCAGCAGGGGCGGACGATCGACGAGATTCGGGCGAAGCTCGAGGAGCTGGACATCCGGGTCTCGCGCTCCGCCCTCGGCCGTCACACCCAGGAGGTCGATCGCCTGTACGAGCGGCTGCGCGAGAGCCGCGTCGTCGCCGAGACGGTGATGAGCCGGATCGAGGACTCGACGGCCGGCCAGGTGGCGCGAATCAACATCGAGCTGATGCACGCCGCACTGCTGAAGCTGATGTCGGGCGACGTCGCGCTCGACGGCAAGGAGGCGATGTTCCTGGCGACCGCGCTGCAGAAGCTCGCCTCGGCCTCCAAGGTGGACCTCGATCGCGAGCTGCGGCTACGCGAGGAAGTGGCGCGCCAGGCGAAGGCAGAGGCGGCCAGGCAGCTGGACGACGCGACGGCCGCGGCGGCCGCCGCCGGCGAGAAGGGGCTGTCGCCCGAACGGATCGCGCAGCTCAGGCGTGACTTCCTCGGCGTCCGGCCGGCGCAATGAGCGAGAGTTTGCCCACGGTCGACCAGCCGCCGCCGCGGTCGCCGGTCGACACCCTGGTTCCCGGCCTGCTGCCGCCGGAGGACTTCGACCCGCTCGCCGAAGGCATCCTGATGCCGCACCAGGCGAAGTGGGTGGCGGACCGGTCACCCCTGAAGCTCGCCGTGAAGGGGCGGCGGACCGGCATCACCTTCGCCGAGGCCCTGGATTCTACGCTGATCGCGGCGGCCAGCCGGAGCGCGGGCGGCGACAACACCTACTACATCGGCGATACCCACGAAAAAGGGCGCGAATTCGTCGCCACCTGCGCCCAGTTCGCCAAGGCCATCGCCAAGGAGCTGCTGGCGGTGGAGGAGTTCCTGTTCGAGGACCGGCTTGAGACGGGCGAGTCGAAGCACATTGCCGCCTTCCGGATCCGCTTTGCCTCGGGCTTCCAGATCGTCGCGCTGTCGTCGAACCCTGCCAACATCCGCGGCCTGCAGGGGCGCGTCGTCATCGACGAGGCGGCCTTCCACCGCAACGTCGCCGCCGTGATCGACGCCTGCAACGCACTGCTGATCTGGGGCGGCGTGATCCGGATCATCAGCACCCACAACGGAGCGGAGAACCCGTTCAACGAGCTCATCAAGGAGATCCGCGCCGGAAAGTACGACTACTCGATCCACGAGGTGACCTTCGACGACGCCGTCGCCAACGGACTCTACGAGCGGGTCTGCCTGATCCGCGGCCGGCCGGCTACGCCGGAGGGCAAGGCGGAGTGGTATCGCACCATCCGGCGGTCCTACGGCAGCCGCACGGAGGCCATGCGCGAGGAGCTTGACGCCATCCCGCGCGAGGGCGACGGCGTGCTGCTGCCGCTGGCGTGGATCGAGGCCTGCAGCACGCAGGACTACCGCGTCCTGCGCTGGTCGCCGCCCATGGAAGGCTTTGTCGACCAGCCGGAGCACATCCGCCGGGCCGAGATGCTGGAGTGGCTGGAGCGCGAGGTGGCGCCGGTGCTGGACGCAGCAATCGAGCGGATCGGCAGCCAGGGCAGGCTGCCCTGGGCGATCGGCGAGGACTTCGCGTTACGGCAGGATCGGACGTCGATCGCGGTCGGCTACACCGCGCAGGATCTGCACCGGCATGTGCCGCTGATCATCGAGCTCGCCCGCTGCCCCTACGACCAGCAGAAGCAGGCGCTGCTGTGGCTGTGGCGGCGACTGCCGGTCTTTCACCACGGCATCCTCGACGCCAACGGCAACGGCATGGCCCTGGCCCAGGAGGCGCGGCAGGCGATCGGCGCTGCCCGCATCACGGAGCTGCTGCCGAACGACGCCTGGGCCCGCGAGCACACGCCGGCCTTCCGGTCGGCGTTCGAGGACCGGACCATCCACATCCCGGCCGACCTGGACGTGCGCAACGACCTCCGGCAGATCCGGATGGTGGGTGGCGTCGGCAAGGTGCCGCGGTCGGTCCGGAGCGAGGGCACGGACGGCGGCCGGCGGCACGCCGATTCAGCGGTGGCGCTGATGCACTTCCACGCCGCGACCCGGATGCCGTCGGCGCCGATCGACTTCCAGGCTGTCGGGGTGCCGCGCGCGGGACACCAGGCATTCCTCACGTCGACGGACAGCCTGCGGCAGACCAGCAACCGCGGCTTCGGCAGCGTGCGCGGCGTGCTGGACCTGAGCGGCTGGTGAAAGGGAGCTGAGCGATGGCAGGGGACAAGCTGCCGGCGCAGCCGCCGAAGGGCGAGGTGGCGAGCATCGCACGCCAGGATCTGGCGCAGCCGTGGGTGGACCGGCTGCTGCGTCAGCCGCAGGACGGGATCCTGCAGGCGCGCGGGCTGGACCTGTCGGTCTATACCGAGCTGCTGTCGGACGACCAGGTGCACGCGACGTTCCAGCAGCGGCGGCTGGCCGTCGTCTCCTGCGAATGGGAGGTCGAGGCCGGTGGCACGAGCCGGCAGGACCGGATGGCGGCCGACTCCCTGCGCGAGCAGCTGCAGGCGATCGACTGGGACGGGATCACCAACCGCATGCTCTACGGGCTGTTCTACGGCTGGTCCGTGGCCGAGGTGCTGTGGATGCGCGAGGGCCGGCAGGTCGCGATCGACGCGATCAAGGTGCGCAAGCGCGAGTGGTTCCGCTGGGACTGGGAGGGCCGGCTGCGTCTGGTGACGCTGGGCAGGCCGGAGGGCGAACTGCTGCCGCCGGGGAAGTTCTGGACCTTTACAGCGGGCGCCGACACCGACGACGATCCCTACGGCCTGGGGCTTGCCCACCACCTCTACTGGCCGGTGTTCTTCAAGCGCGGCGGCCTCAAGCTGTGGCTGATCTTCCTGGACAAGTTCGGCCAGCCGACCGCCGTCGGCAAGTATCCGGCCGGCTCAACGGGCGACGAGGAGAAGGCAAAGCTGCTGCAGGCGCTGGCCAGCATCCACACCGAGGCCGGCATCATCGTGCCGGAAGGAATGGCGATCGAGCTCCTGGAAGCGGTGCGCTCGGGCAGCGCCGATTACGACGCGCTGCAGGAGCGCATGAACAGCGCCATCTCCAAGGTCGTCCTCAGCCAGACGATGACCACCGACGACGGCTCGAGCCGCGCCCAGGGCCAGGTGCACATGGACGTGCGCGAGGAGGTGGTGAAGGCCGACGCGGACCTGGTGTGCGGCAGCTTCAACCGCCAGGTCGCCGCCTGGCTCACCCACTGGAACTTCCCCGGCGCCGCCGCGCCGAGGGTTTGGCGCAAGACCGCGGACGCGCCGGACCTGAAGGCGGAGGCGGACCGGGACGAGGTGCTCTACCGGATCGGATGGGAGCCGACGCCGAAACGGGTCCGCGAGGTCTACGGCGACGGGTACCAGCGGCGGGAGGCCGTCCGGCCGCTGGAGCCGGACGTCGCGCCCGACCATCAGCCGGAGGACGCCGGCGATGCGGCGCCGGCCGCCTTCGCCGAGCAGGAGACCGACCGGCCGGCCGAGCTGGCGGACCTGCTCGAGTCTGCTGCCGAACCGATCCTCGACCGGATGATGGAGCCCGTCCGGCGCCTGGTCCTGCAGGCCGGGAGCCTGGAGGAGATCCGCGACGGGCTCACCCGCCTCTACCCCGACCTGGAGACGGAGGCGTTCGCCGAGCTGCTGGCGAGGGCGGTGCTCGCCGCGGAGCTCGCCGGCCGCGCGGACGTCGCGGAGGCGGCCGGAAATGGCGGATGAGGTTCGGTACGGCAACCTGCCGTTCGCGGAGCAGATCCAGTTCTTCCGGGGCAAGGTCAACGTCCCGACCCAGGCCTGGACCGACCTGTGGCACGAGGCCCACGACGTCGGCTTCATGGTCGCCGGTGCCTACAACGCCGAGTTATTGGCGGACCTGCGGGGGGCCGTCGAGCGGGAGGCGATCGCCGGCGGCACGCTCGCCGGCTTCCGGAGGGCCTTCGACGACATCGTCGCACGGCACGGCTGGTCGTACAAGGGCGGGCGCAACTGGCGCACGCGGGTCATCTTCGAGACCAACCTCAGGACCTCCTACGCTGCAGGGCGCTTCCGCCAGCTGACCCAGCCGGCGATGGTCCAGCGCCGCCCCTACTGGCGCTACCGGCACAGCGACGCCGTGGAGCATCCGCGGCCGCATCACCTGGCGTGGGACGGGCTGATCCTGCGGTGGGACGATCCGTGGTGGCAGGAGCACTTCCCGCCCAACGGCTGGGGATGCCAATGCTTCGTCGAGGCGCTGTCCGAGCGGGATCTCCGGCGGCTCGGCAAGTCGGGCCCCGATCAGGCGCCGCCCGTCGAGCGGCGTACCGTCACCGTTGGCGTTCGCGGCCCCAGCCCGCGCACGGTGGACGTGCCCGTCGGCATCGACCCGGGATTTGGCTACACGCCCGGCCGCTTCACGCTTACGGAGCAGCTCAAGTCGGCGCTGCAGGCCGGCTCAGGCAAGCTCCCTCCCGACCTCAAGTCTGGTCTCGAGGCAAAGATCGCGCAGCCGCAGCCGCCGCCACCGACGCTGCAGGAGGTGATCGACGAGGGCCTCGAACGTCTGCAGGCAATGGCGCCCCAAGGGAAGATGTCGCCGATCGCCCGCGCCGAGGCAGTCCAGGAGAAGCTCCGCACGGCGCTGGCCGAAGAGGTTGGCACATCCACTGCCATGACCGTGGACGGTGATCCTAAGGCCGTGGCACTGGTGCAGGAGGCATCGCGCCGGTTCCCCGACAGCTGGACCGTCTATGCCGACGGAGCCGGGCCGCTCCATGTCTCACACAACCCCATGGGGCGGGGATGGGCTTTCACTGCCACCGCCGCGCAGGCCGGAGTTCCGATCCAGCTGCCCACTGGAACGGTAGTCCCGGTGGCCGGCGAGGGCTGGCTGGAGGTGCGGCACCAGAGCAATGCCGTCCATGAGCTCGCCCATCGCCTGCAGGCCCTGATGCCTCAGCTCGACCGCTATTTCCAGCAGCTGCACGATCGCCGAACGGCGGGCGAGCCGCTGGTGCCACTTGCCGAATTGCAGCCGGGCTTGGGCTATGGGCTCCACGAATTGACTAGGAAAGACAAGTACCTCGACCCATATTTCGGCAGGACGTATCCAGTCGGTGGTGCTCTGGAGGTCATGACGATGGCCTATCAGTGTCTGCTGGGGGGTAATCTCGAGGGGATTGCGTGGCTGCTCAAGGGTGATGAGGAGCTCGCCGCGCTGGCGGTCGGGCTGCTGTTTCGCTGGCGGCCGTGAGAGGGGTGATGAGGCTGGAGCTGGTGACCTGGTCCGGCGACCGGGCCGGATCGATCGATTGGGATCCGGAGCGCGGGACGATCGACGGACCCGCCGCGGACCAGGTGCGCGAGCTGCTCGAGATCTTCGGCGGCCGCTCCGTCCACTTCGGTTCGGCCGCGACGTTCGATGTGCCCGACCCGCTGCACAGCCGGCGGGACATGGCGCTGCTGCTGGCCGTGGCCTGGCGGGTGCCCGAAGAGCTCATGAACGACCTGCCGCCGATGCCTGCCACCCCGGACGACCTCGCGCCAGGTGTGGTGATCTGATGGCCGGGGCGGCGAGCCGCATCTCGATCGAGATCGAGAGCGCCGAGGTGCGGCGGACGCTGCAGGCCCTCCTGGCCGCGGCTGGCGACCTCAAGCCCGCATTCGCCGACATCGGCGAGCACCTGCTGATCAGCCACCGCGAGCGGTGGCAGCGTCATGTCGACCCCGAGGGCCGGCCCTGGCGGCCGCTGAGCCCGGCCTACAAGGAGCGCAAGAAGCGGAACCGCGACCGCATCCTGGTGCTGAACAACTATCTTCTCGGCACCGTGCGCTACCAGGTGACGGACGCCGCGCTGGAAACGGGGACGGACCGCGTCTATGGCGCGACGCACCAGTTCGGCCGCCCCGAGCGCAACATCCCGCCTCGGCCGTGGCTCGGCGTTTCGGCCGAGGACGAGACGGAGATCCTCGCCATCCTGACCGAGCACCTGAAGCAGCCGGGTATGGAGGCCTAGAGCAGAGCCCCGAAAACGCCGCCAGACGCGCGCTGGCAGCCGACCCCTGTCAATGGACCCCCACGGCGTTTGCGCGCATGCTACCCCCTCTCAACGGCTCTTAACGCGCTCTTAAAATCCGATCTTCGATTGTGGCCCTGTCATGCGGATGATGGCCTTCCATCTGTACCTCCTGCTCGCTGCCACGGCGCCGGCGGCGGCTGCCGACCTGGTCGGGCCGGCGACCGTCGTCGACGGCGACACGATCGACATCGGCGACGACCGGATCCGGCTGTGGGGGATCGACGCGCCGGAGCGGCACGCGCCGGGCGGCCCCGAGGCGAGCGCCTGGCTGGCGGCGCTGCTGGACGGGCGGACCGTCCGCTGTGTCGACACCGGCGGCCGCAGCTACGAGCGGATCGTCGCCCAGTGCTTCCTGGCCGACACCGGCGAGGATCTCGCGTGGCTGCTGATCGACGCCGGCCATGCGGTGGACTGGCCGCGCTACTCGGGGGGTCACTACTCGCGCCGGTGAGCTGAATCCGGGCATTTCCCCCCGGACCGCGGCCCGGCTTATCTGGGGCGCGCGGCGCGCGTAGCTTGCGCCGCCATGAGCACGGCGCGACCCATCGAGATCTTCCGAGCCGGCCGCCACGTCAGCGCGGCCGGCGAGATGCTGGCTTTCAGCGAACAGGACCTGCAGGCGGCCGCGGCCGCCTACGACCCGGCGAAGCACGAGGCGCCGATCGTGATCGGCCACCCCGCGCACGACGCTCCCGCCTACGGCTGGGTGCAGTCGCTCCTGGCCGAGGACGGCCGTCTCCGCGCGACGCCGCGCCAGCTCGACCCCGCGTTCGTCGAGGCTGTCCAGGCAGGGCGGTGGAAGAAAATCTCCGCCGCGTTCTATCGGCCGGGCTCGCCCGGCAATCCGGTGCCCGACGTCTGGTATCTGCGGCATGTCGGGTTTCTCGGCGCCCAGCCGCCGGCCGTGAAGGGCCTCGCCCCGGTCGAGCTGGCGGAGGACGAGGACGGCGTCGTCCTGTTCGCCGAGCCGGCTCGGCTCGGCTGGCTGCTGCGGTCGATCGGCTCCATGTTCCGCGGTCTCCGCGACCAGATCGTCGCCGACAAGGGCGTCGACGAGGCCGAGCGGCTTCTGCCGAAC